>JAQTUD010000002.1 GCA_028710405.1 Candidatus Omnitrophota bacterium
ATGTCATGGCCGCGGTTACCGGCGATGATGAGGATAACCTGATCATCTGCCAGGTAGCCAAAGAAAGATTCTCGGTCAACCGCACCGTCGGCAGGGTGAATAACCCCGACAATGAACATACTTTTTCTGAATTAGGCGTGGATGTGCCGGTGGACTCCACCAAGATTATCGCCAAGGTCATTGAAGAAGAAGCCTCATTCTCGGATTTTGTGAACCTGATGAGTTTTAAGCGCGGAAAACTGGCTATCGTGCGCGTGGACCTTCCGGCAGACTCCCCGGTCATAGATAAAGAAGTAAGGAATATCCAATTACCGGCGGATTCTGTGCTGGTTTCTGTGGTGCGGGGGGAAGAGGTGATCGTCCCTAAGGGGGATACGGTCTTAAAATCCGGTGATGACGTCATCGCGCTTACTTTGATCGGTAATGAGCCGCAGCTCTTGAACTTATTAGCCGGCAAACTTTAATGAAGATAAAATTACCCTTTAATATAGTCCTGGGTATCGCTACCGAAATTCTCTATATCCTGGTAATAATGGCGGCAGTCTTTATTATTTGCCTGGTGGCATCTGTTAAGCTATGATCCTTAAACCTCGCCTAGAGGACTTGAAGATCATCGGTTTTTATCTGGGCAAAATCATCCTGGGTTTTGCTTTTACCATGCTGGTCCCTATTCTTTTTGGATGGGGTTGCGGCGAACTCAATCCCGCCCTTGATTTCATCATCTGCTTTCTTATTTCGTTTATAATAGGTTTGATTTTGACCAAACTCTGCTTTACAGAACATGACCTGAATTGGATGCAGGGTATGATCGTGGTCAGTTTATCGTGGTTGGTGGCGATGCTCTTGGGTGCTATCCCGTTATACCTGAGCGGCCACTGGAGATCATACCTGGACGCTTCTTTTGAGGCCATGTCCGGGCTTGCCACTACCGGTTTAACTTTAGCGCAGGACCTGGATCATTTATCTTTAGCCCATAATCTCTGGCGGCATCTGATTATGTTTATCGGAGGCCAGGGCGTGGTGATAGTAGCACTTTCCTTTTTTGTCAGAGGGTTCTCCGGCGCCTTTAAGATGTATGTAGGTGAGGCACGCGACGAAAGAATCCTGCCTAATGTGGTGCATACAGCCAGGTTTATTTGGCTGGTGAGCATTACCTATTTAGTTTTAGGGACCCTGGCATTAGGCATGGCAGGTATCCTGGGAGGGATGAGGCCGCTGGCTGCCTTTTTCCACGGCGCCTGTGTTTTTATGGCGGCTTTTGATACCGGTGGTTTTGCCCCGCAATCCCAGAATATCCTTTATTATCATAGTTTGCTGTTTGAGGTTATCACTATCGGGATCATGATCTTGGGGGCGATCAATTTTAAATTGCATTACCATATCTGGATGGGTAACCGTAAAGAGATATATAGGAATATTGAAACGGTCACGCTTTTCTTTACGATAATAACTACTTTTTCTATCGTGGCTGTAGGCCTGGCCCAGGCAGGGGTCTATCCGCAGGCCCTGATGCTATTTCGTAAAGGTTTTTATCAGCTGATCTCCGCCCATACCGGAACGGGTTTTATGACTATTTATGCCCCACAGTTTCCCGGTGAATGGAACCAGTTGAGCCTGGTGGGTATTATTTGTGCCATGGCCCTGGGCGGGGCGGTCTGCTCTACTACCGGCGCGATCAAGATGCTGCGTATCGGGGTTATATTCAAGGCCCTCAAGGAAGACTTAAAAAGGATTATCCTGCCTGAAAAAGCGGCAGTAATAGAAAAGTTCCATCATATAAAAACTATCTTTCTGGAGAACCAGCAGGTCAGGAGCGCGCTCCTGATCACCTTATTATATCTGGTCCTTTACGGATTAGGTTCTCTGGTGGGGATGTTTTTCGGTTATTCTTTTCTGGATTCTTTATTTGAATCAACCTCGGCGGCAGCCAACGTGGGCCTATCTTGCGGGATCACGCAAACAGGAATGCCCTCGGCGCTTAAGATTACCTATATATTACAGATGTGGGCGGGGCGTCTGGAGTTTATGTCCGTATTTACTCTGATCGGAGTGCTGATCGCGGTAATCAAAGGAAAGAAATGAAAAAATTTATTATTCTGTTTTCTGCGTTCTGCATTCTGCGCTCTGTTTGTTATGCCCAATCTATCTCTAGCGTGGAATTGATCCGGCAGGCAAAAGAATATGATGGTAAGACAGTATCATATGCCGGAGAGGTAATCGGCGATATCATGCGCCGCGGAGAATATTGCTGGTTAAATACTAGCGATGGGGCAAATGCCATCGGTATCTGGATAGGCAAGGATATGGTAAAGGATATAATCTATACAGGCAGCTATAAGTCTATCGGAGATGAAGTAGAAGTTATCGGCGTATTTAATCGTGCCTGCGCTGAACACGGCGGAGACCTGGATATACACGCCCAGGTTTTGCGTAAGATAAACTCCGGCCGGCCTCTGCAGGAGAAATTAAACCCTGCCAAGAAAAACCAGGTTATTATCCTGGCAGGGATATTGGGATTGATATGGATATTAACGCTATTGGCGCGCAAGTAGGGCCCGACATAGACAAGATAGTATCTCTCCAGGAATGGGAGTCAGCGCGGGTGAAGTATCTGGGCAGAAAAGGCCTGATCGCCCAGCTCACCGCGGAGATCCCCAACCTGCCACTCCAGGAGCGCGGTAAATTCGGCCAGGAGGCCAATGTTTTAAAAAATAAGATCTTGGCGCTCCTGGAAGAGAAGAAGAGGTCTATTGAGATCCAGCCGGCTAAGTCCACAATGGGCGCCATAGACATTTCTCTCCCCGGCATTGCCGCTCAGCCCGGCCACCTGCATCCTATTACTCAGACTATTGACGAAATCTGCATGGTCTTTAATCGTATGGGATTCTCAGTGGTAGAGGGGCCGGAGATCGAAACCGAAGAGAATAATTTTACCGGTTTAAACATCCCTTTAGAGCATCCTTCCAGAGACGCGTTTGATACTTTCTATTTGAAGCCGCAGGCAAAATCCAGCCAGCGTTTACTGTTGCGCAGTCATACTTCTCCGGTGCAGGTGCGCACGATGAAATCGCGTAAGCCGCCTTTAGCGGTAGTAGTCCCCGGGCGGGTTTATCGTCCGGACGCGGTGGATGCCAGCCATTCATTCATGTTTCATCAGATAGAAGGAGTAATGGTGGATGCCGGTATAAAATTTTCTGACCTCAAGGGGGTTTTAGAGGTTTTTGTCAAAGCGATCTTCGGGCAGGATATTAAGATGCGTTTTAGGCCGCACTTTTTTCCTTTCACCGAGCCGTCGGCAGAGGCGGATATCTCCTGTATTATCTGTAAAGGCAAGGGCTGCTCGGTCTGCGGCAGGAAAGGGTGGCTGGAGATCCTGGGTTCGGGGATGATCCACCCTAATGTCTTTAAATATGTCGGATACGACCCTAAAAAATACACCGGTTTTGCCTTTGGTTTGGGCATAGAGCGTATCGCGATGCTAAAATACGGCATTGATGATATACGGTTGTTCTTCCAGAACGATCTAAGATTCCTGAAACAATTCTAATATGAAAGTCACTTATAACTGGTTAAAAGATTTTGTCCCGATAAACATCTCCCCGCGGGAGTTGGCGCATAAACTTACCATGGCCGGCCTGGAGGTTACCGCACTGGAGGAGAGAGAAGGGGATTTTGTCTTTGAGATCGAGATCACCTCTAATCGCCCGGATTGGCTGAGCCTGATAGGGATAGCCAGGGAAGTAGCGGCGATCACTGGCGCAAAATTAAAAGTTGTTACCAGCCACCAGTCACCAGCCGTCGGTAAGAGCCTACAACCTTTCTCTTTAGAGATCGAGGATAAAAAAGATTGCTCTTTATACGCGGCTAAAATAATCTCGGGCGTAAAGGTCGGCCCTTCTCCGGAGTGGCTACGCCACAGATTGGAGCTGATGGGCTGCCGCAGCGTGAACAATATCGTGGATATCACTAATTATATCCTCTTTGAATATGGCCAGCCCCTGCATGCCTTTGACCTGGATAAATTGGGTGGGCAGAAGATAATCGTACGCCGGGCAAAAGATAAAGAAAAGATAGTTACTCTCGACGGCCAGGAGAAAACCCTTGATTCCGAGGTCCTGGTTATCGCCGATGAGAATAGGCCGGTGGCTATCGCGGGGGTGATGGGAGGAAAGGATACAGAGGTCTGCGGCAGCACAAAGAATATCCTTTTAGAGGCGGCGGTCTTTGATCCCATATTGATCCGCCGTGCCAAACGTAAACTTGCCCTGCAGAGCGAATCCGCGTATAGATTTGAGAGGGGTATAAATCCGGAGATGGTCGAAGACGCTTCCCGGCAGGCGCTGAAATTAATACAGGATTTAAGCGCCGGAAGATGCGTGTTGGCCAAGGCCTTGGGCAAAGTAAAGATAGAAGACAAAAGCATTAGTTTTTCAGTTAAACAGGCAGAGGATATTTTAGGTATAGGTATTAATAACGCGCAGGCCAAAAAGATTTTGTTAGGCCTGGGTTTTAAAGTCAAGCCTGCGGCAGGAGGCCTGTTAAAGGTATTTGTGCCGGCGCACCGTCCGGATGTGAAACTCCAGGTAGACTTAATGGAGGAGATTGCCCGGATCAGTGGCTTTGAAGATATCCCCAGCACTCTACCGAAAGTTATGCCCGAGGTAACCACGGGCCAGAGAAGGGATAAGGTCTTTTTTGCCAAAGAAACGCTCATAGGCATGGGGTTAAATGAGGCAATTACTTACAGCCTGGTTGACAAAGATATGCTGGAAGGATTCGGGATCGGCATCCAGGCAATAGAGATATTGAATCCCTTGAGTAAAGAGCAGGGAGTTTTAAGGCCCGCGCTCCTGCCGAGCCTGGCGGCCGCGGTTGCCTATAATTTGAATCAGAAGCAGGAGTATGTGAATCTCTTTGAGATCGCCCCCGCGTTTATTACCCCGGATAAAGAAGAGTTAAGATTGGGGATAGCCTTATGCGGGACAAAACCTTTTTTAGTTTCCGGCGGCCTGGTCAAGGATGAAACAGGATTATTGCATTTAAAAGGGGCAGTAGAAATTTTCTTTGCGCGCCTGCAGATAAAAAACTTCAGTTTCACCCCGGATAACGACGGGGCAGTAAATGTTCATATAAATCAAGAGCAGATAGGCATAATGCAGAAATTAAAGGCGTCTGCCGCGGATAGGTTCGGGATCAAGAACAACGATGTATTTTTGGCAGAGGTTAATTTAGAACGGGTTT
This sequence comes from Candidatus Omnitrophota bacterium, assembly GCA_028710405.1. Taxonomy (GTDB): domain Bacteria; phylum Omnitrophota; class Gorgyraeia; order Gygaellales; family Profunditerraquicolaceae; genus JAQTUD01. Next base: position 5,242 of record JAQTUD010000002.1, read on the forward strand.
TTGCCCTCTGCCAAAAGCAAAAAAAGTTTGCTCCCTTACCTAAATATCCGGGCATTACCAGGGATATCAGTTTTATCCTTAAGGATAATCTTCCCGCGGGGTCATTATTGGAGGCCATTAAAGAAAAAGGCCGGCCTTTTCTTGAGCAAGCCGGTATTGTGGATTATTATCAGGGCAGGCAGATACCTCAGGGGTACAGGGGGTTGACCATATCTTGTGTCTACCGCTCTCGAGAGGGGACGCTCACAGAGGCCCAGATCAATCCTGTGCATCAGGAGATCTGTAGTTTATTAACAGAGCAGTTTGGGGCCAGATTGCGCTAAGTTGACTTTTCCGACAAGATGTGCTATACTTTTTCTGTAATAAGTTCTTTAAAATATCCCTGCGGTGCACGTTGGAAAGAGGAAAATTGTTGAACCAACACCAATTTTAAGGGGGCCGACCTTCCTTGGCGCTTAGGCGCTTTAGGAGAGGCACCCACCTGAAGCCAAAACGGTTCAGACTATCCCTTCCAACGGCACAATGCGGGGATTTTTTTTAAACGAGGTCATAACTTACGGAGCTCGCTGAAAGCGAGCGAACGTAAGTTATTGACCGAGTTAACTCCGATAGTTACGAGTAAATTGATTTAAATTGAGCTCATCAATTTACGAAGTGCATTACTATCGGAGAAGCAACTTACACTTACAGAACTCGCTCTCTATAACCTTCTCTCCGATACTAATACGCTTCAGAAATTGATAAGCTTAGATGAAATCAATTTCTTCGCAAGTATCGGAGTAAATTCGGCCATACAACTTATGTTCGCTATCGCTCCATAAGTTGTGGCCTCATTTATGGAACTCTTTGAAGAAAAACCTAATCCAGAAAACCTAAAAGACCTGCCTCTTGCGGTGCGTATGCGGCCGAAGACCTTGGATGAATTTGTCGGCCAGAAACATATCCTGGGGGAGGCTAAATTATTGCGCCGGGCGATCGAAGCCGACCGCCTTAGTTCGCTGATCTTATATGGCCCTGCCGGCACAGGCAAGACATCCCTGGCCTGGTGTATCGCTGCCGTCACCAAGTCGCACTATGCCTCTATCAATGCCACGACATCTAATGTAGAGGAATTAAGAAAGATTATCCAGGCCGCCAAAATTAGAAAAACCAATACCGGTAAAAAAACCATACTTTTCATTGATGAGATACACCGCTTTAACCGGGCGCAACAGGATGTGCTCCTGCCGGATGTGGAGGAGGGGAACCCTATTTTGATCGGGGCCACAGTACAGAACCCCTTCTTTTCTTTAGTCTCTCCGCTGCTTTCGCGTTCGCTTGTCTGCGAACTAAAATCGCTTAAGGAAGAAGAGATCTTAGCCATCCTTGATGCGGCGATCAATAATAAAGAATCCGGCCTGGGAAACTATAAGATCAAGGCCGAAAAGAGGGCCTTGAGTTTCCTGGCCAAAAGTTGCGAGGGAGACGCGCGCCGTGCGCTGAATGCCCTGGAGGTAGGGGTGCTGACTACCCCTAAATCTAAAGATGGGACGATCGGTTTTAATTTAGAGGCCGCCTCTGAGTCCATTCAGAAGAAAGCCGTGGTTTATGACCAGGACGGAGACCAGCATTTTGATACTGCCTCGGCTTTTATAAAATCTATGCGCGGTTCAGACCCGGACGCGGCGCTATATTGGATGGCCAAGATGCTTTATGCCGGGGAAGACGCGCGTTTTATCGCCCGGCGGATCTGTATCCTGGCTGCCGAAGACGTAGGGAATGCCGATCCCATGGCGCTGGTCCTGGCTAATGCCGCGCTGCAGATATCGGAGTTTGTAGGCCTGCCGGAGGCCAGGATCCCACTGGCTCAGGCCTGTATTTATGTTTCCTGCGCCCCTAAATCCAATGCCAGTTATCTGGCGATAGATAAGGCTTATCAGGATATCGAGCAAGAGAAGACCCAGGAGGTGCCTGATCATCTTAAAGATGCTTCTTATCCGGGGGCAGAAACCTTAGGGCATGGTAAAGATTACAAATACGCGCATGATTATCAAGGGCATGTGGTAAAGCAAAAATATACCCGTAAGAGAGTGCGTTATTATGAGCCCACGGATATCGGTTATGAGGCCAAGATTAAGGAACGCCTGGAGAAGATACGGAAATTGAATAAATAAAAAACGGGGAAATAGTAGATGGCCTTATTGTTGCAAATAATTATTTTGTTGGGTTTGGGCATGGTAGCATACGCGCTTTTTGGCGTATTCTCCACTCAGGATAATTCCAGAAAGTATAAGGAAAAGAAAAAGACTCCTACCCCCAGCCAGGGGCAGGATTTTTCTTATAAAGACCAGAAGGTTTCGGCCTTAGAAGAAGAAGTCAGTTCTCTGGAGAGAGAGCTAGAGAAGATAAAAACCGAATATGACTTGGCGCAGAAGGAATTTTCCACCGCTAAAAATAAACAGGCAGAATTAGGGGAGGAATTAAAGCGCCGGCAGGATTGGGTGGATAAGTCCGAAGAGATGCTTAATAAGGTCAAAGATGAGAATTTGGACCTGAGGAATAAGTTTTTGGTTAAGGAGAAAGAGTTACAGGGGGAATTTACCAAAAGCATTAACCTGAAGAAAGAGGCGGAGGATTTAAGGTCCCAATTACGTCTTTTAGATGAGGAGGCCAAGAATAAGAGCGATCAGTTTGAGGCCCTGAAGCATCAGCTGGAGAAGGCCAAAGAGGAGATAAAGAGACATCTCGACGCCATCAATGATTTTAAAAAGAAAGAACAAGCCAGCGAATGGGTGCCGAAGGCGGAATTCAATAAATTAAATGAAGAATATACGGAATTGGAAAAGGAGCTGGAGGTAAAAGAGGAGAAGCTGAGGTTCCTGGCTCAGGAGATTAATCAGTTAAGAGAACGCCCGGTCCAGAAGGAGCCCTTGCCAGTTGAGCCTGCTTTGGAGCCGCCCGCGCCAGAGCCGCCTACGGCACAACCAGCGTCAGAACCGGAGAATATCGAGCCGGAGAAAGAAGCGGCTCTGCCGGAAATTCCAGAAGCGATACCCGTACCGCCGCCAGAAGAAAAACCGGCGCAGGATGAGATAGTTGAGAAGAAGGCGGATAAGCCGGCGAAAAAAGAAGAAGCTCGTCCGGAACCGGAGATCAGCCTGGATAGGATCAGGAATATCGGCATTATGGCGCATATTGATGCCGGCAAGACCACTCTTTCCGAGAGGATTTTATTCTATACCGGTAAGACCTATAAAATAGGAGAAGTCCACGACGGAAAAGCTACGATGGACTGGATGAAGCAGGAACAGGAGAGAGGCATTACTATTACCGCGGCGGCCACCACTTGTTCCTGGAATGAATACAGGATTAATTTCATTGATACCCCCGGCCATGTGGATTTTACCGTGGAAGTGGAAAGAAGCCTGCGGGTTTTAGACGGGGCGATCGCGGTCTTCTGTGCGGTGGGTGGGGTTGAACCGCAGTCAGAGACGGTATGGCACCAGTCGGATAAATACAATGTGCCGAAGATCGCCTTCGTAAATAAGATGGACCGCATGGGAGCGGATTTCTTCGCTGTTTTTAAAGGTATTGAAGAGCAATTAGGAGGCAATGTCATTCCTTTGCAGATACCCTTGGGCGCGGAAGATAATTTCCGCGGGATAATTGATTTGTTAGAGATGAAGGCGTACATTTACACAGAAGGTGAATTGGGGAAGGAATTTCATACCGAGGATATCCCCGCCGAATATATGGAGGCGGCCAAGAAATATCGGCATTTATTATTGGAGAGGGTTTCCAGCTTTGATGAAGAATTGACCAAGAAATTCCTGGAGGGCCAGGAGTCTTTTGCGCCCGCGGAATTAATTCCGGTTATCCGCCGGGGGACTATCGCCAACAAAATGGTCCCGTTACTCTGCGGTTCCGCTTTTAAAAACAAAGGGGTGCAGAGATTGCTGGACGCGGTTACTCTGTATTTGCCTTCCCCGTTGGATCTGCCGCAGACAAAAGGGCATGATCCTGATGATCCTCAAAAAGCGCTGGAAAGAAAGCCCGATATCAATGAGCCCTTCTCCTGCCTTGCCTTTAAAGTCCAGGCTGATCCCCATGTGGGCAAGGTTGTGTACGCCAGAATTTATTCCGGGTTTTTAAGCACCGGTTCGTATGTATTGAACTCCACTAAAAATAAAAAGGAGAGGATCGGGCGTCTCCTGCGTATGCACGCCAATCAAAGAGAGAATATTGAATGCGCCTTTGCCGGAGATATCATCGGTATACCCGGGCTTTCCTATACCATAACCGGCAATACTCTCTGTGATCCAGATAACCCCATTATGTTAGAGGCGATACAATTCCCCACCCCGGTGGTTTCTTTAAGTGTCACGCCCAAATCCAGGAGCGATCAGGACAAGCTGGGTAAGGCGCTGGCCAAACTTGCCGAAGAGGACCCGACTTTTATGGTTTCTACCGACGAGGAAACAAAAGAAACTTTACTTACCGGCATGGGTGAACTGCATCTGGAGATAATCGTAGACAGGTTGAAAACAGAGTTTGGCGTAGAGGCAAATGTAGGCCAGCCAAAGGTAGCTTTCCGCGAAACTGTCCTGGGGTCTTCGCAGGCAGAAGGTAAATATATCCGCCAGACCGGAGGCCGCGGCCAATATGGGCATGTAGTAATGGAAGTATCCCCGGCGCCGGCAGGAGAGGGTTTTCAGTTTACCGACAGTATAAAAGGCGGGGCAATACCTGCTTCATTTATCCCCGCTATAGAGAAAGGTGTAATTGAGGCGATGCAGAAAGGGGTTTACGCGGGTTATCCGGTAGTGGATGTCAAAGTTAATCTTATTGACGGTTCCTTCCACGAAGTAGATTCTTCGGAGCTGGCGTTCAGGATCGCCGGCAGCATCTGTTTTAAAGAAGCGTTCCTTAAGTCAACTCCGGTGCTCCTTGAGCCTTATATGTCGTTAGTAGTCACTACTCCCGAGGAACATGTAAATAGCATCGTCGGCTATATCTGCTCCCGGCGCGGGAAGATTTTAAATATGGAGAGCAAGAATAAGCAAAAAATTATTATTAGCCTTGTCCCGCTTTCAGAGATGTTTGGCTATGCTACCGCGGTGCGTTCCTTAAGCAGCGGGCGCGCCAACGCCTCTATGGAATTTGATAAATACCAGCAGGTGCCGCAGGAGATCGCCAAAAAGATTATTGAGGAGAAGAAGGAAAAAGAGAAGGGAAAGCAAGGGGCAGGGTAGGTATTTTACTTGCCGCTCCCGGTCAATAAGAGTATAATCTATTTATGATCATTACCGAGCAGAAAAAATTAACCGAGATCTTAGGCAGCCTGGAGGGGTATCAGAAGATATTCTTAGTCGGTTGCGGAGAGTGCGCAACCACCTGTAAAACCGGCGGGGAAACAGAGGTTCGCAAGGTCAAGGAGCAGCTGGAAGAGGCAGGTAAAAGCGTAGTAGGCGTCTGTATACCTTCGGCTCCTTGCGTTGCCAGCAAGGTGAAAGCTGAATTCGCCAAGAATATGCCGGCGCTACGCCAGGCAGAGGCGATCCTGGTCCTGGCCTGTGGCCTGGGCACGCAGTCGGTAAAGGCAAATGACCGCCTGGGCCTGGTAATTTTACCCGGATGCGATACGCTTTTTGGCGCGGTGATGGACGCCCAGGGCGCGTTTTACGAAAAATGTTCCTTATGCGGCGAGTGCGTTTTAGAGGTAACCGGTGGAATCTGCCCGATCACACTTTGCGCCAAAGGCCTTTTAAACGGCCCCTGCGGCGGGATGAATAAAGGTAAATGCGAAGTAGATAAAGATAAAGATTGTGCCTGGGTGTTGATCTACCAGGAATTAGAGAAGAAGAAAAAACTGGCGCGGCTAAAACAGATACAGTGCCCTAAGGATTTTAAGAAACAATTACGGCCGCGTAAATTGGTGTTGACTTAAATAAGATGGAAAACTTGCCCTATAGCGAAAAGGTGATGGACCACTTTATGCACCCCAGAAATGTGGGAGATATGGCTGATGCCAGCGGTGTCGGCACGGTGGGTAATCCGGTATGCGGGGATGTGATGAAGATGTTTCTTAAAATAGAGAAGAATGTCATTGTAGATGCTAAGTTTAAGACATTTGGATGCGGCGCGGCAGTGGCCACAAGTTCTATGGTCACGGAGCTGGTCAAGGGTAAGACCATAGAAGAGGCGTTGACGATCTCTAATAAAGCTGTAGCAGAAGCATTAGGGGGCTTGCCCGCTATAAAGCTCCATTGTTCAGTCTTGGCTGAGCAGGCTTTAAGGTCGGCCCTGGCGGATTATTACAAGAAACAAGGCATGCCTGTTCCATTTGAGGAAAAAGGGCATTCGCATTAAAAGTTCCAGGGGACAGTGTCCCGAACAAAATGGAAACAGTTTCCGCTTTGAGTTGGAAACTGTTTCCGAGTGAGTCCTGCTATGTTGACAAAACAACGAATCCGTAGTAAAATTCTTCTTAGGTTAAAAGCACAGAAGGAGGAAGAACGGGAACAAAAAAGCTACATCATAAAAAAGAAGCTTTTTGGTAAAGGCGTTTTTCAGAAGGCAAAGGTCGTGATGTTTTACATCGCTCTTGCCGGTGAAGTGGATACGGAAGAAATGATAAAAGAAGCGCAAAAATCAGGTAAGATAGTTTGCGTGCCAACTTGCAATAAAAATAGAAACCAGATGAGCCCCTGTGTATTAGATGAACACGCAAAGTTAAAAAAAGGCCCTTATGGAGTATGTGAACCTGTCCGGAGGAAACCCTTACGCTTTAAAGATTTAGAGTTAGTAATTGTCCCGGGAGTCGCCTTTGACAAAAAAGGCAGGCGCCTGGGCCGTGGTAAGGGTTGTTATGATTATTTTTTAAGAAGACTTCCGGAAGATACCCCCACCCTGGGCCTGGCTTTTGACTTCCAGATCTTACCTTATATTCCTACCACTCTCCACGACGTAAGCGTAAACAAAGTTATCTTTGCCTGATACTGTTAAACCCGCCTTAATTTTCAACCTTTAAGCTTGCGTTATTGCATAATAGAGGGAGGTTGATTTTCTATGTTGAACATAATCGTGTTTTTCGCGGTGGCTTTGATTGCCGTTTTCGCAGGATATTCTTTCAGAAGATATGTAGCGGAGAAAAAAGTCCAGGACGCCGAGGCAAAGGCGCGGCAGATTCTAGAGCAGGCCAATAAACAGGCGCAGGATAGGCACAGAGAGGTAGAATTAGAGGCCAAAGACCTTCTTTACCGGATGCGCCAGGATTTTGAGCACGAAACAAAAGACCGGCGCCTGGAGATAGCCAGCATGGAGAAGAGGCTGGCCCAGAAAGAAGAGAATATTGACCGCAGGCTGGATCTCTTGGAGAAGAAAGAGAAGGAGATAGAACTTAAGCATGACGGGATAAAGAAGCAGGAGGAGTCCCTGAAGGCAAAAGAAGGGAATCTGCATGCGCTTATCGCCGAAGAAAAAGAGAGGCTGCAAAAGATTTCGTCTCTCTCCGCGGAAGAAGCCAAGCAGATCTTGTTGGCCCGCCTGAATGAGGAGTTAAATAACGAGAAGGCGGTATTCATCCGAAAACAAGAAGAAGAGTTACGCAGTATCGCCGATAAGAAGGGGCGGGAGATCGTCAGTTTGGCTATCCAGCGCTGCGCCGCCGAGCACGTGGTGGAATCCACAGTCAGTGTCGTAAATTTGCCCAATGACGAGATGAAAGGCCGGGTAATCGGTAGGGAAGGAAGAAATATCCGCGCCCTGGAGATGGCCACCGGAGTTGACGTGATCATTGATGATACCCCAGAGGCAGTAACGCTCTCTGCTTTTGATACCGTGCGCAGGGAGATTGCCCGTTTAAGCCTGGAGAAACTTATTGCCGACGGCAGGATTCATCCCGGAAGAATAGAAGAGATAGTAGAGAAAACAAAGAAGGAGATGGATGAGAAGATCCGCGAGGAGGGGGAACACGCGGCATTTGAGGCCGGAGTAAATGGCCTGCATCCGGAGTTGATCAAACTTCTGGGCCGCCTGAAATACCGCACCAGTTTCGGCCAGAACGCCCTGCAGCATTCTAAGGAGGTCTCATTTCTCTTGGGGATAATGGCTTCAGAACTAGGCCTGGATTTCAAGTTAGGCAGGCGTATCGGCCTGTTGCATGATATAGGTAAAGCCGTCGATCATCAGATAGAAGGCACGCACGCAAAGATCGGGACGGATTTGGCCAGGAAATATAATGAATCACCGCAGGTCCTGGAGGCAATTGAGGCGCACCACGAAGAGATTGTCCCGCAGAGCCTGTATGCGGTCCTGGCGGTAGCAGCGGACGCCATCAGCGCTGCCCGGCCCGGCGCGCGCCGCGAGACCCTGGAGACTTATATAAAGCGTTTAGAAAAACTGGAGTCTATCGCCAACCTTCTGAAGGGAGTAGAGAAGTCTTACGCTATTCAAGCCGGCAGGGAAATACGCGTGATCGTCCAGCCGGAAAAGATCTCCGATGGTGATGCCGTGAATATGGCGCGGGAGATCCGTAAGAAGATAGAAGAAGGGATGGAATATCCCGGTGAGATCAAGATAACCGTGATCCGCGAGACCCGGGCTATTGAGCGGGCTAAATAAAAAATGAATATACTCTTTATCGGAGACATAGTGGGTTCACCGGGCCGGGAGGCGGTAAAAAAACTCCTGCCGGAATTGCAGAAAGAGTATGGCTTAGAATTTGTGGTGGCTAATGCCGAAAACTCTTCCGGCGGCTCGGGGATCACGCTTAAAGTCGCTGAGGAGTTGTTTCCTTTGGGGATAGGGGTGTTTACTTCCGGAGACCATATCTGGAAGAAGAGGGAGATATTTGATATTATCAACCAGGAAGCAAGAATCCTGCGGCCGTTGAATTTTCCTGACGTCGCTCCCGGGCAGGGCTGGGGGTTATTTACGGCCCGAAACGGGGTTAAGGTCGGGGTGATCAGCGTCTGCGGCAGGGTTTTTATGGAGGCGTTGGAGTGTCCCTTTAAAACAACCTTAGTCGCGGTAGAAGAACTATCCAGCCAGGCCAAGATAATCATCGTGGACATCCACGCCGAAGCCACCTCGGAGAAGGTGGCTCTGGGATGGTATTTGGATGGAAAGGTATCCGCGGTTTTAGGCACGCACACGCATATACAGACTGCGGATGAAAAGATACTGCCGCAAGGCACCGCCTATATCACTGACGCGGGAATGACCGGGCCTTATGACTCGGTGATCGGCCGCCGTAAGGAAGATGTCTTGCAGAGATTTCTATCTTGCGTTCCGGTAAGGTTTGAGGTAGCTAAAGATGACGTGCAGCTGCATGGAGTAGTGGTGGATATAGATCCGGCAAGCGGCAAGGCAAAATCTATTGTCAGGATACAGAGGAAACTTCCATGAAAGTCTTCTACAGAATAATTTTCTGCCTTTTAACTTTTTCCCTGGCTACCGGCCACCGGTTACTGGCTACTGAAATTTCCGTCCAGCAAACAGAGGACCTGGAATTTAACCTGGATGTTGACTCTAGCACAATTACTTTACCCAAGGTATTCCGGCCGGCCCTTGATCTGAGCGGCCGTGGTTTTCATCAACAGGCAAATTGGCCGCAGAATTTAGCCGCCAAGGAAGTCTTGGATTCCTGGCAGCAGGATATCGGCTTCGGCAGCATCTACCGCCTGCAATATAATCTTTGGGAGATCAATCAATTATCCAAGGATCCAGCCACGCAGAAAGAGCTCTTGGATAATTATGATAGCCTCTTGAAAAAAATTAACGATGCCGGCGGGATAGTGATTTTGGATATATTCGGCACCCCTTTTGGCTTAAGCAAGGGCTTAGATAAGAGAGTCCCTCCTACCGACTTGAAAAAATTTAAAGAGTTGATAAAAGAAACGATCCGTGAATTAAGCTGTAAAAAGAGATACAGTATCTGGTATGAGGTTTGGAATGCCCCGGATTTAGACGATTTCTTCTTGGGCCGCAAACAGGACTATCTCAACTTGTACCAACAAGTCGCCGAGGCTGCCCGCGAGCTGGAGGCAGAGACCAAGATCCACATCCCGGTCGGGGGCCCAAGCACCAGCTGGTGGTTTCAGGGTACCGAGGATAATAATATCATGACCCCGGAGAAGGGCCTGCTTTATGAGCTGATCAAGTTCTGCTATCATTACCGTCTGCCGTTGGATTTTATCAGCTGGCACGCTTATTCCACTGATCCGCGGACAGAAGACTGGGAGACAAAATACAAGAAAAATACCGTGAGTCTTATTCGTGACTGGCTCTCTTATTTTGGCTTTAACCGGAATACGCCTTTAGTAGTGGATGAGTGGAATTTTGACCGCCAGGCCAATATCTTACCGGAGAGAAAAGAACAGTCTTATATTACCGCAAGTTTTATTCCCGCGCGCATAGAAAATATGTACCGGGCAGGCCTGGACTACCAGGTATATTTTTGTTTAGAAGATTTTCAGGATAATAAAGAGGCAGTGGCCAGAAATGTCGGCATCTTTTCATTTGAGCCCGGGCAATCAGTGTATAAAGGCGCGCCCAAAGCGATATATAATGCCTTTAGGATGTTAGGCGGCCTGGGAAACCAGATGTACCAGGGTAAATTTAAGGATGAATTCGTAGGGATAATCGCCACTAAAACTGCCGACTACACGGCGTTTTTGGTTTATAATTATATTGATCCTGAGATCGCCACAAACTTCCTTTCTAAAGAGATCGCCGCATTCAATGATGCTGAAAGGAAATTCTTGCTCAACCTGATCAAGCAGGAGAAACTGAACGAGATTTTATCAGGTAAGACGGATATTTCCAAGTTACGCGCCAGTAATAAAATCAAAAGCGCGTTAAAGAAGGCCGCGGAGTTGGATAGCCAGGCCAAAAAGTTCCAGGCCCAGGAGCGTACCTTAAAAATCGGGCTTAAAAACTTAAAAGGCGTATACATATATCAAAGATACACCATAGACCCTTCGTGCAGCCTGGATTGCGTTTTCGCTCCTTCTGAAGAGAAAGAAATAACCGCCGATGATCTTTATCAGGAGACATTAGTTTTGAAACCTTATTCTACGCATCTTCTTATCTGGAAGCCTAAGCCTGTAGAACCCATAGTATCCGATACGCCCAAAGTTACGGATGCAGAACAAAAAGAATAATATTATATCCCCAGGCATCCTGGAAGCGCCCGATAGTCCAAATAAACCAGGCGAGCTCAGGCATATTTATACCGTCTCTGAGATTACCCAGGATATAAAGATCCTGCTGGAGAATTCCTTCCCCGAGGTCTGGGTGGAGGGAGAGATCTCCAATGCCAACGCGCATCCCTCCGGGCATTTTTATCTTTCCCTAAAGGATAAAGACGCGGTATTACCTGCGGCGATATTCGCCTGGCGGAATAAAGATATCAAATTCAAGCTGGAAAACGGCTTAAAGGTTATTTGTTTCGGTAAACTCAATGTTTATCCGCCATTTGGCAAATATACTTTTTTAATCGATAAACTCGAGCCAAAAGGTATCGGTGGACTTCAACTTGCCCATGAGCAGTTAAAGAAAAAATTAGAAGCCGAGGGGCTTTTTGCCCCTGGACACAAGCGGCCCATACCGTATCTTCCGTCGGGAGTAGGGGTAGTGACTTCGTTATCCGGAGCCGCGGTCAAAGATATACTAAAAGTCCTAGACCGGCGTTTTAGTACGGCGCGTATCGTCATCAGGCCGGCCCAGGTGCAGGGGGAAGGCGCCAAAGAAGATATCGCCCGGGCGATAAAAGAGATGAATGATTTTAATGACACCCTACCTGCCTTCGGGCGGATTGAGGTAATGATTGTCGGCCGCGGCGGAGGTAGTATGGAAGATCTCTGGGCGTTTAATGAAGAGGTAGTGGCGCGGGCAATATACAATTCAGGCATCCCGGTGATCTCGGCGGTAGGCCATGAGCGCGACCAGACGATAGCAGACCTGGTGGCGGACCTGCGCGCGCCCACTCCTTCGGTAGCCGCGGAATTGGCAGTGCCCAAAAAAGAAGATCTAAAAGAAAGACTTGATGATTTATCCATGGCCCTGGGGCGTTCTTTCTTGGAGGCTACACTGAATTTTGAAGAAACGATAGATACCTTCACGCATCGACTGAACTTAAGCGCGCAAAATTTACTGAGGTTAACCGTTAGCGAATTCGAATCCACCGTAAAAAAATTAGCGTTTTTAAATCCCGTGGTCTTGGTCCCGCAATATAAAGCAAAAATCACAGACCTGGCGCAACAGATCTACGTGCGCATGCAGCATTTATTTCAATTAAAGGGGGCGGAGTTTAACGGGGCCTTGGAAAAACTGTCCAGCCTTAGCCCTTTGAATATATTAAGCCGCGGCTACAGCATTACCTTTAAGGCGGACCAGGATATGATCATCAAAGATTCTAAGAACGTTGGGCCCGGAGATGCCATTAAGACCAAATTGCATAAAGGTGAGATTTTAAGCACTGTTACGGAGGTTAAATAATATGGCAGAGATCAAGTTTGAAGAGGCGCTTAAGAAATTAGAAAAAATCGTAGAAGATCTAGAAAAAGGGGACCTCTCTCTAGACGAGGCGATGAAGAAGTATCAGGAAGGGATTGAGCTCTCCCGTATTTGTAACCAGAAGCTGGATAATGCCAAAAAGAAGATTGACCTTCTGGTAAAGAATAAAAAAGGCGAGTTTGAATTAAGGCCCATAAGCGAAGCAAAGCCGGAAGAATAACTTTGCAAAGATAGCCATGCTATTAGAGAAGATAAATAGCCCGCAGGATTTAAAAAGATTATCCCTGGAACAGTTACCGGTATTGGCCGCGGAGTTAAGGGCGGGTATGCTGGATACGGTTTCGCGCACCGGAGGGCATCTGGCCTCAAGCCTGGGGGCGGTAGAACTGATTATCTCCCTGCATTATTGTTTAGAGGCCCCGCGGGATAAGATAATCTTTGACGTCGGGCACCAGGCATACGCGCATAAGATCCTGACCGGAAGAAATAAATATTTTTCAAGCCTGCGCCAATACCAGGGTTTAAGTGGTTTCCCTTCTAAGGAAGAATCGGAATATGATGTCTTTACTTGCGGCCACAGCTCCGCTGCCGTGGCATTAGCTGCTGGTCTGGCCTGCGCCAGGGATTATCTTAAGGAGGGGAATTTTAAGGTAGTAGCGGTGATCGGAGACGGATCTTTAAGCGGGGGTTTATGTTTTGAAGGCCTGAATAATGCCGGGCACCTCAAAAAAGATATGCTGGTAATTTTAAATACCAATGAATTGAGTATCGCCCCTAATGCCGGCGCCTTAAGCACTTATCTGAATAAAATTATTTCTTTACCGATATATAATCGTTTTAAGGCCTCTTTAGAAAATTTCGCTAAGTCGCGCCTGCCTAAAGGAGATCGTCTGATAAAGCTGGCCAACAGGTTTGAGGAAACTTTAAAGGGCCTTTTTATCCCCGGCATTGTCTTTGAAGAACTGGGGTTCCGTTATTTTGGCCCCCTGGATGGGCATGATTTTAATACCCTGGTCCCCACTCTAAAGAATATCGTTAATTTAAAGGGGCCGATAATGCTGCATCTGGTAACCAAGAAAGGGAAAGGTTATCCTCCGGCGGAGAATAACCCGGTCAGGTTCCACGGCACCGGGCCTTTTAATCTGAATACAGGCGTCAGCCTGTCTACGGCCAATACTCTAGAAGCCAAGACTTATACTGAAGTATTCAGCCGGAAGTTGACAGAGCTGGCTGAGACTGATAAAAAGATTATCGCCATTACTGCGGCTATGCCGGAAGGGACCGGCCTGGACAGGTTCCGTGATGCTTATCCGGAGAGATTTTTTGATGTGGGCATCGCCGAAGGTGGAGCGGTCTGTTTTTCCGCCGGATTGAGCAAAGCTGGATTCAAGCCGGTAGTAGCCATTTACTCCACATTCTTGCAGCGCGCTTATGACCAGATAATAGAGGAAGTTTCTTTGCAGGGTCTGCCGGTAGTTTTTGCTATTGACCGCGCCGGTATTGTAGGAGAAGATGGAGTAACGCATCAGGGTATTTTTGATATTGCCTTTCTGATGACAATACCTAATATAATTATTATGGCCCCCAGGGACGCGGAAGAATTATCCCGGATGCTGGAATTTGCCTTGAGCTTAAACAAACCGGTAGCAATACGTTATCCTAGAGATCGGTCGCCGGTCGCCGGTCGCCGGTCGCCGGAAAATATAGAATTAGGAAGATCTGAAATGTTAAAAGAAGGCAAAGATTTTGCCGTGGTAGCTTTAGGCAGCATGGTTTGGCCCGCGCTGAGGGCTTTAGAAATATTAGAAAAAGAAGGACTATCCGGGACCTTGATCAACGCGCGTTTTGTCCGGCCGCTGGATGAAAATCTCATTCGGGAATTGGCCAAAAAAATGAAGTTCATCATCACCGTGGAAGAAGGGATAGAGCAAGGGGGTTTAGGGAGCGCGGTAAGTCACTTGACCGCCAGGCCCGTAGAAAAGATAGGATTGCCTTGCGCTTTTATCCCGCATGGGAAAAGAGATTTATTGCTGGAAAAATACGGATTAACGGCAGAAGGCATAGCCGCAAGGATTAGGTCTGTCTATGGCAAAAATACTCATTAATAAAGATAAATGCAAAGGGTGCCTGCTTTGCGTGGCTTCCTGCCCCAGGAAATTGATTATAAAAAGCAGCCGCCTGAATAAGCGGGGGTCAAATTACGTAGAATTTAAAGAAGCGCAGGAATGCTTAGGTTGCGCATTCTGCGCGATGGTCTGTCCGGATTGTTGTATTGAGGTATATAAATAACATGACTACAAAAAAATTATTAATGACCGGTAACGAAGCGATTGCCGAGGGAGCGATACAGGCAGGGTGTAGTTTTTACGCCGGTTACCCTATCACCCCCCAGAATGAACTTACCGCTTATCTTGCCGCGCATATGCGCCAGGCAGGAGGGATATTTCTGCAGGCGGAATCGGAATTAGCCGCTATAAATATGGTCTTTGGCGCCTCTGCTGCCGGAGTAAGGGCGATGACTTCATCTTCCAGTCCCGGTATAAGTTTAAAACAAGAGGGGATATCCTATATCGCAGGGGCCCAGTTACCCGCGGTGATCGTAAACGTGATGCGCGGCGGGCCCGGATTAGGCAATATCGCACCGGCGCAATCGGATTATTTTCAGGCGACCCGCGGCGGAGGGCATGGGGATTATCGGTGTATTGTTTTTTCCCCGGCGTACGTTCAAGAGGCATATGACATGATGCCACAGGCATTTGACCTGGCCGATAAATACCGCGTTCCCGCGCTGATACTGGCGGATGGAATGCTGGGACAGATGATGGAGCCATTACAAGTTACCAAGTCGCCAAGCCACCACGTCACCAGCCAAGTTAAAAAATGGGCGTTGACAGGTTGTAAAGATCGCAAGCCCAATATCATAAAGTCTTTTTATATAAAAGAAGGCGACCTGGAGAAAGCCAACCTTATCCTGCAGAAAAAATATAAGACAATTCAAGATAAAGAGCAGCGTTATGAAGGATTATTTTTAGATGATGCCCGCATTATCCTGGTCGCGTATGGGACAATGGCCAGGATCGCCAAGAGCGTTGTTTTAGGCTTAAGGGAAAAAGGTAAAAAGATAGGGCTTATCCGTCCTTTAAGGCTCTGGCCTTTTCCGAAAGATATATTCCAGGAATTAGCAACCAGTCGTAAGAAACCTGCTTTTCTGGCTGTAGAGATGTCGTACGGACAGATGGTAGAGGATGTAAAATTGGCGCTGGAAGGTAAGTGCGTAGTCGGATTTATCGGCCGTTCCGGAGGCGGGATACCGACGGAGGAAGAAATAATAGGTAAAATCAAAAAGATCGGCGTATAGCGAAATGGAAAAAATCTTTAGCCACCCTAAATCTTTAAGAAACATATCTACACATTACTGCCCCGGTTGCGGACACGGTATCGCGCACCGGATGGTCGCCGAGGTAGTTGACGAATTAAGCATCAGAGAGCGTGTCATCGCGGTAGCCCCAGTTGGTTGCGCGGTGATTGCCTATGATTACTGGGATTTTGATTGTTCGGAGGCCGCGCATGGCCGCGCCCCGGCAGTAGCAACCGCGATCAAGAGGGTCAGGCCGCAGAATATTGTCTTTACTTACCAGGGAGACGGAGATCTGGCTTCTATCGGCACGAATGAAATAATCCATGCCGCTAACCGCGGCGAAAATCTGACCGTGATATTTATCAATAATGCCATTTACGGGATGACCGGAGGACAGATGGCCCCTACTACACTCTTGGGGCAGAAGACTGCCACTACTCCCAGAGGGAGGGATCCCGGCCAGGAAGGATATCCCTTAAAGATCTCCGAGATGCTGGCGTTACTTTCCGGGGTAAAATATGTTGAACGGGTATCATTACATTCTCCGCAGGAGATCATAAAAGCAAAGAGGGCGGTAAAGCAGGCATTCCAGAACCAGATAGATAATCTCGGTTTTTCTTTAGTAGAAATATTATCTTCTTGTCCGACTTACTGGGGTCTTTCTCCTCAGGGCTCTCTGGAGTGGATAAGAGATGTAATGGTAAAAGAATATCCATTAGGGAGAATTAAATAGCAATTAGTCCGTAGTCTATAGACTACGGACCATAGACTAAATCATGATTGAACGAATTATAATAGCCGGTTCAGGCGGTCAGGGCGTGATGCTCCTGGGGAAGGTCCTGGCGCAGGCAGCGATGGAGGAGGGGAAATTCGTCAGTTGGTTCCCTTGCTACGGAGCGGAGGTGCGCGGAGGGACGGCGTATTGCATGGTGGTGATCTCTGATAAACAGATAGGCTCGCCTTATATCCAGCAGGCAGATACCTTGATTATAATGAATGAGCTTTCATTAGAGAAATTCAAAGGGAGAGTAAAGAAAGGTGGGCTTTTGATCGTCAATTCTTCCCTTATCCCTAAGTATATGAATAATAATATTTCTGTGTTACAATTACCCTTTACCGATACCGCCCTGAAATTAGGTAATATAAAGGTCGCCAATATGGCCGCCCTGGGATGTTTTCTGACCCAAAAGAAAATTGTGAGCTTAAAGGGTGTTGAGCATGTGATCTCGGAGATTGCCCCGCAGGATAAAAAAGGCCTTATCGAGATCAATCGTAAAGCGTTGAATGAAGGAGCTAAGCTAAAATGATCAGGGTACGTTTTGCGCCATCACCTACCGGTAATCTCCATATAGGAGGAGGGCGCACCGCGCTTTTTAATTGGCTTTATGCCCGGGCCAAGCAGGGTAAATTTATCCTGAGGATAGAAGACACGGATCAAGTTCGTTCCAAGAAAGAATATCTGGATGAGATTACAGACAGCTTGGGGTGGTTGGGGTTTAATTGGGATGAGATCTATTATCAGAGCCAGAGGTTTGACCTTTACCGCCAACAAGCTGAAGCGTTATTAAAAAAAGGCGCGGCATATATAGAGAAGACTGATAAGGGAGAAGCAGTGATCTTTAAAGTCACCCCACAGAAGATACAGATAAATGACCTGATCCGTGGGCAGATCGAATTTGATTCCCAGAATATCAAGGACCAGGTGTTGATAAAATCCGATGGGACCCCTACTTATAATTTCGCCTGCGTGGTAGATGATGCCGGGATGAATATAACGCATGTGATCCGCGGCGATGACCATATCTCTAATACCCCTAAGCAGATCCTTTTTTACCAGGCATTGGGGTTACCTATACCGGCATTCGCGCACCTGCCTTTAATTATGGGGATGGAGGGAGGCCGGCTCTCTAAAAGGACAGGGGCCACCGCCATTAGCGAATACCGCCGGGCAGGCTATCTTTCCGCGGCCCTGGTGAATTATCTGCTTTTATTGAGCTGGTCGCCGGGAGCCAACCGCGAGGTGATCGATATCAATGAGGCGATAAAGTTATTTGATATTAGCGCGGTAAATAAGACCGCGGCTACTTTTGACCTGAAAAAATTGAACTGGATGAATAATCAGTATCTTAAGACAGAGGACCCTGAGAAACTTACTGACCAGCTTATCCCATTGCTTTTGGAGGCGGGCTATATAAAACAGGAGGGTTTTGATAGACAATACATCACCACCCTGGTAAAATTATTCCAGGAGCGCTTACCCACCTTAAATGATTTTGTGCAGTGGGCGGATTTTTTCTTTTTAGATCAGATCACCATAGACCCGGACGCAGAGAAGAAGTTTCTGGGCCGGGACCTCTCAAAAGAGTTCGGGCTTTTTATCCAGAGCCTAGAGGCGCTACAGCAGTTCGATATCATAAGCATAGAGGCAGCCTTCAGGGAACTGGTAAAAGAACTCAATATTGAAACCAAGGCGCTTATTCATCCTATCCGGGTGGCATTGACCGGAAAGACTATCGGCCCGGGGTTATTTGAGGTGATCTATTACCTGGGCAAGAAAAGGACCGCAGAAAGATTAAGTAAATTTATAAAAAAAGGCGTATAGCCAGGAGGGAGCGAAGATGGATTTTGCTAAGAAAAAAGTTTTCGCGGGTGTATTGTTTTTAGCTGTTCTCTCAAGCGGATGCTCTACCGTAAAAGGGGCAGCGGCAGGGACGGCCGGAGGGGTAGCTTGTGGCGTAGGTTATACCGCTATGGGCGTGGCTGAGGATGCCAAGGGCACCCGCAACGCGGTTGTCTGGATGGATAATTGGGTCAAGCGTAATCTTTGGTAGATTAATTGCCCTGTCGTCTAATGGTAGGACACAAGATTCTGGATCTTGTTATCATGGTTCGAGTCCATGCGGGGCAGCCATGACGCGCGGGTGGTGGAATGGCAGACACGCTACTTTGAGGGGGTAGTGGGGAAACTCGTGAGGGTTCAACTCCCTCCCCGCGCATAAATAAAAAAGCCGTATAAATAAGCTTAGAAAATGCTTATAATATACGGCTTTTTTATTTACGTTTATCTTTTACGTAGTTACTGCGCTCCATGTGCTTGGCGGCTTCTTTTAATTCCGCGCCGATCTCACCGACCTGGGCCACATGTTCTATCTTGCGGTATTCATTAGTTACCACTCCAATAGAGACAGAGAGAAGGGATGTCCTTTGTTGCTTGCCTTGCCTGTCCTTGGCGATGATATAACCATTCTTCCTGTCAATCTCATTATAAAATGAGGGGGAGGTTTTATCAAATTCGGCGATTATGTATTCACATATGCCGTCGGCGGCCCCGGGGGTGGTGATGATCACAAAATCATCTCCTCCGATATGGCCGATGAAATCTTCGGAGTTGCCGTGTCCTTGCGTTGCGCGGATCAATATACGGGCGGTCTCCCGAATAACCTGGTCTCCATGCTCAAAGCCGTATGTATCGTTATAGGATTTAAACTTATCCAGGTCTATATAGCAGACGGCAAAAGGGGCTGTCTTATCTATCCTGCGCGAAAGTTCGTTTAAGATAGAGACATTTCCGGGAAGCCGCGTTAGAGGGTTTGCTTCCAAGTCGCGCTCCGTGCGCCTGAGGATCATACGGATGCGCGCCAGCAGTTCTTTGGGCTCAAAAGGTTTTACGATATAGTCATCCGCTCCGGAATCTATCCCGCAGACCTTATCCTCAATCTCCCCTTTGCCTGTGACCATAATTATAGGCAGGTGCCTTAAGAGAAGGTCTTTTTTGATCAGGCTGCAGACTTGACGGCCGTCTACCTTAGGCATCTTATAGTCTAACAGGGCCAGGTCTACCGGCTTGGAGTTGATAATATTTAAGGCCTCTTCTCCATTTGAGGCCTCCAGTATTTCATAATTCTCTTCGGAGAGGGTTATTTTTAGCACATCCCTTATGTCCGGGTCATCATCAACTATCAATATTTTTATCGCCATAATTTTATCCTTGAGTAGATTCGGGCATAGTGAAACTAAATGTTGAGCCGGCGTTAATCCTGCTCTTTACCCAGATTTTTCCGTTATGCGCTTCAATAATATGTTTCACCAGCGTCAGGCCTAAGCCCGTTCCTTTTGTCTGTTGGTTGATCAGGTTATCTACCCGGTAAAATTCTTCAAATATAGCCTCCAGGGCTTCTTCCGGCATGCCGCATCCGGTATCGTTAATATCTACCTGGATGTTTTTATCTACCTTATGGCTCTGCACGGTGATCTTTCCGCCTGCGGGAGTAAACTTTATAGCATTGCCAATGATATTAATAAAGACGCGTTCTATCTGGCTGCGGTCAGCGGATACCATCCTGGCTTCTTCAGGCATCTGGGCGCTAAACTCGATCTGGTGGTCTTTGAATTGCACCGACAAGAGGTCTGAGACTTTCTCAGTGACAGCATTTAAATCTACTATCTCTTTCTTCATTATCTCTCTTCCGCTTTCTATGCGGGCGATATCTAACAGGTTATTGACTAATTGCACCAATTCGTCGCTATGACGGTTTATCTTATCCAGGCGTTCCCGGATCTGATCGGGGATTGCACCCAGGTTCCCGGTGAGCAGTATTGAGGCGTACCCCTTTATAGAGGTAAGTGGAGTCCTTAATTCGTGGGAAACGCTGGAGATAAAATCCGTCTTTCTCTTGCTGACGATTCTTAATTCATCCAAGGTATGCGTCAATTCCTGTGTTCTCTCTTCCACTTTTTTCTCTAAATCCTGCTGTGAGCGCCAGGTCTTTTCAAATAAACGCGCGTTCTCCAATGCCTGCCCGATCTGGTTAGCCAGGATAGTGATAAGTTCCCTATCTCCTTCGCTGATTATTGTATCTATGCTTTCGGTCCCCAGAAAAAGGAATCCCTTGTCTCCTTCTTTGGGTGATACAGGAGAGAGGACAAAGGAAGTGACTTTAAAGATAGATTTTATCTTATCTCTGAGCGCGGGTTCTTTCTGCAGGGAGTCAGAAGAGAGGGTTTTACCGCTATGGATTAAGTCCAGATAGGCGCTTTCTAAATCCGTAGCCGATTTTATCCTTTGCGTGTCTTCTTGCGTATAACCCAGGCTCATCTGCAATATAAATGTTTTTTCTGCGCTGCTCCAGGAGAAGGCGCAGGCCTTTTCAAAATCCAGGTCTTCCAAGTGTTCAACTTCTATTTTTTTAAATATTTGGCCTTCTTCCATGGTAGTGCTCATCTGGTGCGAAAGCCTTTGTAGGGCGTATAAGCCGGTTATTTTTTTGTCTAATTCTTCCTGGATTTTATTTAACTCTATGTCCGTGCGCACGATTAATTTAGCCTGTTCATCCATCTCGTCCAAGGACTTCTTTAGTTTTGTCACCGCGCCATTCAGGTGCCTGATCTTGTTCATTTTTACCAGTATGACTATTCCCAGGAAGATAATAGATGCCAATGAGGCCATCCCCAGGAAATTGATCAGATACTTGCTTTCATACATAACGGGTTATCCTCCGATCCCTAAAAGGGTGATTGTCTGGTTATGGAAATAATTCCGCCCGTGGTAGCCAATAGCCTTCAAGGGCGCTTGTTCCCCGTAAGTATAGAGCCCGATAATGGGGGTATTTTTATCCAGCCCCTCCTTAATAACCTCTAATTCTCTCTTTGCCTGTCTGCCCATTAACATATATCTTGAAGCAGAGTCAAATACGAAAAGAAACTTGATCGGCTTTCCCATGAGGGCACTCTTTACTTCTTCCAACGCGCTGGATGCGGCAGAAAGGCAGGATTCCTTTGTGCCGATCATCAATCTTATGCGGCTATCCTGCGGGACATTACCCTGGAAGACCAGGGAACCGTCTTCTTTTATCCACAGGATATTTCTTAAAAGGTACTCGTCTTCTCCCGGCAGATACACGCCAATGGGATAAAATATAGAAATGCGTTTTAATTCTTTCTTTAATTCAGGCAGATCATACGCCAGGTATTCCTTATATATATTTACCGCAGGAGCGCCATCTATTTCTTCCAGGGTATTGCCGTTAGACCTGGTGACCTGATGTGGTTTCCCTAAGGGTTTCCAGCCGTGTTTTGTGCCTAATCCGAAGTTGAATTTACCTCCCCAGAGTATGCCGCAGGCGGCTTCAGTAAGCACTTCTTGATTAAAATATATGTAAGTTTTTTTAAAGGAGAAGTTATCTGAGGCCGAGGCGCCGACCCAGGGGAAACTTATCCCCAGCCTCTCCTGGAGCCCGCCGATAAAGGAAGAGCCATCCGGTATCAGGCCGTCGGAAAATATGGTGCCAAAGTCTCTGCGCATGCCCTTAAAACCGTATAGTAGTTTTTCCCCTAATTCCCTGCCCGCTTCCGTAATGGGCTTTGTATTTATCTCTTTTACGCAGGCAGTATTAAAATATATCTCTTCGGTGAAGCTGAAAAGGGCGATGGCCAGGCCTTGTTTAAATATCCCAAGGTCAGAGATAACGGCTAAGCTGCTGGCTCCAATAACGGGTATAGGGCCCAATAGGCTGCTGATTGTCCGTAAGATAGCAGGATGGGCAAAATGTATGGAACTAAAGACAATAGCCAGGTGGATTTGTTTATTTTGTAAATTTGACTTAGCTTGTCTTAATGCTTCCTGCGTCGCCTGCAGGGAGTCTTTTTGCGTGCTTACGCCCACCCCGAACTGGATTGACATTGCCTGGCATCCCTTTCTTATGAAAAATAGTATATACTGCCGTAAGGGCGGGGTCAATAAAATTATTGACCTTATAATCTCTTTATATTAGAATAACAACAATAAATTACGGCCCCATCGTCTAGCCTGGTCTAGGACGCTAGGTTCTCAGCCTATAAACAGGGGTTCAAATCCCCTTGGGGCTATAATTTTTGTATTTTCCAAAGTCAGTCAAAAATTATACCGGTTCCCCCGCCATAGGTTTTAGCAAAAAGGCGGGATCCCGATCCTCTCTAAAAGAAACATTATCGGGGAAATCCGGTTGGGGCTAAATTTCCCGTTAGGGTATTTTAATTTTTTCCCCCGGGAAAAATTTTCTTGCTTTTTTAGAGAATATATGATAAAAATAAACAATAAGCCTGCCCATCGGTAGGCGGGTTTGCTTACGGCCCAAGGAGGATCAATGCGGGAACACTTAGGATTCTTAAAGACTTCCAGCGCAGTAGTTAAAATTGCTGCCTGGATTTTTTTGTTTATGGGAATATTGGGTGGCGTTTCTGTCATCCTGGGCAAGGTGCCCGGGTATAATCCCGCGGTGGGTTATGTAGTATTGGCAGGATATATATTTGCCTTCTTTTTCTTTTACCTGATCGCCAAGATCGCGGATTTATTGATAAAGATTATTAACGAGATAAAGAAAGAATAAAAACAAAAAGGAGTAAAACATGAAACTGCGGCTTAGTTTAGTCATTGCGGCGGCATTTTTGGTATCTTTGGCGACGGGTTGCGACCTGCTCAAGATTAAAAAAGAAACAAAACCTGTTGCGCCTGCTTATAATACCGTCCCTGTCACCGGAACGGTGATCGCCACGGTAAACAATATGCCTATTACCTTAGAAGATTTGAATGCTGATGTCGAGGCTTATAATTCCGTAGTCCCCGAGGACAAGCCGGAGAATAAGATTACCACCGCAGAACAGAAAGTCAATTATTTAAAGAATGAGATGGTCCGTAGGACGTTGCTTTATCAGGAAGGCCTGGCCAGGGGTTTAGACAGGGCGGACCTGGTACGCCAGGATTTAGAAAAAGCAAAGCAGCAACTGGTGCTCATGGAATTAGGAAAGACGCTCACCGAGAATACCGATGTCAGCTCTAAAGAAATAGAAGATTATTATAATTCCTATAAGGACCAGTTAAAGGAACCGGAGCAGAGGCAGATACGCGAAATAGTGCTTTCTACAGAGCAAGAGGCAAAGGACATAATGATCCAGCTTTTACAGGGCGCGGATTTTGCCACATTGGCCAAGGATCGCTCCAAGGCAGCCAGCGCCAAAAACGCGGGGGACTTGGGTTTCATCCAGAGAGGGACAAAGTCTGCCGAATTTGATGAGGCGGCATTCTCTAACACCCTGGAAGCAGGGAAGACGAGTTCTATCTTTAAAGGCCCCGACGGATACTATATTATAAAATTGGAAGCCAAGCGCGGAGGCGGACAGAAGTCGCTATCCGAACTCTGGGATAATATCAAGCGGATGCTTGTTTTCTTAAAACAACAACAGAAAATAGAGGATCTGGTAGGTAAGCTTTCTAGCGAGGCCAAAATAGTAATTGACGAGGGGAAGGTGCAATAACATGACGAATTTTCCGCAGATGCCACAGATGAAGAAGCAGCGCATCATCCTTATAAGCGGGATAGCCCTGATCGTGGTCGCCCTATTCGCGCTAAAAATATATGTTGACCAGATCCGCACAGAGGCTGATATAGAGGCAAAAGCAAAATCGCAGAAATATCAGGCTAGCCAGGTTATGGTGTTAATAGCCAAGAGAGATATAGATAAGGGTGTGGCTATTGACATTGAAGATCTGCAAACAGAGAATATGCCCAGCCAATTTGTTCAGCCGCAGGCGGTTACTTCTTTTGACAGGATCTCCGGAATGATTACGCTGGCCCCTATTTCCAAAGGAGAACAAATTACCTTAAGTAAACTGGCATATCAGCGTGCCGGCAACCTTGCATCCATTACTCCCGTCGGGAAAAGGGCAGTCAGTATTGCCGTAGATAATATTTCTTCTCTGAGCGGGATGATCAAAGGCGGAGATTACGTGGATGTCATCGGGATGATACCCGTTTCTATGCAGACCCCGGATGGCAAGACGGTAACTCAGATTAAAGTAGCGCCTTTATTCCAAAATATCCTGGTTTTGGCAGTAGGCCAGGACATGGGGATGCCCGTTAAGGAAGAGTCACGGTATAAGAAACAGGAGAGCACAAAAGAAGCCTCCCCTCTTATCACCTTGGCGCTATCCCCGCAGGAAGCCAGCCTTATTACTTTTGTTCAAGAGCAGAGCAAGATCAGGCTGGTATTGCGTTCTCCGACCGATGCCAAGATAGAGTCGGTCCAGCCGGCCAGCTGGGATACATTATCCCAATATATTATGCCTGGGCCGCCGGCGGCGGGAGAAGCAGGGGTCAAGCCGCAGGAGGAAGAAGGGGAATACGTAGAGATATACAGGGGTCTAAATAAAGAGAAAGTCCCTCTGCGCTAAATACGAAATAAACAACTAAAATAAAGGGGCAAGATGAAAAGATCTATTCTTTTGACGGCATTATTTTTGGCGGCGTTAAACTTGGCGACGGTCTCCGGAGATAGTATCTACGACACGGTCACAGAGGATGCGGAAGAGATAAAATTATACCTAGGGGGGCCAAAGGTCATCCCTGTGAGCAATCCGACCCGTATCGCGGTAAGCAATCCTAATATAATGGATGTGACTAATGTGACAAGAAGCGAAGTAACTCTTAGCCCCAAAGCCGTCGGGAACACTACCCTGTTATTTTGGGATAGTTATGGTGAGCAAACCTTTAGGATTAAAGTCCTCACCGAGAATATGCTGGAGATAAAAGCCCGCATAGATAAGTTATTGGCCAGCCTGGATTTTCCGGAAGTTTACACCCGCGCTCAGGAAGACGAAGGTAAAGTTATGCTTCTGGGTAGGGTTAAGACCCCGCAGGATAGAGAGCGCATTACCCTGGCCTTGGGAGCGTTGAAAGAAAAGGCCGTTGATCTCATTGAAGTCAAAGAAGAAGAGACATTGATTGAAATAGATGCCAATGTCATGGAGATAAGCAAGGATTCCACCACCCGCCTGGGATTTGGCTTACCGGAAAAAGTTAATATACTTGAAGTCGGTTCTCCGGGTATACCTGCTTCCGGTTCGGTCTCCGTTACGACCGGGACTACCCCCAGCACTTCTTTTGCTACTACAAATACGGGTTCACGTTGGGATGATCTCTTCAGGATATTCCGTGTCAGCCGCGATGCCTTTACGGCTTCCATAGACGCTTTGGTGGTAGACGGGAAAGCAAAAATTCTCTCCCGTCCGCGCCTGGCCTGTCAGAGTGGCAAAGAAGCACAATTAATGGTGGGAGGGGAGAAACCCACTTTTTCTACTTTTACCGGGGAGACGAGTTCGGCTGTAGAAATAGAATATAAAGAATATGGCATAAAGGTAAAGGTGCGTCCTACCGTGATGAAAGATGATCGGATAAAATTGGGGTTGAATATAGAAGTAAGCGAGGTAGGTGAGGCCGAGACCATCGGTACGACTACTTCAGTAACTGCCAAGGCCTACCCGGTGACAAAACGTAATATTTCCACAGAACTCTTTATTAATAATGAAGAAACCGTAGCCATAGGCGGCCTGATTAAACAAAGCTCTTCGGAAGAGATCCGCAAGGTTCCTTTCTTAGGAGATATTCCGGTAGTCGGCCTACTATTTAGGAATAAAACGGCCACTAAGGGTGGCGGGAGCGGTAACAGGGGCGATACGGAATTATTTATTACCCTTACCCCCAGCATCATCGCCCGCGATAACCCTCGTCTTCCTGTGGCAGAGCAGGTCATAACGCAACCGCAGGCCAGGCCGGCAGCAATAGCGGTGCCCGAGATAGGCGTAAACCCTATAAAAGATTATGCTTCCATAATCCAGCAACGTATTATGAATAACCTGGAGTATCCATCCCTTGCCAAAAAAGCGGGTTTTCAGGGAATAGTAAAATTGAGCCTTCAGTTTTCTCACGTAGGCGCACTTCTAGGGTCCGCAATCGGAGAATCATCCGGGTATAAAATACTTGATGATAACGCCCTAAACGCGGCCAGAAGTATCGCCTCTTATCCGCCTTTCCCCGTCTCCATAGAGCAGAATGAAATATGGATAGAAGTGCCCATAGCTTATCGCCTGGATTAAAATATGTCTAAGAGGATAGTATTTTTTAGCACAAAAGGCGGAGTAGGTAAAACTCTGATTGCCGCCAATCTGGCTGTTGATTTGGCCAAGAAAGAAGAGAAGCGCGTTTGTCTGGTTGATCTGGATACGCAGGCTGTGGGCGATATGGCGCGCTTGCTTAATCTAAAGCCAAAAAAATCAATGGCGGATTTGATTTATCTGCTGAAGAAATATCCGCAACAACTCGACAAGAACGACTTTTTAGTAAACAACCCATCTTTAGGCGCTGATTTCCTGGAAGGAATCAATAAACCCCAACAGTCTCCTCATCTTGACCCGGAAAAAATAAAAGATGTCTTCGCCTTGCTAGATAAGTCTTATGACTATCTTGTTATTGATGCCGGCAAGAGTTTTAGCGATATCCTGATAAAGGTCATAAATGAGGCCAACCTTATACTTTTAGTGGTAACGCCGGATATATTGTCTATATACCAAACGGAATGGATCTTGGACGTATTACAGAATTTACATATCCCATTGAGCATGATCAGGGTGGTGCTTAACAGGGCTGAATCTGTCTCAGGTATCAGCTGGCAGGAGGTCAGGGTAAGCCTTCCGGTCGATATTATAGCCAGGATCCCATCCGAAGGCAAAACCGTGGGTGACGCCCTTAATCGCAACGTACCCTTTGTATTAGAAAACCCCAGGGCAAGGATTTCTATAGCCCTGAATAATTTTGCTCATGAACTAGCCACCAACGACCAGTTATTCCTTGGCCAGGTCAGTGCTATAGAAGATCTCAAGTTAAAGGAAATACCGGTAGAAAAAACAGGCCAGACCTGGAAGAAGGAAGGCCTGGATGAAGAATTGGCTGAGCCGGAGCCGGCGGAGAAAACAGACGAGATCATCCTGCTTAAAAGCAGGATCCATAATCGTCTTATTGATGAATTAAACCTCAAGCGACTGGATTTAAAGGCATTCACAGACTCAAAAAAGACTAAGGATTTAAGGGATAAAGCGGAAAGAATGGTCACTAATTTCCTGGCCGAGGAAGCAGGGAGTTTTATCTCTGCTTCCGGGATCCGTAATAAATTGGTAAAAGAAATCCTGGATGAGGCGCTTGGTTTAGGCCCCTTAGAAGATCTCCTGGCCGACCCCGAAATTACCGATATTATGGTAAATAATAAAGACGAGGTCTTTGTAGAGAAACGCGGTAAGATAGAATTAACCAGCAAGAAATTCATCTCTAATTCCCAGGTCAAGACGATCATTGAACGTATCATCGCCCCTATCGGCAGGAGGATAGATGAGTCTGTGCCGATGGTAGACGCGCGCTTAGCCGATGGTTCGCGCGTCAATGCCATTATCCCGCCTCTGGCCCTGACCGGACCGACGCTGACCATTAGAAAATTCCGTAAAGAGAGGTTCAAGACGGAAGAGTTGATCAGCATGGGGACTACCAATCAGGCGGTAGTTGATTTTATAAAGGCATGCGTATTATGCAGAAAGAATATAATCGTCTCCGGAGGCACCGGCAGCGGTAAGACGACAATTTTGAATATCCTTTCCGCATTCATCCCGGATAATGAACGTATTATTACCCTTGAAGATGCCGCGGAGTTAAAGTTAAGCCAAAGCCACTGGTTGAGATTGGAATCTCGGCCTCCTAATATTGAAGGCAGAGGCGCGGTCACTATCAGGGATCTCTTTAGAAATACTTTGCGTATGCGGCCGGATAGAATTATTATCGGAGAGTGCCGTGGCGCTGAAACCCTGGATATGCTTCAGGCGATGAATACAGGCCACGATGGCTCTATGACCACTATTCACGCCAACTCTACTCACGATGTCCTCTCCAGGCTTGATTCCATGATCCTTATGTCAGGGGTAGAATTGCCTGTAAGGGCCATACGTGAGATGGTCGCCTCTGCCCTTGATATCATCGTCCATACCGCCAGATTGTCCGACGGCACCCGTAAGATAATCCAGGTGAGCGAATTAACAGGGATGAAAGACGAGACCCATATCGGGCTGGAAGATATCTTTGTCTTCAATCAAACAGGCATGGGCCCGGACCATAAGGTATTGGGGGACTTTCGGGCTACCGGCTATGTGCCTTCATTTGTTAATGAAATAAAGATAAAGGGCATAGCGCTTCCTGAAAACGTCTTTAAGTCTGCTTAATTTTCTTTTCTTCCAGTAGGGGACACTTTCCCGAATAAAACGGAAACTGTTTCCAATCCAATCGGGAAAGTGTCCCCAAGTATTTCTTAGAGGTCTCAATAAGAATGCGGCTGATCAATAAAACCAAGAATACGGTTCTGGCCACAGAAGTTAAGATCGCCGGCACTATTTTCACCAGGCTTAAAGGATTATTAGGTAAAAAAGAACTGCCAAAAGGTGAAGCGCTGGTAATAAAATCTTGCAATTCTATACACACCTTCTTCATGCGTTTTCCCATAGATGTGCTTTTCGTAGATAAAGGAAATAGAGTGGTAGAAGTAATTTCTTCCCTGCCTACTTTTAGGATCTCCGCCATATATTTTAAGGCCTCTTTTGCTATTGAGCTACCTTCCGGAACTATTACTCCTGCTTCTGTTTCTAAAGGCGACATCCTCCTGATAGAATAACCCAGATTAAAAACATAATATAAATGTCCAATCTGAAAAGCTTGACATAGAAGATAGGATATGTTATATTTTAAATGTCCAATCTAAAGGTAGAATATGGGTATTATCCATAAATTAAAGCCAGAAATCAAAGATTTTATATTAGAGCAGAAAAAGACTAATTCCAGGATTAGTTGCCGCAAGCTTTCCGGTTTACTTCAGAAAAAATATCAGATTAAACTCTCCAAATCCAGCATTAATGCCATATTTAAAAACACAGGCCTGAGTATGCCTGTAGGCAGGAGAAAGAGGCTTAGCAGTAGCAAGCCGGTCAAAGAAACGCTATTACAGAGCCCTTTGCCAGCAACTCCGGAAGCGCCAAGCCAAGAGAGATCCTCTGGTATTATAATCCTGAAAGCAGTGGATTATTTATTAGGAGGTAGCCAGAGATTCAGCGAAATAATCCAGAGAAAAATAGGCACTGACCAGAAAGATATTCTATCCCAGATAGAGCGGATTATTTACGGGGCGTTATATATGTCCAAAGAGGAAGAAACAAAGAGCAGTTTATCTTATCTTAATGAATTTCAATATGTTACAGAAATAAAATCTGATATGGCTTTACAATTCTCCAACGTGTTCCGTGAGACACGTAACATAAAAGTGGATTTATCAGAGAATGAGGTTTTATATTTAGATGCCCGATTACATACTATTTGGTCTACGCCATATACCCCATATGATTTTGATGTAACTACTTCTAATATAAGTAGTTATATACATAAGCATCTCCAGGAGAATGTTTTTTTATTGGGTATGGCGCCGGTTAATGATATTCCGGGAAAGGATTTTTTTGATTTTATTAATGGCCTTTATGGCCAGGAGAAGAGTATATTAAAATTTACCCTTTGTGGTAATAATTTTGAGGAACTGGAGGTTATTACTCCACCCGTAGATCAAAGATGCTATTGTGTATTTGGGGCCTGGCCCTGGCAGTTTAGGGAATACCGTAAAGTAAATAAAATCGGAGAATTTAATCCTTTTTATTTTTCCGGCCTGAAGAAGTATTATTATATTGCGCAGGTAGAGATTGAGTTATTGCAACCGATTGAACAACAAAGAGTTACATTAATAGGTGTAGCCTTGAAGACAGCCCTGGCGGAGAAGGCGCGCCTGCTTATCCTGACCAATCTTCCTGCCGAATCAGTTTCTTATGAGAAACTAGCGGATGATTATCTTAACCGTTGGCCTAACCTTGAAGAGGGGTTTGAAGATTTTAACCGTAAAATCGAACTTTTTACCTACACTGCCGGTCTCAAAAGCTCTTTTTTACCGCCCAAAATTAATCTTAATAAAGCCGTCTCCTGCGATGTCAAAGATCTCCTTGCTGTCTACTCCCATGCCCTGGATCTATACCTAAAGTGTTATTTTGCCCCGACACAACTCCAGAAAGATGATTCTCCGTCGATGAAAGAGTGTTTTTACGGCTTAGAAGCCATCCCGAAGAAGGAGAAAAATAATACTTTTATTACCTTTTCCCCTCCTGCCGGATATCCTTTCCCGCAGGAACTGGCTTATCTGTGCCGTAGGCTCAATGAAAGAGAGCTCTTCCTACCGGATAAGACCCGCCTGCGCTTCTGTGTTATTTAGAAAACGCTTTCCTATTAGGTAGAGATTTCCTTGACGCCACTATATATAAATGTTATATTTTAATTGCGATTAGAAGGCGGCATCGAAAGAGCAAGGCGGGGATGGAGGTCTCTGCTGCGCAAAGCCACGGGATGCGCTCGCCAGAACATTTTAGGTTTTTTAATTTTTGCTTCCATGGGTCTGGAGCGAGGACATTAGCCGGGTTACCGAAAGCCGACAGGATTTTTGGTAATCCGGCTTTTTGTTAAAAAAATTTTTAATGACTTTAATAAAGTGCTTAAGAGGAGGTGAAAAAAATGTTACGCAAAAAGGGCCAGTCAACACTGGAATACGTGTTAGTTCTAACCGCGATCATCGCGGCAGTAATTGTGGCGGCAACTAAGTTTGTCAAACCTAGGGTGGAAGGTTCGTTGGACCATGTTTCCCAGGAGATGGAGGACCAGGTAGGGAGAATTCAATTTGGAAAGTAAGGAGGTGATTTTGATGTTAGGCAGATTAGGCAAAAAGGCGCAGAGTACTGCTGAATACGCAATCATTATCGCTTTGGTTATAGCCGCGGTAGTGGCGATGCAGGTTTATGTGAGAAGGGGCATACAGGGTAGAGTCAGAGATGTGGTTGATCATACCGGTGCCGGTGGCGATGTTGGCGGAGAGAATCTTTCTTTTAGCAGCGGCCAATATGAGCCTTATTATAATCAAACAACGGGTTCAACCTCCCAGAAATCACAGAATACGGAGAGCGTAGACGGCACATCCAGGAGTTCTACTACTTCTGTTGATGCTACCAGGGAACAGACAACGGGTTGGTTTGGTTCTGAAGAATAAGTTTTTTAAAAGGAGGTGAAAAAGAATGTTTATACGTCTGAACAAAAAGGGGCAAGGCACGCTTGAATACGGAGTAATTATTGCCGTAGTAGTCGCGGGGTTAATTTTTATGCAGACCTATGTAAAGCAGGGAGTACAGGGGAAACTAAAGCAATCCGCAGATGAAATAGGAGAGCAGTATTCGGAGCATTCGACGGGAACAATAACCACGATCAGCAACGTAAATACCGAAGAGAATACGACCGGCGGGGATAGGCCTGTTACTACTAGTTCCAGCACTCAACATCAGACCCGCAGCTCTACCGAGAATATAACCGTCTCTGATCAGGAGGAGTAAGCCAGGTAAGTATGCATCGACAGGAGGATAAAAAATGATTTTGATTATTGCTCTTTTGTTTTCAGCCTCTTTGCTGCTTTTGGGGATGGCCCTGGCACCTTCTTTAGTCGATAAAGCAAGGCAGTGGCAGAAGAAGAAAGAGGTGTTCTTGGAGAAGGAGCTCGACAAGACTTTTTACAGCAAGAGCCCGAAAGAGCTCTTAAGGCTTTACTTCATTCTGCCTCCTGTCTTCGGCGTCGTTGTTTTCCTTCTCCTGAATTCCGCGATTTTAGCGGCGGCAGGGGCAGTCTTGGGGTTATTTGTCCCTACCATAATCCTGCGGATAAGGGACAGCCGGCACAAGCAGAAATTTAATACCCAGCTTTTAGACGCTATCATGATCTTGGCCAGTTGCCTTAAGGGAGGGCTCTCTTTATTGCAGGCCCTGGAAATATTAATAGAAGAGATCCCCGCACCGATGAGCCAGGAGATGGGCCTGGTAGTCAGGGAGAACAAGATGGGGGTGCCTTTAGAGGAGAGCCTGGTGCATTTAAATGAAAGGATAGGATCTGAAGAGCTGGGGTTAGTAATAAACTCTATACTGGTTGCGCGCGAGACCGGGGGCGACCTGACCAAGGTATTAAGCCGGCTTACCACAACTATCCGCGATAACCGTAAATTAACGGATAGCATTAAGACGCTGACTATGCAGGGAAAGATGCAGGGCATTATCATGTCTTTCCTGCCTTTTGGTTTTATCTGGTGGGTGGTGACATTCAACCGCGAGCATTTTGATATCATGCTTAATACCGAAAAAGGGAGGATGCTCCTTTTCGTGGCGGTGGTCTTGCAGATTATAGGTATGTTTTTGATTAAAAAATTTAGTACCATAAAATTGTAAGGAGAAGATAATGGTCCTTATTTATCTGCTTATAATAATAGGAATAATGGCTGTCCTGGCGGGGCTTTTGGGTATGCCTTCATTCTCGAGCCCGAGAATGAATTTTACTCCGAAACAGAATCAAAGCCGCGCGCCCAAAGCACTCTTGAGCCAGGCGCTTGGCCTAAGTTTTCCTTTCAGCAAACTTTTCCTGGAGAACACAAAATTATCCGCGAAAATGAAAAATCGGCTTGATTCCGCGCATGTCGGGCTCACCCCCGCGGCATTTTTTAACCTGAAGTTGATACTGGCGGTAGTGTTAAACATCGCGGCTTTTTTTACCCTGCAGAAGATAGATCCCGTCGTTATTATCTTCTGCCTTTTCTTTGGGTATATGGTTCCGGATATCTGGCTGAACAGGAAGGTCCAGGAACGCAAGGAAAAAATCGTAAAAACAATGCCTGAAACAGTAGACCTTTTGGGCCTCTGCGTAGAGGCGGGACTGGATTTTGCTTCGGCAGTGAAGTGGGTCATAGAAAAAACTCCGCACAACCCTATGGTGGAAGAGCTGGCTTTTGTCCTGGAAGAGATCCGCTGGGGAAAACCTCGTACCCAGGCATTAAAAGATATGTCCACAAGGTTACAGGTTTCGGAGATAACTTCTTTTGTGCAGACTTTGGTGTTGGCAGAGCGCATGGGGACCCCGGTTTCTGAGGCATTCGCCATACTTTCTGAAGATACGCGCCTGCAGCGTTACCACCGTGGAGAGAGGATCGCGATGAAGGCGCCCTTAAAAATCCTCATTCCCCTGATATTCTTTATCCTGCCGGTGATCGCTATTGTTATCGGCGGGCCGATATTCTTGCAGTTTATGGATAAGAAGATGTTTTAAATATGGCGGGCGATAACATGAAAAAAACATTTATGAGAGGACAGTCCATTGCGGAATATTTCATCGTTATGAGCGTGGTCCTGGCGGCAATACTGGCCCTGGGTTTTGTCGGCCGCATGCGCAATACTTTTGGTGAATATTTTACGGATGCCGCCAGCGTAATGACCAAAGAGACAGAGCCTTAAGAGGGACATATGTTAAAATTCTTTTATAGCAAACGGGCGCAGAATTTCTTAGAGTATACGGTATTAATCGCCGTAGTCTCGGCGGCGTTATTGGCGATGAGCCAATATATCCAGCGGGCAGTAAACGCGCGCTTCAGACAAGTGCAGGTAGAATTGGATGAGTCCAAAAGGTAACTAAAGGAGCCCTCAAGATGAGGCGTAGTAAAGCGCAGAATACTCTGGAATATTGTATGCTTATAGGTGTAATCGCCTTGGCCTTGCTTGCGATGCAGGTTTATCTCAAGAGAGGAGCGCAGGGCCGGATAAGGGGCTATGCCGATGAATTAAGCGAAGGGTTCGGTTATTCTCCGGGCGCTTCATCCGCGGATAACGTAATTACCCGTAACATAACAGAAAACTCAAAGTCTTATTCAGAGGGGAAGGTTGGGGAGATAAAAAAGAGCGTTACTGATTCCAGCACTACGATCCATCAGAATATCCAGCGTCGGGAAAATACGCTTCCTTTCGGCGCCGAACCGAAAAGGTGAGAGATATGAATAAGCGTGCAAACACAATAATGGAGTGGGTTATCCTTATCGGATTAGTCTCGTTAGGATTTATCACGATGAATATCTATGTCAAGCGCGGCCTGCAGGGAAAGATCGCCGATATGAGCGATTACTTTATCGGCGAAGAGCACGCCGCGGATGCCAATCCTACGGCTATTGTTACCAGCAAAACCGTAAGCAGCTCCAGCGGTACCACTACATCCGATATGTCATTTGGGGGAGGGATGCAATTGGCGCTTTTAGAAGACAGGGATATAACCGCAACCAGCAGGGTGGTGGATGAATCAAAGGAGCAAAAACCAGGAAAATTTGTTCCGCAGGAATCAGGTAATATTGATGTGCCTGTGCCGCCGGATCCCCAGCAGATAGCCGCAGAAGCGGACCAGACTGAAGAGGTCGTTGATTTTAAGACACAGAGCAAGGAAAACCAAGTAAAGATCAGGCTTAAGGAAGCCGCTCAGTTAGAAAAGAAAGCTGATGAGTTAGATGCGAATGCTGCGAAATTAAGACAACAGGCAGATGATATAGATTGTCCACGTTACCGTAGTGGATCATGTAAAAGCGGGAAAAAGAAAATGCGGCTGGAGGCAAATGAGATGGTCGCTGAAGCCAAGGAGATGAGAAAAGAAGCCGAAGCCAAAAGAACGGAAGCCGCACAGATCCAGGCCGAGATCGACCAGTTAAAGGGTGACCAATGAAATATTCCCATAATAAAAAAGCCCAAGCAGTGGTGGAGTTAGCAATATTCGGCAGCATTATCTTAGTTGTCTTCGGCATCCTGCTTTCTTATGTGCAAAGGCTTAATGACCAGCAATATGTGCAGATGGAGGCTTTCCGCCGCGCTTTAGAAAAGGCTTGCAATACCACAGCCGGCGCTTCAGTGCAATATACGTTGATTACCGACAGGCACCATGCTGATCTAAACGGCGGCTTGGGAAAGGGAAGCCCTACTACGGTCAGTGCATCTACCAATGTCTTCTGGGCAGTCCCCAAAGCCGCAGAGGATGCCAAGGCGAACAGCTTAATAATCTTTAGAATTAACGAAGACGAGAAGTCGCGTTCTTACGATGAATTTGTGCCCGTCGAACATGACGGTAATGTAAAAGAAGGCGATCCTGCAGAAATAGAGTGGTCATTTAGGACCGAAGAGATGATTTCCAGCTCGGATGCCAAATTTGACGAAACAGTGCGTAAGCAGGAATCACCTTCAGGTATAACCAATACAAGGGTCTCTAAATTATCCGAAAGCAAAAAATATAAGATCCCCTATACTGTGCGGGTAGAAGATGACGACGATGATGACGAAAATGATGTGGAAGCCAAGCCGGGCGGCACTTTTTGGGAAGGGCCGGATTCTCCTGGCGGAGAATTAGTGCAGCGTCTTTACCGCGATACAGACGGCCAGTATAAATATAGCAGCAAAGTGCCGGAAGGCACGGTAGTTGAGAGGACAAGGCAATGGCAAACCGGATTTTAAATTTAAAAGGGCAGGCAACGCTGGAAACGGCGATCGTTTTTTTCCTGGTCGTGGCATTATTCGGCGGGATAATCAAGATCTGGCTCTGGGAGAACCGCCAGATAGTGGAACGCCAGCTTCGTTATAATGCCACAAGGGTGAGTGCCGGCACAGGAAGCGATACCTATAAATTGCAGTGGCCGATTTATACGCCTCCGGACCTTAAGGAAGAAGATGTTATCATAAATAATTCATCTTTTAGGAGATAAAGGATGTTTACCTATTTCCATGAGAATAAATTTTTCGGTAACCAGAAAGGGCAACTGACTGCTTTATTTATAGTAATAATTGTGGTCCTGGTAATAATGGCGATGGTCACGGTAAGCCTGACCAAAGTTTCTTTCATGAAGACCGAATCCAGTAATGCCACTGATTCTGCTGCCCTGGCGACCGGAGCAGTCATGGCGAATATTTTTAATTCCATAGTCCAGGCAAATGACGATATGGAAGCGAAATACCAGCAGTTCTTGATCACTGTTTCGGCGGAGTTCGCCGCGGCGCAATTAGCATTGTTGTTGGGCGAAACCCAGGTAGAGGCCAGCTTAAATACTTCTCAGCAGACCAAGAAGAGTTGCAGCGACCAAAACTGTCCAGATACCGTTGAATCAATGGTCGCCGCCGGCCAAGAATCATTAGCCAAAAACTATATAATGGAGACCTTTTTATCATTGGTAGAGTCAATAATTGTTACTATTACAGCCTACTCCATCGGCACTTTTTACTATTATAAATCCATCAGAAAAATGGCCGAGGAAGGGCGCAATAGCGCCATAAAAATGGGGCATCAATTCGCGTTTATGAATAGCGGCATAGGCGGAAAATTAAAGGAGGGCAAGCCGCCGGCTGAGGTAACCGATCCGGATGCCAGGCGTAATTACCGCGATGAATTTAGTAAATTTATGGATATTTTTAGCAATGAAGATCTCGTGCCGGCAAATGAATATACATATTCGTGGATAGACGGTTCTGGCGGGAAACATTATATAAAATCAAAGGTGGAAACAGAGAAGCTGGATACTTTTAAATTAAAGATTACTGCTATGCCCTGGGAGGCGGAAATCGCATTATTGATGCTGGGGACAGGAGTCGGCATTCTATTTTTATACAGTTTAGGCGGCGTCTTTTACGGTGTTGGTTGTATCTGTTATGCCTTGAGCAGCGCATTTAGCTGGTTTCCGCCATTAAAGGCGGCTTTTGAGGTTTGTCAATATGTCGCCTGCCTGGCAGGAAATCTGTCAATAATATCAGGAAATTTCGTGAACAAGTATGTTGAATATCAATTAAACGGAGTAAGAGCCGCTTTATTGATCGCGTCACTGGGGGTATTCCCCGGTTTTACGATCAGGGATGATTCAGGGGATGTTATGTGGGCAACGATCTGTTGGCTGGAAGATATCGTCCACGACCGTAAAGTCAGGGTGGATACCTGGGCATATCACGAGGGGACAGATATGGGATTATGGCAGGCAAAATATCCCCAGACGCATAGTTACAGTATTATAGATTTCACAAATAACTGCAAGATCTATCCCCCGGATGATGAGAACAAAAAACATGACCCATCTATTGTGGCGACTGATGTCATTGGCATACCGCAAACCGACCCCGATCCGCATAAGGATTGTCCTTATGCCACCGAGGAATGCGCGAATATTGAGAAAGAGATCAGCGATTCGCTGGCGGCTGCTGATGAATATGATGCGCAGGCAAAGGAATTGGAGAAGACAATTACGCTTTATCAAGAGCAGGGTATGAGCCAGGAGCACATAGCCGAAATGTCTAAGCTGGCCCAGGATGCCCGCGGCCGCGCCGAAGAAGCTCGTAAGCAGGTTGGCGATCTTGAAACCAAGAAAGAAGATCTAAAGGAAGAATATGCGCAGTGTTTTTAACTTGGAGGTAAATATGTCTCTAAAAAATAATATTTTATTATTGATTTTTACAGGTGTCTTTCTATTGAGTACGGCAAATTTATCTGCTGCTTGGTGGGAGCAACAGGGTATTCCTGTCCCTTCGGGAACGACCAAGGTAAAAGAAGAAACCCGCAAAGTAGTCGGTATAGATTACGAAATGATCCACTATGAATCAGATCAGTCAGCAGAACGAATCAAAGATTTCTATCGCAAGGAGCTGGCCGGGTCAGGTTGGACATTATTGGACCCGTATGCCAACCTGGCGGCGAATTCTGGCGAAGGAATGCCTAAAATGGAGAGCGGTTATCTGGATAAAGCAATAGGAAAGAACCTTATGTTTGAAAACGGTGAAGATATACTTTCATTTAGCTTCTTGCCGGAAGGTTTTGCCCGCGACGAAAAGACCCATTTTACCGTAACAAAAGGGAAAAAGCCTCAAGCAGGCTCCAATATCAGTGGTAATAAAATACAGTTACAGGTCCCCGAATTAGTCGCAAAGCCCAAAAAAGATGTTTATCCGGTATATCCGGGGTCATCCCTGGTAAACCTTTCAGAAAATGAGCGTACCTTAAATGCTACTTATTTTACGCGCGATGATATTGAAGACGCGGTGATCTTTTTTAAAAAAGAGATGTCCAGATATGGCTGGTATCTTAGCGATGAAAGGCCGGTTTCAAAGGCCAGCAAGGTGGATTCTGCTCAGGCGAAAGCCAGTTGCCCTTCGTGCGAGCAGCAGTTACCAGGGCTATCTTTAGAGGTATGGTCCGCGGAGTTGATTTTTACCAATGACAGGCAGGATACCTGCCGGCTGACTCTGGCCCAGGCCGTACCTCCGGCAGACGAACAATACGCGTCTCTTGGTATGACTACTATAACGGTGGATTATGCGGAAAAAACCAGGTAAGGCACAGGGTTTTCTGGAATACGCGGTATTCATAATGGTAATAGCCGCGGCGCTTTTTGCGATGCGGATATATTTTGCCCGCGCGATACAGGAAAAATACCGCCAGGCCGGGGATGTATTCGGCGAAGGAGAGCAGTATCAGCCGGGCGTAACGCAGACGGCAGAAACAAGCAATACGCATCAATAGGAGATCACGATAATGAATAAGGTAAAAGAGAAACTATTGAAGATCGGAGCCAAGGCTATCGGTTTGATCTTAGTATTCTCTTTGGCCATTCCCCAGTATGCCCTTGCCGGACGTACTCACGTAGGCGGCGGTGAGGATATGAAAATAGACTGGTCAGATATCGGAGATCAGCTTGCTTTAACTATAGGCGTATCATTCGGCTCGGCCTGGCTATCCAGCAGTTTTAACTCTGCCTGGCAGGCGTCCAATACCGCAAACCAGGCAGGCCAGACAGTTAACATTGTTAAGGATGTAACCGGGCCGCTGAGCGGGATCAGGCAATTTATTGCCCAGCCCCTGGAATGTATCAGCGTAGGTTTAGACGCGACGGCTAAATTAGTCACTAATCCCACATACATTATTCAGGGTGCCACTGATATTGGCAAGATGGGCAAACTGGCGAGTATGGCAGCCACAGGTTTTGCCACTTGGACCGCGGCAACTCAGGTCGCCGGAGCAGTTGGTGCTTATGGGCAATATCATGATTGGAACCCCAGAAAGATCTATACTGTTTCCAGCTTAATGGTCGGCGGGACTGCCGGTTTAATTAATCCTAACGCCTATTTGAGCCAAAATAACGGTTTTCAACCGATACAAGGTGCTTTAGTCGGCGGTTTCGGGGCCTGGGCAAACGCGGCAACAGTAGCGGCTATTGACGGAAGTAAGATTAATAAGAACCAAGACCCGGGCGTAGGCGCGCAAGTAGCCGGATACGCTGCTGGACTGTATGCTACAGAATTAGGCCGGACGGCATTTGACCCGAATACATATTTTAATAAAATGCAAGAAGTTCACAGCTATAAGGCTCCCGATGAAATATATAAACTACAGTATGACGAAGCAACAGGAACTTCTACTTTTAGAAATGGTGCTGGCGAGCAAAAGACCTTTGAGGAATTGTATGGTATGGGCGGCACAATTAATACTGACGGAGATATGGTTATCACTCACGACCCGGCACTTGTGCGTTATGAATTCCCCGGTACCGCGGATAGGCAGACTTATAGGCAGGGCCAAAACCAGACTTGGGTAGACGAATCTGATCCGAACAAGGTATTAAGCAGGCAGGAATGGGAAGCTTTGCAGAGGAACCCGGGCCTTAAAATCACAACTAAAGATGGCATAGCTACATTGACACGCGGCAATGCCATACCTGTAACCAGCGAAGCCGAATTCCAGAAAATAATGGGAAATCAGATCAGCGATAAAACAAGGTTTGACCCCAGGGCCGGCGCGCAGACAGATATCTATGAGCAGGCATATCATAGTAATGGTGGGTATATAAATAAAGAGGGCGAGGTATTAAGCAGCGGGGAATTCTATGACCGTTTTGCTGGAAAGCCGGATATACAGGTCACACCTGGACCGGATGGGTCTATGGCAGTAACCCGTGCTGTCTCTCCGGAATCCTCCTGGCGCAGCTCGTCGGCTTTGATAAGAAGGCCCGATACAATTATAGCCCCCACGCAGGATGGCAACTACCAGCTAACCCTCTTTTCAGGAAGTAAGGATCCGATAGTGGTTGACGAAGTCTCAGGACGTTCTATTTACTTTGCAAGGAATATTAAACCCGGCTTTGGGGTGAATGAAGGCAGAAGCCAGTGGATCCCAGCGGAGATGTTCTCTCCTGCTTATAGACCTTCCGCATCAACAGTATTTTGGCGCCTGGGCGCCGCGCCGTTTATCAATACTGCTAATTTATGGCCGCAAATACTCACCAAATATATGGTTTTAATGGCCAGCAAAAAATTTGAAGAGCATAATAAAGATAATTGGGCGGAAAAATGGAAGCCTTTGATTGAAGCATCTATCCAGTCCACGGCAGGGCCACTGCTTGATAGTTCTGCTACCATATTTGGCTGGAGGATTGACTTAGACAGGCAGTTGGGTTATTACCCGGCAATGGAGGCTTATCGCGAACAATTATTTGGCCAGGCATTAGCCAAGAGGGACTGGAAACAGTTAGCTAACAGGCCGAAAGATATTTACAAACAGGTAGATTTAGGCGGTGTTCCAGGGTATATAGATTCAAAGGGGAATATACTTTCTACTCAAGATGTAGAGATGTTGAATCGTCTAAACCCCGGAAAATTCTCAGTGGAAGCTAATGGGGATCTACAGGTATTCAAAGATCCTATACCCGATTCCTTGACTAGGA
Source organism: Candidatus Omnitrophota bacterium (assembly GCA_028710405.1). Classification (GTDB taxonomy): domain Bacteria; phylum Omnitrophota; class Gorgyraeia; order Gygaellales; family Profunditerraquicolaceae; genus JAQTUD01. The sequence goes on from JAQTUD010000002.1 coordinate 46,602, forward strand.
ATCTTGCGCCTGACAAAAAGATTGAATTCGCCCCATTAAAACGCACCCCCGACGGGGAAATCACTGATTATATGGATTCTAAAGGTAAGGTATATTCCTCGGAAGAAGTAGCGGATTATACTTACGCATTCCCGAACCTATATTTTGATAAGGATGGATCGGTTTATTCGTTACATTCACCCGATGATGCTTTCTATAAGGCGTTACAGAACCGCGGCCTGACAAGCGAGAAGGAACAGGTTAAGATCTTAAGCGATGCTATTGCCAGGAAAACCAGGATGGAAACGGCTTCAGAGTGGAGCGCGTATAAAAATATCGGCGGATCAAAATGGGAGGCATTTGGCCTGGCCGCGGGGAATACCCTGCGCACCGAACTGCCTATCGGTCTTATCGCAACAGCGATTGAGATAGGCATAGATGATTCTACATCAAGCGACAAAGAAGATTTCTCCCATGCCTTAACTGCTTCTCTGCGTAACATCGCCGCCTCCAGTGTAGCCAGAGGGCTGGTTTGGGGGCTTTACGGTGATTACCTACATAGCAAACAACTTTCCGAGATCGGCAAGGCCGGGATTCCTAATGAGATCTTTCCTTATAATCTGCCTGAAGATGAAATAATGGCTGCAAGAGTGCAGGGTAATCTAGCGCAGCCCGGCCCAAGAGTCACTATAGGGGAGATGGGTTTTTATGATAGGGATGGAAAACCTCTCACCGATGCCCAGATGACCGAACTTCAGGAAAGAATAGATAAGGCATATGCTGCTTATGGAGCGCAGGCCCCGGATATCCGCACTACAGATTTAAATACCATCAAAGAAGGGCTAAGCAGAGCAGGCGCAGCTTCAGACGGGCTTAAGGTGGAATTTGCTCCCAACGGCAAATTGGTATTAAGCCAATACAATCAAGACTTTGGGAAATATGTCGTGGCAGGAGAATATATCCCGATACCTGATTATGAATGGTCCTGGGGTAGAGACGACGGAAGCGCTGAGAAGATTTCAGGAAAGAGCCTTAGCCAGATGCTCTCTCGGCAGGAAGCCAAAGATACGCTTAGCTATCTAACCGATGGCATAGTCGGGCAGGGTGTTACCAGCGTCAAGCCGGATATTAACGGCAATTTCCGTCTCGCCAGCGATGTAGCGTTGTCTGATAATCCTGACAATAAAGGGTATTATACGCTGCAGAGGGCTCCTTACCATAAATCTCCTTTAATGCCTAACACAATCTACGCCGGGGTAGATAGAAATAAAAACACTATCTTTGTAGATGATCCAGAGTTTGAATGGAATAATCGGCAAATAATTGCATTCACTATTAAGAATGGAGAGATTGGCATCAAGGATAAGTCTACTATTTTTGCCAAAAAGTATGAGTTTATTCCAACGGCGGGTGTGGTGCCTTCAATTGTAGGAAGTTTTGGGCAGAGTGCATTTGAATTTGGGCTGCAGACCATAGCAATGGGACTTTATTATACGCCCGGCGGAAAAATGAGCACGCTGGCCGTAGTCAATTATACGGATAAATTACGGCAGCTGGCTTCATCAGGCGCCTACAAAGGTATGTTCCAGACAATGGGTGAATATATGACTTCCACAGGTAGTTCATCTAATTTCGGAGTAGCAAAAGATCTGGTAACGCGTAATATTCTGACTGCTATGGCAGATATTCCGTATGTCGGGAGCTCCCTCGGATTGGCGCCTTATGTGCCTGTAAGCGGGTATAAAGGAATGCCTTTTAGCGTAGTCGCCAATGTCGGCGGTGGATATGGAGAAATGAGGACCAGGTATTATCCTTACTGGCCTTATGACCGTATTAATATCGTGCCGCAAGATACGTTCTGGAGAAATATAAAAATAGGCCAAACGCTCAAAACTACCGGACAAACCATCTTGCCTCCTGTTGAGCAGCCGGACACAAAATTAGAGAATAATAATGACTAAAAAGAAAGTCATTTTTTTTAACTACTTTTTAAGCCGGTTTATAAATGTTTTAATTGTTTTTTTTCTTTCAATTCCCCCCGCCCTCGCCTCGTTTGACTCCGGCTCCGGTGATGAATTCGGCTACGGCGAGAGCAGCCCGGTCAATGTCGGTGCGCCCGTCAGCTTCACTCAAGGCACTTTTAACACCGGCACCT
>JAQTUD010000034.1 GCA_028710405.1 Candidatus Omnitrophota bacterium
AACTGCCACGTTTCCCGACTTGCTCGTTCGTAGCGGTCGGGATCCCGACAAAGGAGAAAACGCGAAATAATCCAAACCTTCGCTTACAAAGCGGAGGTTTTTTGTTTATGGCAAGAGAAAAAACACTTCACGAGATTATGGTAGAACGATGAAACAGAATCATAAGGAGTGTTTAAGACATGTTTGAACATAAATCTCAGAAAATAGTTCCATTTTCAGTCTTTATCAGAAGATTGGCCAAATTTGTTATAATTGCCATTCTATTGATATTGTTTGCCCTGTGTATTGGTATTGCCGGGTATCACTGGATGGCTGGCTTTAATTGGGTTGATGCGCTTCTGAACGCGTCCATGATCTTAGGCGGCATGGGGCCGGTGGATGTATTGACTACCACAGGTGCAAAAATCTTCGCTTCACTGTATGCTCTTTTCAGCGGGCTTGTATTTATTGCCGTAATGGGGATCGTTTTCTCGCCAATAGTACACAGAATGCTTCATAAATTCCATATAGACGATAAAGATTTAAAAAAATAAATGACAATTGGGTAGAAAGAGAGGGGTAAGGATGAAGAAGAAATTACTTCTTTTGTTGCTAGTAGGCGGTTTATTTTTTCCCACCTTTATTTTAGCCGAGACAGTCTTTGATTTCGGGCCGGAACATATAGTCGCCGAGCCTGGGCCTGAATCCAAGATGACCTGGTTAATAAATGGCGGTAGTTCATCCGAAAAAAATAGATATATCTTTAGCGTTCTTTCTATGGACCAGGTTAATGCGCTGAATAACAAATATGGAGGTTATAGGAATTGGGCAACCTGTAGTTCTGGCGGGTCAGGCGAAGGCCAAAGCAGTATCGCTACGGTCATATTAGTTACGAAAGATCCTCTTGTCCAGAATAAGCTTGCTCAGGTGATTAAGTTAGCATTAAATTCTCCCGTAGTAGAAGTTACCGGCTCAAAATTGAAGATAATTGAGTATACTTATAATAAAAACAAAGTCGCTTTCTCTGCTCCAATGGTATACTATTTGATCAGTGATATTGAAGTCACGCAGAACAAATATCGGTAAAAATAGAAAGGAGGCGGGCAGATGCGGGTAAAACTGTTTATTTTATTAGCGATGTTCGCGCCCCTATTAAGTTGCCAGGAGGTAAGTGCCATGCGTATATCCAGTCCGGAGTTTGAGAATAACGGTTCCATCCCAAAGAAATTTACCTGCGACGGTCAAGACATCAGCCCCAAGTTGAAGATCGAAGATATACCCGCTGATACCAAAAGCCTGGCTTTGATAGTAGATGATCCCGACGCGCCAAGAGGGACCTGGGTGCATTGGATTGTTTACAATATTCCCCCGGTATCCTATATTGATGAAAACAGCGTCCCCGGCGAGCAGATTAAGAATGATTCCGGTGACTATGGCTATGGGGGGCCTTGTCCGCCAAGCGGGACGCACCGTTATTTTTTCAAAATATACGCCCTTGATATGCTGTTAGACCTTCAAATAGGTTCCAACGAGCAGGAACTGCTTGATGCCATGCAGGGCCATGTAATCGATAACGCGGAGCTGATCGGGACATACGCAAGATAACACCAAAAGGAGGTAGAGAATGTCTAAGAAAATCAAGATCGTAATCCTAGTATTCGTTATCCTCGTTGCGTTCTCCTTTGCCAGGGACCTGTTTATTAAATCATTGATCGGCACGGTGACGACTGCCATTACCGGAGCCCCCACCAGCATAGGTGGTTTTTCGATGAGCGTAATCAGGCAATCAGTGAAAATATCCGACTTCAAGATGTATAACCCTGAAGGGTTCCCGAAAGATATCCTTGTAGATATTCCCAAGATTGGCGTGACTTGTAATATAGCGGCGCTTTTTACCGGTAAGATCCACCTCAAAGAGTTGGTATTAGATATCAAAGAGATAGGCATGGTCAAGAATAAAGAGGGAGAGCTCAACGTTGAATCCTTAAAGGTAGTTTCGGAAAAGCCCAAAGAAAAAGAGAAAAAGAAACCTGCTAAAGAACTGGCCATGCGCATAGACACCGTAACCTTAGGGATGGGCAGGGTAGTAAGCAAGGATTACAGCGCACAAGGCCAGCCCGTGATCAAGGTCTATGATGTCAATTTGAAGAAGACCTATAAGAATATTAACAGCGCGCAGCAACTTGTCGCTTTGATCATTTCAGAACCGCTGAAGGCAGCGGGTATCCAGGGGCTCAAAGTGTATGGAGTGGCCATGCTTGCCGGCGTGGGGGCGCTACCGGTTGTGGCCGCGTTTACTCTTACCGGTAAGGATTACGCCCAGGAGACTTTTAATGTGACAATGGATAAGGCTTATGATGCCGGGTTGCAAGCCATCAAAATGGCGGGTAAGCTCACGCAGGAGAATAGAGCGGGCGGCGAAATAAGCGCGGAGGTGAGCGGAGCGGGGGTAAATTTAAAGATCAGGAAGGTTTCGGAGAAATCGACCCAGGTCACTATTTCCGCGCGTAAATTAGGCCTTCCACAACCAGCGATAGCCGCGGGGGTCATGTATCGGTTAAACGAGCAGCTTAAGTAGGGCATCTAGCGCTGTCTAATTCTAACTGCTTGTGATGGGAAAGAGGTGAAGGCATGGAATATAAAAAGAATATAACAGGCCAGGAAGTTCAGGATGCCCTTGAATACGCCGAGAATATTGTAGCTACCGTGCATCAATCCTTATTAGTTCTAGATGGTGATTTAAAGGTAGTTTCAGCCAGCCGTTATTTCTACGAGGTATTTAAGGTAAAGCCCGAGGAAACCGAGAACCAGTTAATCTATGATTTAGGAAATCGCCAGTGGGATATTCCGAAACTGCGAGAGTTGCTGGAGGATATCCTTCCCAAGACTACAAGTTTTGATAATTTTGAGGTTGAGCATGAATTTCTGGGCATTGGGAAGCGGATAATGCTGCTGAATGCCCGGCAAATCTACCAGAAGACGTCTGATCGGAAAAAGCTAATCCTACTTGCCATAGAAGATATTACTGAGGACAAGAAGATGCTGGATGAACTCCGCGAGAAAATTGGGCGGTTAGAGATGTCCCTGAGGGCGGCAGATGGTAAAGACCATTTGATAGCGGGGCTAAAAGGGATGATAGCTGAATTAGAAAGGCGGCTATTACGTAAAGCCAGATGAAAAGAAGCTATGTTAAATAAGCTTTTAGAAAGATTCACGCGGATGTTGGTGATCTGGGTAATTTTGGCCGCGGCCGTGGGGTTTGTCTTCCCGCAAGTACTGGTGCCGCTTAAACCTTTTATCGATTGGCTGTTTGGCTTTACCATGTTTGGGATCGGCTGCCTGCTTTCGGTAAAAGATTTTAAACCTATCCTGGAAAAACCAAAACTGGTTATTCTGGGAACCACGGCGCAGTTTGTGATCATGCCGCTTTTGGCTTTTATTATCATCAAATTCCTGAAGATACCACCGGCTTTGGCCGTGGGGCTTATCCTGGCCGCCGCTGTGCCGGATGCCATGGCCGCGGGAGTGATGTCGTATCTTGCCGAGGCGGATGTGGCGTTCTCCGTGGCCCTGACTACAGCCACGACGCTTATTTCTCCGATAGTCACCCCTGCCTTGACCTATTTTTTAGGGCACCAGTATATCCCAATACAATTTTGGCCGATGGTAAAGAGTATTATGATGATGGTGATCCTACCGCTTATTCTGGGCCTCTGGTTCCAGCATAAGTTTCATAAATTCACTTCAAGGATCAAGCCGGTATTTCCCGCGCTTTCAACCCTGTTTATCGCTTTTATCTGCGGGTTGGTGGTGGCGCTCAATAAAGACGTCCTGGGTCAGGTTACTGCCATGATATTTGTCGCCGTCATAAGCCTGAATATTTTGGGCCTTATTTTTGGGTATTTTGCGGGGGTGGGGTTTAACTTTAATCTGGCGCAGCGGCGCACGCTTGCCATCAATGTCGGAATGCAAAACGCCGGCATGGGGGCGGTACTGGCGATCAAACATATATCCAGTGAAGCGGCAATTCCCAACGCGCTCTTTGCCACCTGGTGCATTATCTCTGCCGCGGTGCTGGCAGCTATTTGGTCAAGAAAAAAGATTTCCTGTCCTAGATCGGGTTGAAACGGAGGATCAGATGGTGACTAAATTACAAAGATGGTTTTTGATCATAGCGATGTGGGTAGCGATTTTATTTTTCGTATTCGTTTTCTACTGGATCATGGTCAGGCCGGCGAAGATCAGGAAAATGTGCGCCCAAAAGGCAAAGCAGGTTTCCACAAGGGTTAAATCCGATCTATCTGATACGCTTGAGATCAACCGGGCAGTATATTTAGATTGCTTGAGATGCAACGGGCTGGATAAATAAAATATATGGTTATTTTTAAATCCATCAAAACCAAACTGATTATTTATCTGTCCGGATTTGCCGTTTTCCTGGCAGTCAGGGATAAGGATGCGGCGTTTCTGGCTGCTACCGCTATTGCCGTTATCTCTGCCTTGGCGGCGGAGGGGTTGGTTTTATACTTAAAGGAAAAGGCCTTCCGGGCCAGTGAAAGCGCTGTGATCACCGGTTTGATCACAGGCTTTGTGATCTCAAGCGACCAGGCCTGGTGGATATTTTGTCTGGCCGCGGTAATAGCCATATTTTCCAAACACCTGATCCGTTTCCGGGGAAAACATATATTTAACCCGGCGGCATGCGGAATATTCTTAACGCTTATTTTATTTGGCGTTTCCACGCAATGGAAGGGGACGTATATCTGGTATATTTTGGCGCCCTTCGGGTTTTATTTTGCGTATAAGCTCAAGAAAACAGAAGTCCTTGCCGGTTACGCGGCCGCATCTTTATTGCTCTTTGGGGCGCAGGCGTTGTTGCAAAATGTGCCCTTATGGAATATCTTCGGGTATTTCAGTTATTTTTATATTTTTGTCATGGTCATCGAACCCAAGACAACACCGCTAAAGCCGATCGGGAAATACATCTTCGGGGCGGGAGTGGCAGCGCTCGTCTTTATTTTGACGCAGGCAGGCGTCAGGTTTGACGCGGAGCTCTGTAGTTTGTTAGTTATGAATGCCACAGTGCATTTATTGAATAAGATGCCTGTAAGAAATACTCGGTCATAAAAGCAAAAGGATATAGGAAGGAGAAAGAATTATGTCTATTATTAAGGAGTTTAAAGAGTTCGCGATCAAGGGAGAAGCGGTGGATATGGCGGTAGGTATTGTTGTTGGAGCGGCGTTCAATAAGATAGTCAGCTCGCTGGTGAGCGATATAATAATGCCTCCGATAGGATTACTGATCGGGGGGGTAGATTTTAAGAATCTGAAGGTGATCATGAAGGCTGCCACTAAAGATGCTCCGGCAGTTACCCTTAATTACGGGCAGTTTGTCAATACCGCTATTGATTTTATAATTGTGGCATTCTCCGTCTTTCTGGCAGTGAAGATAATTAATAGATTAAGAAAGAGATAGATCAAGGCGTAAGTAATGCAGAAAATAAAGTACGATTTTGACCCGCATAATAGGCTGGTCGCCGCAAGTGATGCCCTCCTGGGAGTAAGAAAAGTTATAGACGGGCAATTCAAGATAGATGCCAAAAATAATCTCGTCTACCATCTGAAATCCCCTCTTCCTGAAGGGCCAAAAGCCCCGCATCAGATCAAATTAAAAGGCGAATGGTCGCTTACCAAAGATCATCAGTTATGCCTGGCCTTAGATAAATGGAGGAGGCAGACATTCGGGGACCAGGTTACTATTCAGGGCCAGATATTGGAGGCGCGCGAGAATTCACTCCTATTTGCGGTGACCACCAGGACAAAAGACGGCAAGTCGTCACTATATACTCTTGAGCTGGCCGGTTCCTGGCAGGCGGATGAGCGTAACCGGCTCACTTTCAAAGTAGATAAAGGGGGCGATGACTTTGACGCGTTGACTTTTGAAGGGGCCTGGCAGATAGATAAGAATTATCAGATAATATACGAATACCGGAGTAAGAAAGGGATACACACTTTAGCCTTCAAGGGTTTTTGGGATATAAAAGACAGGACCAGGTTATCATACGCGATAGAAGGCGATACGGACTCAATCTTTGATTTCAAGACCAGCGCGGGTATATTCAGAGACGGTTATATTAAGTATGAATTAGGCATAGGCCTGGCGCGCAAGAAGCGGCCGGTAAGGCGCGTGATCACGTTTTTTGGAAAATGGAAGCTCAAAAAGGGCGCCGGCCTGGTCTTTGAGGTTGAGCAGGAAGAAGGCAGGCCTCAGGCGATTGTTTTTGGCGCGGAAGCCAAACTTACAGGTAAGGGTAGCGTATCATTTAACCTCAGGAATAGCTTAAACAAAAAAATAGGCGCCGAGCTTGAGTTATCGCGGGATATTTTTAAAGAAGATGGCCAGGCTTTCCTGCGTCTGCTTAAATCAGAGCAGGAAAGGGCAATAGTGGCGGGCGCCGGCTGGAGATGGTAGGAAAGTTATTTCTTGACAAATCAAAAAAACATGCTATACTCCTTTTAGTAAAAGTTTAGAAGTCTTGGGCCGTAAGGTCAGGATGTCTGACATTACGGCTTTTTTGCTTCAGGTCATTGTTTGCCATCGTTAGGAATCTATAATTCCGGCTGGGTAAAGATGATGTAGATTTCTAACACAGTTTACTAAATTCTAGAAGAAGGAGGTAACAAGCATGGCAAAAGGAACAGTGAAGTGGTTCAATGACCAGAAGGGTTATGGATTTATTACCCCTGAAAACGGAAATGATGTTTTTGTGCATCATTCCGCTATTCAAGGCGAAGGTTTTAAGTCTTTAGCTGAAGGCCAGCAGGTTGAGTTCAATATTGAACAAGGCCCCAAAGGCGAGCAGGCTACTAACGTAGTCAAGCTGTAACCTGGTATAAACATGGCCCGGCATCTTTTGAAAGATCCGGGCCATTTTTAAAAAAATATCCTGGATTTTTCTGTAAAAGTGGTATAATAGGATATTAGAGAGAAGTAAAAAGGGAGGAAACATGGCATACGGAGAAGGTGGTGGCGGATACAGCTCAGGCCCGCGTGAGATGCACAAGGCGATCTGCGCGGAATGCAAGAAAGAATGTGAAGTTCCTTTCAAGCCCAGAGATGACCGTCCGATATACTGCAGGGATTGTTTCTCAAAGCGCAAAAACCAAGGCCGTTAAGAGCGGTTCCACAAGTACAGCGTTTTAGTTTCAAATTTTCGTGATGTAACTTGCGGCAGTGTCTGTCTTTTTTTAAAACGGATACTGCCGCAATATCTTTCCAGCCGATAGTTAAGTTATTCCCAGAGAAATATAAGGGCTCAAGATCATGGCGAACTTTTCTTTTGATATTGTATCTGAAGTAGACCTGCAGGAGATGGATAACGCGGTAAACCAAGCGAACAAAGAACTGGCCCAGCGCTATGATTTTAAGGGTAGCAAGGCATCAATCGATTACGACCGCAAAGAAAAGAAGATTACCCTGGTCGCCGATAACGATTTTAAATTGCGCGCCCTTACCGATATCCTGGCTACCCGGATGGCCAAAAGAAAGATTTCTCTTAAATCTCTTAAATTCAATCCTCCAGAGAGGGCCTTTGAGGGCTACCAGCGCCAGTTAGTTGAGATATATACAGGTATTGATAAAGAGAAGGCCAAGGAATTGTCCGGTATCATAAAAGGCTTAGGGTTAAAAGTGCAGACCCAGATCGAAGGGGAGAAGATCAAGGTCAGCTCGCCCAAGAAAGATGAACTACAGGCGGTGATCGCGCATTTAAGCGGGTTGGATTTTTCTCTACCGCTTAGTTTTTGTAATTATCGTTAAGCTGGAGAATAAAGATGAAGAATATCGATTGTACAAAGTGTCGCCGGCAGGAAGTTTGTTGCCATACCGGGGCCTGGGTGGACCTGGAAGAGGCCAAAAAAATAGTAGCATTGGGGTTAAACAGAATGTTTTATCATCTTGAAGAGGATAGGGATTATCCTTCCGGATACAGGATTGGGACGAGTTTTGAAGATAATCGCTGTTCTTTCCTTGACCCGGATGGGCTCTGCTCCATCCATAAGATCGATTATGACCTGAAACCCGCCTTCTGTAAAGAATTCCCATATGAAAATGGAAGATTGGCGGAGTTCGCGGATATATTATGCCCGCAAGCCAAGCCAAAAAAAAGAATAAAGAAAAGACCAAGTAAGGCGGTTAAATAGACGTGAATATTTTTGTGGGTAACTTATCATTTGACGCGGTTGAGGCCGATGTAAAGAAGCTCTTTGAAGACTTCGGTAATGTTGTTTCCGTAGTGATCGTGATGAGCAAAGAGAAGAAAGCGCCTAAGTCCAGGGGGTTTGGTTTTGTGGAGATGGCCGACGACCAGCAGGCGCTGGATGCGATAGCCGCTTTGCACGAAAAAGAATTCATGGGCCGGGCCCTTAATGTTGAACAGGCGCGTCCTAAAGTAGAAATTCAGGAGTCTGGCGAGCCGGAAGATAAGGCGCAGCCGGAGGTTGAGGTTCAAGAAGTCCAAAAGGAAGAAAGGAAGGCTCCGGTCCGTCCGGCCTTTAAGAAACCCGGGGCATACAGGAACGGCAGGCGTACGCATAGTTATATGAAGCGACAGGAGTTATCCGGGAAGCCAGTGGAGGAGAAACCGCGCTGGGTAAACCGGGATAATCCGATGCGCTGGCGCAAGAGGTCAGATCAGCCAAAGCCCTGGCAGAAAGTAGAAGAAGGTGGCCGTAAGCCGCCCTGGCAGAAAGCTTCCAGCGAGCGTAAACCTTGGCAGAAGACTGAAGGAAGCAGCCGCCCCTGGAAGAAACCTGAAGGTAGCCGTAAGCCCTGGCAGAAAGCTACCGGAGAGCGTAAGCCCTGGCAGAAGGCAGAAGAAGGCAGCCGCCCCTGGAAGAAACCTGAAGGTAGCCGTAAGCCCTGGCAGAAGGCAGAAGAAGGTAACCGTACCTGGAAGAAGCCCGCGGGAGGATCTAAGCCTTGGATTAAAAAGATCGGACGAGGAAAGCCCGGCGGTGGTTACAAAAGAAGAGGCAGAAGTTAGGACTTGATTTAGATTGGTAGTTCCGAGTTTAAAGGTGGGTCTGGACTAGAAAATAACGAGAAACCTTTGTTAGCTAGTATTGTTGACTAATGAAGGTTTCTTTTTTTATAGAATTTATCCATCTGAAATGATAAATCTTTTTCCGCAACAACTTTTCCTTTTTGATCCGCTCTCCTTATTTTTCCTGGCGGTCATTGCCCTGGTTTGCCTTCCTTCGGCGGTATTCTCAATAGGATATTTGCGCCAAGACGCGCCAAGGAAGAAGGCGTTTGCCTGGGCGCTCCTTTCAGGTTTTACTATCTCAATGTCTTTAGTGGTGACTTCAGGCAATCTGCTGGCATTTCTTATCTCCTGGGAACTGATGTCGCTTTTATCATATTTTCTGGTTGTCTTTGATTACAAACACGAAAAATCCATACGCGCCGGGACGATTTATCTGATCATGACTCACGTTGGGACCGCGTTTTTGATGGCGGCATTTTTTATTCTTTATACGCAGGCGGGTTCTTTTGATTTCCTGGCGGTAAAAGAGGCGGCTAAAGCGATGCCGGATCAGGCGCGTAATATTGTCTTTCTGTTTTTGTTTGTTGGTTTTGCCACCAAGGCCGGGGTAGTGCCGCTGCATATTTGGCTGCCCATCGCCCATCCGCAGGCCCCCAGCCACATTTCAAGTATTATGTCCGGAGTAATGATCAAGACCGCCATTTACGGGATGATCCGCTTTTTTATAATATTACTGGGCCCGTCTCCGGCATGGTGGGGGATACTTATATTGGTATTCGCGATAATTTCCTGTCTGGTGGGGGTCATCTATGCTCTGATGGACCACGATATAAAAAGATTATTGGCCTATCATAGCGTGGAAAATATCGGGATAATCCTTCTGGGGGTCGGATCGGCAATGCTTTTTGCCTCCAAGGGCATGGCTTTAGCGGCTGTGATCGCTATGTGCGCCGGATTATATCACTTAGTTAACCACGCCTTGTTTAAAGGGCTTTTATTCTTATGCTCCGGAAGTGTCGTAAAGGCAACCGGCATCCGCGATATGGAAAAAATGGGGGGGTTGATCAAGAATATGCCCTGGACCGCGGCGTTCTTTCTTATTGGAGCGATGGGAATATCCGCTTTGCCTCCGTTTAACGGTTTTGTCAGCGAATGGCTTACTTTCCAGGCATTCTTAGCGGGTATTTTGCAATCGCAGGGATGGATCAAGTTATTTATGGTTCTGTGCGCCGCCGCGCTTGCTTTGACCAGCGGCCTGGCTGCCGCTTGTTTTGTCAAGGCCTTCGGAATAACCTTTCTTGCCCTGCCGCGCAGCCATCGCTGCGAACAGGCGAAAGAAGTTTCTTTATCCCTGAAACTTGGGATGGGATTTTTGGCATTAATGGTCATTCTCTTTGGAATAGGAGCAGGTGTAATAGCTCCTTACATCGCCCGCCTGGCAGGGGATATCCTGGGGGTTTCCACGCCGGCATTTTCTTTTAGGTGGTTTGGCTTGAGTATAACTGCCGGGCAGGCAGTATCTATTTCTCCGTTTATGATAGCGGCATTATTACTTATCTTTATTTGTGCTATCTTGAGTTGGTTTATATCCGGCTTAGGAGCCAAAACCATCCGTTATGAAACCTGGGGGTGCGGTTATTACACGCAAGATGCGCGCGGTGAATATACCGCTACCGCTTTCTCAAAGCCTTTCCGTATCGCCTTCAGTTTCTTCCTGCTGCCTTATCGCCAGAGTAAGAAATTGTGGGATTCTTTTTATCATGTTCGTTCTTTTACCTATGAGACACACACCACGCAGGTATTTGAGCGCCATTTTTATGAGCCATTGCTTAAATCTATTTACTATATCGCGGTCAAGTTCCGTAAGCTCCAGCCGGGAAGCATTAATCTGTATCTTCTCTATATATTTATCGCGGTAGTGGCGCTTATTGTGATCACGGGGGCCTTTGGTTTATGAAAATGACAAAACTATTATTAGTTTGTGTTCAGGTAGCCTTACTCTTTTTAGCCGCTCCTCTGGTCAGCGGATTTATCCGCAAGATAAAGAATAACCTGCGTATGCGCCGCGGCGCGGGTATATTCCAGCCCTATTATAATTTTATTAAACTCTTCTCCAAGGCCCAGGTAGTTTCAAAGAATACATCCTGGGTCTTTACGGTTACTCCCGCTATCGTATTGGCAAGTAGTTTATGCGCCTGCTTTTTAATTCCTGTATTCCAGCCCGGGCTTTCTTTAAATAATATGG
>JAQTUD010000035.1 GCA_028710405.1 Candidatus Omnitrophota bacterium
TAAATTAAAGACGCATCATTTTACCATTTTAAGCGGGGCGATAAAAAACTTGTTTGGCCTGGTCCCCGGTACATATAAGACAGAATTGCATAAGAATAATTTTACCGTGGAGAGTTTCTCCCGGATGTTGGTGGATGTTTACGAGTTAACCAAGCCAACCCTGACTATTGTTGACGGGATCCTGGCTATGGAAGGCAACGGCCCGGGGACTAGTGGTAAGCCGCGCCAGGCTAATCTTTTACTTGCCGGAGATGATGCCGTAGCCATAGACAGCATCTTAGCTCGCGTTATCGGGGTAGAGCCGCTGGATATCTTGACCACTAAGGAAGCCGCAAGGAGAGGTTTAGGCAGCGTAGATATTAATTCCATCACGGTCTTAGGCGCGGATTTAGAGAAGGTCATCAAGGAGCCGTTTTTACTCCCTTCCGCTTCGTTGCTCAGGAAGAAAATACCGAAGTTGGTAATAAAGATAGTTAAGAAATTTATCAGGTATTATCCTTATGCCCGCAAGAATAAATGTATCCGTTGCGGCGCCTGTGTAAAGGCCTGCCCGGAGAAGATAATTACCATGAAGAAGAAGTCTCTCTATTTTTATTATCCAAAATGTATCGCCTGTTTCTGCTGCCAGGAAGTATGCCCGGCGGCGGCGATCGATATCAGGAGGAGCTTCCTGGCCAAGTTAATCGGGTTATGAGCGCGCGTAGCCAATTAAGTAAATTAAGAGCCGAGTTAGACCAAAAGATCACCTATGGCCTCAAAAAGGACGCCTTAAAATTCGCCAGGTTCGCCCTACGTCAGGCTAAAGATAAAGGTTTAACCGGCGAAACTGAATATTTCCGGGGGCAGGTCCAGATGTTACGTAAAAATTACGTTACTGCCATAGAGCATTTTGACCGGGCAATAGGGTATGACCCCCACGACGGGGCCGCATATAACGACCGGGCATTATGTATGGTGGAGCTGGGGATAATCGATGAGGCGTTCAGTTATTTTGATAAAGGTATCGCGGTGGAGCCGGATTACGCCACGGTCTACCATAATAAGGGTTGGCTGTTGAATAATATCGGCAGGCACAGCGAAGCAATAGAATATTTTCGCAGGGCCCTTGAGCTTGAACCGGAGCGGGCGGTGACCTTTGATAATCTGGCCGACGCGCTCCTGAATCTGGGTAATCATAAGGGGGCTACAGAGGCCTGGGAGAAGGTGCTTAAATTACTCAAGCCCGGCTCCTGCGTCGGGATACGCCGGCAGATAATTTCTCAGATCAATAAAGTCAAAACAAAATTAAAAAAGGATTAGAAAGGTTGGTTTATATGCGGATACGCACGATAGACTGGAGTAAGGGCGCGATTAAGATCATTGACCAGACCAGGCTCCCGCGGGAATTTAAATATATTTACATCAAGAGTCTTAAAGAACTCTGGCAGGCGATCAAGGTGATGCAAGTACGCGGGGCTCCGGCCTTAGGGGCGGCAGCCGGCCTGGGGGTATATTTAGGAATAAAAGACTTAAAGACCGATAGCGCCGCGCGTTTAAAAAAAGAGTTGGATAGAGTGATTAGTTATATCGGTTCATCGCGCCCCACGGCAAAGAATCTTTTCTGGGGATTAGAGAGGATGCGCAAGGTTTTTCTTCTTCATAAAGATAAGCCGGTAGCTAAAATAAAGGATTATCTTCTCAAAGAGGCGCGGCAGATCATGGAGGAGGATAGGGTTGCCTGCAGGAATATCGGCCGTTACGGAGCTAAACTTATCAACAGAAAAGATACCATTCTGACTATTTGTAACGCTGGGATCCTGGCGACCATAGATTACGGGACTGCCCTGGGGGTGATCTACCGGGCTTACGAAGAAGGCAAAGACCCGAAAGTATTCTCCTGTGAGACCCGTCCGATGCTGCAAGGGGCGCGCCTGACTACCTGGGAATTAAATAAATTGGGCGTAGATGTTACTATGATTTGTGATAGTATGGCAGCGACCCTGATGCAGCAGGGGAGAATAAGCAAGGTGATTACCGGAGCAGACAGGATAGCGGCTAACGGTGACACGGCAAATAAAATCGGGACTTTTAACCTTGCGGTCTTAAGCAAATATCACGGTATTCCTTTTTATATTGCCGCGCCCGAATCCACTTTTGACCTCAAGATAAAAAGTGGAAAGTCTATTCATATCGAAGAACGTGGCCGCAAGGAGATGACGGAGCTGTTCTTCCGGCATCCGATAGCCCCGGCTGGGGTGAAGGTTTTTAATCCGGCCTTTGACGTAACCCCGCACGATCTGATCAGCGCCATCATTACCGATAAAGGGGTGATACGGCCGCCTTATATAAAAAATATCAGGAAAATTATTTTAAAATGACAAATTTAACTAAATTAGGCGAATTTGGTTTGATAGAAAGATTCAGAAAGGCTATCAAACTTGATTCCACGGTAGTAAAAGGCAGCGGCGACGACTGCGCGGTCCTTAAGTTTGACCGTAAGAATTATCAGCTTTTTACCTGCGATATGCTCGTGGAAGATGTGGATTTCACGCTCAAAGACAGACCTTATCTCATCGGCAGGAAATCCCTGGCTGTTTCTTTAAGCGATATTGCCGCCTGCGGCGGCCTCCCCCGGCACTGCCTGGTATCCATAGGTATGCCTAAAAAAACTACGCTGAAATTCCTGGATGAGGTCTTTAGCGGTATGTTGGAACTGGCCAAAAAATATAAAGTAAATATCTCCGGAGGCGACCTTAGCCGCGCGGATAAATTAGTTATTGATGTATCCATGTTGGGGGCCGTAGAGAAGAAAAAATTAGTTTTAAGAGAAGGCGCTAAGATCGGTGATATAATATTTGTCAGCGGCCCGCTCGGCGGATCTATCCGCGGCAAGCATCTGAAGTTTACCCCCCGGATAAAAGAGGCCAGGTTTTTAGTGAGTAACTTTAAAATAAATTCCATGATCGATATCTCTGACGGATTGAGTCAGGATTTAGGGCATATCCTTAAGGCAAGCAGGGTAGGGGCGGTAATATATGAAGACCTGATCCCGCTTCCGGCGGAGTCAGCTGGTTTAAATGACGCCCTTTATAGCGGTGAGGATTTTGAACTGCTTTTTACTTTATCCAAAAAAGAGGCAAAGAGGTTGACGCGTAAAAAGAAGATGAATTTCCAACCTATCGGGGAGATAACCAGCGCTAAATCCGGCCTGAGATTGATAAATAAGGACTGTCGTGATATAGAGGTCCTCCCCGCGGGCTTTAGGCATTTTTAAATATGGATATAATTTCGTACTCAGTAGCCCAGACTATAAATATAGGTAAGCGTATTGCCGCCAGCCTTAAGCCGGCTGATATAGTCTGTCTTATCGGAGAATTGGGTTCAGGAAAGACCGTCCTGACTAAGGGTATAGCCGGCGGCCTGGGGATAGATAAAGATAGCGTGATTAGTCCTACCTTTGTGTTGATCCGCGTTTATGAAAAGGGGCGCCTGCCGCTTTATCACTTTGATTTTTTCAGGCTGGAGGAATCCCCGCAGATAGCGGGTTTAGGTTATGAGGAATATCTTTATGGCAGAGGAGTCAGTGTTATTGAGTGGGCCCAGCGGTTAGATAACCTTATGCCGCGCGAATTCCTTAAGATAGAAATATCTTTAAAGGCGGGTACAGAGAGGCTTCTTAAATTCAGCGCTTCAGGTCTGCGCTATAAAGAATTATTGGGAGAGATCCGTGAAAATATTAGCCATTGATACTTCCACCAGGTTTTTATGCCTGGGCTTATCCGAGGGGAAGCGTATTTATGAGTATAAGCTGGAGTTGGGCACCAAGCACTCGGCTTTACTTATCCCGACCATAAAGAGGGCGCTGGATGCCTTGGGTTGGAGGATGCCGGATATTGATTATTTTGCCTGCGGCTTGGGGCCGGGTTCTTTTACCGGGATACGCATAGGGGTAGCTACCATTAAAGGCCTGAGCTGGGCAATGGGTAAGCCGGCCTTAGGTGTCCCTACTTTAGATATATTGGCGCAGAATATCAAAGATGTAGAGGGGGATATCGCCGTAGCCCTGGATGCCAAAAGAGGGCTTATTTATTGCGGGATCTACCGTAAGAAAAAAGATAAGATTTCTCGCCTCAGGCCTTATATGCTATTATCCTGCCAGGAATTTTTTAAGGCAGTCAAGCCGGGAAGTATTATCTTAGGAGACGCGGCCGGCCTATACCATCAGGAGATGGCTAAGTATATAAAAGGAGTAAACATCCTGGATAAAGATTCCTGGTATCCTCTGCCTTATAATATTATTACCCTGGCAATGGCAGGGATTAAAGATAAGAAGGCGGCCAGCTCAGCCACGCTTAAGCCGATCTATCTTTACCCTAAGGAATGTCAGATAAAAACAGTAGGAAAGTAAACATGCAATTCTATAGGCCGACCTGGGCGGAGGTTAATTTAGGGAACCTCGCCTATAATTTCCGGCAGATAAAAAAAATGGTTTCTTCCGGGACCAAGATCATGGTTACCGTCAAGGCCGATGCCTATGGCCACGGCCTGATCCCGGTATCTAAAAAATTAGCATCCTTAAAAGTAGATTTTCTGGGAGTTGCCTCTATTGATGAGGGGATAAAATTGAGGCAGGCCGGGATAAAAATACCGATTTTGGTGTTAGGGCTTATCTTTAAGAAGGATGCCCCGGCATTATTGCGTTATCGCCTTACTCCCACCGTCTGCGACCTGCAGATCGCTCTTGCCCTGGACAAAGAAGCGCGAAAGTGTTCCCGTCCTATAAATGTGCATATTAAGGTAGATACGGGGATGGGCAGGATCGGGGTCCTGCATCAGGAGGCGCTGCCTTTTATTGAAGAGGTTGTTAAGCTAAAGCATATAAATATTGAAGGCCTGTTCACGCATTTTCCTTTCGCGGATATGGATAGGGATTTTACTTCTTATCAGATAGGGTTATTTAACCGCCTGGTCAATGATCTCAAAAACGAGGGTATCCGCATACCGCTGGTACATTCGGCAAACAGTATGGGGGTAATCGGTTACAGGGAGAGCCATTTTAATATGGTCAGGCCGGGCCTGGCGGTATACGGTTTATATCCGCGCGAAGACTTGAATGGGATAAAATTAAGGCCAGTTTTAAGCTTAAAGACTAAAGTCGTATACGCCAAGAGGGTCCCCGGAGGTTTTGGTTTAAGTTACGGGCATACTTATATCACTGAAAAACCATCGTCGGTGGTGACCCTGCCTATCGGTTATGGCGACGGCTACCCGCGTAACCTCTCAAATTTTGCCCCGGTCTTGATCAAGGGTAAGCGTTTCAGGATCAGCGGGAATATCTGTATGGACCAGGTGATGGTAGATGTGGGTGATTTTGCGGTCAAGGCCGGCGATGAAGCCGTGCTTATCGGCTCAAGCGGCAAGGAGAAGATTACCGTTGAAGAATTAGCCACCCTCTCGGCGACTATCCCTTATGAAATCGTCTGCGGCTTAGGCAGCCGCATTCCCCGCCTGTATATTTAAGGTAAAGTACGGATAAGGTAGATGCTGTATAGAAGGGCGGTGATATGGCTCAAAGAAGCCGCCATTATCGGCATAAGCAGTCCGCCCCTGCCCAGGGCGATAGATATGGCGTCTACTATATAATATAGGAATCCTACCATGATAGATATGCCGATAGATGAGAGCCCGGTTGAGCGCCTGCGCATCATAAAAGAGAAGGGGATACCCAGCAGTATGATTATTATGCTGCTTAAGGGGGCAGTAAACCTTTGGTAGAGGTCGATCTTGAGGTTCCTGATCACCGTGGAGGCCCCGCTCCTGGATAGTTTCCAGAGGTAATCTTCCAAAGTGGCGATATTCATAAATTCAGTGCGCTGCCTTTGGTTCATAAAATCAGCCGGTTTCTCCGGTATCGCCACTATCTCTTCCTCAAAATATATGGGTTCCTGGATTATCTGTCCGTTACGGTCAAAATTATAAGTTATGCTTTGGTAGAATTTCCAGAGATTATCCTCGTACACTCCTTTATTTGCCACAATCTTTTTTATCAGGTTCTGCTGTTCATCATGCTCCAATATGACTATCCCTTCCATGGTATTCTTGGCGGGAATAAATTTATTAATGAAGAAGAGCCTGTTCCTCAAGCCGTAAATACAGAGGTTCTGGATACTCTCTTCTTTTAGTTTTACCCGTCCGCTCTCCATTTGTTCCTTGATCCTCTGAGTAAAGGCCGCAGACTGCGGCAGCAAGCGGTCGTTCACTAAAAAGACAAATATACTGATTATTATTCCGAATATGATCGCGGTCTTAGAGACCTGGTAGATATTCAGCCCCGAAGAACGCATGGCGATGATCTCATTGTTGTGGTTTAGCTTCCCGAAGGTATATAAGGTGCTCAGCAGGCAGGCAAAAGGGGACATCTGCACGAACATTATCGGCAGATACGCCAGGTAATATTGCCAGAGGAGCTTAAAGGTTACTTGTTGCTTTAATATATCTTCCAGGTGGGAGAGTATATCAATGATAATATAGAGAAAAAGGAAGATGAAAATACAAGAGAAGAAGATAGAGAGGATATGTTTTAAGATATAACGGTCTAAGATACGCATACTTTACGTATAAGGTTGATACCGATAAGGCCGAATAAGGCATTGGGTATCCACATGGCGACGATGGGGCTAAGTTTTCCCTGTATCGCCAGCGCCTCACATCCTATGAATAAAGAATAATAAGCCACGATGATCAATACCGCTATCCCCAGATTGATCGATTTCTCTCTCCTGCGGGTGATCATGGCCAGGGGTATCCCCAGGAGCATGAATATAAAAGAAGAGGCGGCCAACGTGATCTTTTCATTGATCTCGGTCACCAGCGGCCCGGCGTCAATATCCTCTTTTTTGAGCTTTGAGATCTCGCTTCTTAATTCCTGAATGGTCATATCCTTAGGTTTTTTCCCCAGGTTATTTTTATCCTGTTTCTGCGCCAGGCTTAGATTCATAAAATAAGTCTTAAAATTAAGTTTATAAAAATTAGCGGGGTTCTCCGGATCCGGCTCATCAGAGGTGCCGTTTATAAGCTTGAGTTTCAAAACACTCTTTGTGGGGTCGGCGATAAATTCTCCGTCCCTGGCCACGATAGTGCGCGTGGGTTTACCTTCGCCTTGCGGTTCATAGATACGGATATTACTGAGTTTATTTTTCTTCTGGTCTATGCGATAGACAAAGAGGATGTATTTATCAAAGGAGTTTATGAATACCCCTTCCTCCAGGGCGGCGGTGGGATTTTTAATGCCGATCTCAAGCAGCATTTTTCGGTAGGCAAAGTGGGAGTAGCTGGAGATACGGTCATTAAAGATCACCAATATCAGGCTTAAGATCAGGCCGATAGTCAAAAGCGGCATGATCAATCGGAATAAATGCACGCCGCTGGCGCGGATGGCCTCGATCTCATTGTCACTGGAGAATCTTCCCAGTGACATCAGCACCGCCACCAGCGCCGAAATAGGGAGGGCGTAGGTGATGATATAAGGGGTCATAAATAAAAAGAGCTTGGTCACGGTGTATAAACTCAAGCCCTTATTGATCACCAGGTCGGCGATCCTCTTTAAGTTGCCGACCAGGACCATCACAAAGGTTAAGACCCCCAGGGAGAGAAAGAGTGGCCCTATGAATTCTTTGATCAGATAGTTTCTTAGGATACGCATCGGTTAGTTGGCTAAGGTCAGGACAAAGACAATATTGGCGCCTTCTTTTTTCAGGACGCCGGATGCCTCTGAAGATGTGGCTCCGGTAGTCAGGACATCATCTATCAGCAGGATATTGGCGCCTTTGACCGCTGATTTTTTCTCCACGGAAAAACTGTTCTTTACGTTAAGTATCCGTTCCCGCGGTTCCAGTTCTGTCTGCGTGCGCGTATGGCGGGTACGCCGCAGCAGGTCTATCATTGGCTCCTTTTTAAATTCCCGCGCGATATGTAGAGCTAAAACCTCGGCCTGATTAAATTCTCTCTGGCGTAATTTTGCGGCGTGCAAGGGAACCGGGACAACCAGGTCTATGTATTGCATCGGTAGGTTGTATTCCCGGATAAAGTCGATCATCAACCTGCTTAGTGGTAGCCCCAGGTGGTCTTTACCGCGGTATTTAAATTCATGGATCAGTTCCTTGACTACGCCGGTATAAACGCAAGGGCTAAAAGCCCGGTCAAATGATGGCCAGGATTTCTGGCAGGAGGGACAGATATTCTTGCGTATACTTTTTTTATCCAGGCGCCTGCCGCAGCCGTGGCAGAAAGGCGGCGTATTTTTCTCTACTTTGGCCCAGCAGGGATCACAGACCAGGTTATCAATTGCCCCAAAGGCGATCTTATTTTTACAGGCCAGGCATCTCCTGGGATAAATAATATCCATTAGCCCGTTGACTAAGCGCCTAAACATAAAGATATAATAACAATGAATCCTGTATTTGTCAATCGTCAGAAACACGAAACGAAACGGAAACTGTTTCCGTTTCAATCGGGAAACAGTTTCCAATCCAATCGGGACAGTGTCCCCTCCTGCGGGGCGGAAAGTGTTCACACGCGCGCACAATTGGATTGACACGCTTTTATTCCGATAGTAAAATAACTACTTATGGAGAAAGAAGATATTAAGTCATTGAAAGCCAAACTTTTCACCCTGCTTGAAAAAGAGGCGCTCTCTAAGGGGAAATTTGTTTTGTCCAGCGGTAAGGAGAGTAATTACTATTTAGACGGCAGGGTAATCACTTTGACCCCGGAAGGGGCGTATCTGGTTGCCGCGATTATCCTGGAGATGATAAAGGATAAAGGGGCCGATGCCGTCGGAGGGCCTACTTTAGGGGCGGACCCTGTCTGCGGGGCGCTGGCGGCCTTAAGCCATATGAAAAATACTCCTGTTAAGTCCTTTATAGTCAGGAAGGCGGCTAAGGAGCACGGCAAACAGAGGCTTATTGAAGGCCCGCAATTAAAGGCAGGAAACAAAGTAGTGTTGATAGATGATGTGGCCACAACCGGTAAATCCCTGATAGAGGCAAAGCAGGCCTTAGATGATATGGGTATTAAGGCCGATACGGCGATAGTGATCGTGGACAGATGCGAGGGCGCTGCCGATAATTTAGCTAAGGCCGGCCTCAAATTGGAATCCATATTTAAAATAAAAGATTTCGGGCTCTAGATTATAATGGTAGCGGAGGTTTAAACCTCCGCTACGATCGTGGATATAGTGGAAAGAAAGAAAGTAATCGTAGTCGGCGGCGGGCCCGCGGGAATGATGGCGGCGATCAGGGCCGCGCAGTCCGGCGCGCAAGTAACCCTCATTGAGAAAAATCCTACCTTAGGCAGCAAGCTTCTCTTAAGCGGCAAGGGCCGCTGCAATATCACCAATCTCTGCGACCTGGATTCCTGCCTGAAGAGATTTTCCGGTCAAGGCCAGTTCTTACGCGACAGTTTTAAAAAATTCTTTAACCAGGAACTGATCGATTTTTTCCAGAAGAGAGGCCTAAAGTTAAAAACAGAGAGGCAGCAGCGCGTCTTTCCGGTGACCGATAAGTCGGATAGCGTCCTGGAAGTACTAAAGAAAGAACTCCAGAAGAATAAAGTCAAGGTAACCACCCGGGCGCAGTTAAAGGATATCTTGCTGCGCGATAAAGAGGTCGGCGGTTTATTTCTTAGCGATGGACAATTCCTGGCCGGAGAAAGGATTATCCTGGCCTGCGGTGGGGCATCTTACGCTTTTACCGGCTCAAGCGGAGAGGCCCTGGATATTGCCGCAAAACTCGGTCATACTATTATCCCGCTGCGCGCGGGACTGGTGCCTCTGGAGACAAGACAGAGATATCCGGGGCTGGCAGGCCTTACCTTAAAGAATATCCGCCTTAGATTTAGCGATACAAAGAAAGAGATAATCTCGGAGATCGGTGAACTGCTCTTTACCCATTTTGGCATCTCCGGGCCGTTAGTTTTGACTTTAAGCGGCAGGATCATAGATTGGCTTGAAAAGGCCAAACATGTATACGCGGAGATCGATCTGAAGCCGGCTTTAAGCAGTGAGCAGGTGAATGCTCGTCTACTTCGGGATTTTAAAACTAATTCCGCTAAGAGCGTAAAAAATACGCTGAAAGAATTATTGCCTCAGAGCCTGATTCCGGCTTTTCTGGGTATTACCGGTATCGACGGGGATAAAAAAGCAAACCAGGTGACGGTTGTTGAGCGCAGGTCCCTGGCCGTTTTAACGAAAGCATTCCGCCTGGATATTTCAAAGCCTCGGCCCCTTGATGAAGGGATGGTTACCCGCGGCGGGGTATCGTTAAAACAGGTGAACCCGCGCACAATGGAATCCCGCCTGATCAAAGGCTTGTATTTTGCCGGAGAGATGCTTGATTTGGACGCGGATACAGGTGGTTTCAATTTACAGGCGGCATTCTCCACCGGTTTTCTAGCCGGTGAGAGCGCCGCACTAAATTAAATGAAAAAGATATATTTAGCCAGCGCCTCAAAAGCAAGAAGAGAGCTGCTTAAAAATCTTGGGTTAAAATTCAAAGTTTTACCCAGCAGGTTAAAAGAGAGAAGGCGCCTGGGGGGCTTTTCTTATCCGCAGTTAGTTAAAACTAACGCCCTTAAAAAAGCAAAAGAGGTCGAGGGCCGGGTAAAGTCCGGGATTATCATCGCCGCAGATACCATTACCGTGCAGGATGGAAAGATATTCGGCAAGCCCGCGGATTTAAAGGCAGCCAGGGCGATGTTGAAGAAGCTGGCGAGTAGGCCCCAGTGGTTATATACGGCGGTGGCGGTCATAGATAAGGATAAAAATAAGGTATTAGTGGATTACGAGAAGACCAAAATATATATGGATAAATTGACCGACAAAGAAATAACCGAATATTTTTCCCGGGTTTCCCCTCTGGATAAAGCGGGGAGTTTTGATATCCAGGGGAGAGGGGCGTTTTTTATCCGCCGTATTGAAGGGTGTTTTTATAATGTGGTGGGCCTGCCACTGCGGACCTTATACAGGATGCTTAAGAAATTGGGAATAAGCCTGTCTGTAATTTTTCTGTTTTCTGCTCTCTGTTCTCTGACCTCTGTTTTATCCGGTTGTAGTACCGAATACAATATCGTCACCGGCCAGGAGGAGTCTTTCTATTACAGCACTGATAAGGAGACGCAGATGGGTGTTGCCATCTCCCGCCAGGTAGAAGAGGAATATAAGCTCGCGGATGACCCGTTACTGCAGAAACGGGTGGAA
>JAQTUD010000111.1 GCA_028710405.1 Candidatus Omnitrophota bacterium
CCGTTCCCGTCAATATCTTCAAACAGCACCCCGAATATATCCGAACGGGAGATGATGCCAAAATCCACCCTGGCACTGCGGTGATGTGCAATAGCCACCTCCTGCATAGCCGGGACAGTCAGGGTAAAGCCTGGAGGCAAAGTAGTGCTATCTAAAGCTACATAAGCCTTACGCGCACGCACGCCTTTAAACCTGTAATATCCGAATATATCTGAGACCGCTGACCTGTCTTTACTTAACCATAACTTGACCCCTTCTACCGGAGGTTCATCCCTCTGTCTTAGGCCGTCTGAGTTATAATCCTTAAACACATAGCCGTCTATGTCTCCTATGGCATCCCAATGCACACCGGTATCCCAGAAATAGCGCATCCCGGCATTAAAATTTGCCTCTATGCGTTTGGCGACAATGGGATTATCCGCCCAGACATTACGCACCCGGCAGGAGCCGTAAAATTCGGTATTATCAGAAGGACGGTAAGTCAGCTGTGAATAACCTTCTATATAATCTTCTCCGGACAAGAAGGTCAGATTACTGACAGTATCTTTTTCATCACGGTAAGTAAAACGAAAATCAAGATAAAAAGGGCTCTTGCCTAATTGATTGGAATAGTCCAGGCCTGTTTCCCAGGCAGAAGGCTTAGAATGCGTTCCGTAGTAAACCTCATCTACCCAATTCATCTCCCGGCGCAGATAATAATACAACTGCCCGATCAGGCTAAAACGCAGCCCTAAATTCGCGCGCTCATTGATATAGTCAGCAGCGGGTGATGCATAATTCTGGCTGCGCTGATGATAGTAATAGACATAGGTGGAAATATCTTTGAAGAACTTTATTTTCTTGCTTATTCCGATACTGGGGCTCTGATAGCGGTATTGAGAAAGCCTACCTAAATCATTCTGCAATATATAATTCAAGGTAACGCTTGTATTTAAATCAGCCTGATAATTCAAGTTAAAGTTGAAATCTTCGTTCAGGCGTTTGGGGTTATCCAGGGCAGGATAGAGCCTGTCCCTGTAAACATCCAAACTGCTGCTTAAAGCTAGCTTGTCTGTAAGGCTTGAGCCCAGGCTGATCAGGCCTCCTATTTCTCCGGCGCGCCAACCGCTGCTGGTGATACTATGGAAATTCCTGTCTATGTTTCTTAATTCCAGATTAAAATTAACGGCCTTGGGCTTGGTATAGCGCGTCCTGAATATATGGGCGAACCTCTCTGAGTCATTGGCTATTTCATATCCCATGCCCCATTTATCAAAGATCCAATCCCCGGATAAGTCATAGTCATAGCGGTTAAGCAGGTTGTCCCTGTCCCTGCCCCATCCATGTGCTAAGGTGAACTTATAATTTTGCCATTTTTGCGGCGAATAATTCAGGTTGAAACCATCCAGAAAAGAATTCCTTGTTTTTACCAGGCCCGGAGAAAGGTCTCCATACCTGCCACCGCCTTCCCTGCCCCAGAAAGCCGTATAATCCAGTTTATTATTAAATGCGGGTGATTTCAGTATGCCTCCGCGCAAGGATGTGCCGGAAAGGGCTAGGTTTGAGAAAGGAATGTTATAATCAAGACCACGTAGTTCAAAACCCTTAAACGGGCCCAACTTTCCATCAGTAATTCCTATAGTCGCGTAGGTAAGATCGGTACTGCCTGTTAATGTACGGATAGTAAGCGCAGAATCCAGGTTTCCGTAAGGGGTCTCTCCGTTCAGGCGCAGGTTATGCGCCCAGGAATAAGTCGACCTCCTTAAGGTATCCATCCTTCTTCCGGTCTCATAGGAATACCAATCCAGCGAATAACGCAATTTAAAGTTACGCGCCTTCTCTATTTGCCTGCGCAGCTGCTCCTCATAATTCATAGCCTCCCTGGGCTTAGGGAATAACACTAAAAATTCACCGGTAGCCCTGCCGCCGTCATCCCAGATATGCACATAAGTATAACCTAACTGCTTAGCCGTAAGCAACAGCTCATCAGGCCCCTTCTTCTCTACTTCCATTACCCGGGGTTCGGTAACCAGGAACCGGGAGATATTCTTTCCCAGGATAACAATGTTATCTCCCTGCTCCATCTCAATATGTTCAAGCTCTTTATTACGTATCTTATCCAGCCAGATTACCCGCATCTGTTGAGGCTCAGCAGAAACAGCAGGAAGCGAGACCGGATAAACCATGCCGGCTGAAGACTCACGCTGCCTGTCCCTGATCATCTCCTCTTCCAGTTCAAACAATTCCAAATAATCGCGCATTGCACCGGAGGCAGGCCTGTATATAGGCCTGCGGGAAGCTATCTTTTGCCCGCTTGCTACAGTATCCTCGCCTTGAAGCATACGTATGTATTTTAAAGCCGGTTGATAATCCGGGCTTACGATAAGCGCCTTCCTGAACTGCTTAAGCGCCTCATCGTATTTACCCTGTTGATAAAACTTCGCCCCTGTTTCACAAAGGTATTTCGGAGCCAATAGCTCTGCCTGGACAGGCATAATTGACGAATGCAGAAATACCGAGATTAAAAATAACCTCAAAATCTTCTTCATAATATCTTACCCAGTAATCTATTTCAGTTGCCCTACGCTTATCACTTCTGTGTTACTGCCGATTTCCAAATCTGCCTCTTTGGTAATTATTGGCCCGCGGCCGGAGGAGGTTTCCTCAAGGGATTTACCCAGATTCAAAGTCAGCACTAAATCATATTTACCGGGTGAAAGAGGCTGGCTCCAGGAGGCGCTAATAGGCGCCTTATCCCCGAGAAGAATATAGATACTGTTAAACTCTCCCCTGGCATACACAATGCCCT
>JAQTUD010000112.1 GCA_028710405.1 Candidatus Omnitrophota bacterium
CTCATTGAGGAGGTCTGCGGCATTAAATGCGGATTAAAAGATATGAGCCCGATTGCGGTAGAGAGAGGGTTTACCGAAAAATACATCAGCCGCCCGGATAAGAAAACGATTACCAAGCAGATACAGAATTCCTTCCGCAGGGTTTCCAAGAACCATGATATGGTCATCGTGGAAGGAACAGGGCATGCCGGAGTAGGTTCTGTCTTTGACCATTCCAATGCTTCGGTGGCAAAGCTGGTGGGCGCTAAGGCGATTATTATCTCTTCCGGCGGGATAGGCAGGCCTATCGACGAGATAATGTTGAATAAGGCGCTTTTTGAAAGAGAAGGGGTCAAGCTGCTGGGCGTGATCATCAACAAGGTCCTGCCGGATAAATTTGAAAAAATAAATAATCTGGTAAGAAAAGGCCTGGAAAGAAAAGGCGTCCCTGTCTTAGGCGTTATCCCTTACAACCCGATGCTTTCCCGCCCCACTATCGAACAGATCCTGGAAGAGACTGATTTTGAATTTATCTGCGGCAAAGATTACCTGGAATGCCCGATAACCCAGGTCATTGTCGGGGCAATGGAACCGCATGACGCCATAAAGTATATAGTCGACGACAGCCTGATCATCACTCCCGGGGACAGGGAGGATATGCTGATGACTGCGTTAGGCTGTTTCCGTGAGACCGATGAAAAGAGGCTCAAGGTTTCCGGGATAATTTTATCAGGGGGGATCATGCCCGACCAGCCTATACTGAACTTGCTGAATAAAGCTAATGTCCCGGTCTTATTGTCTAAATCCGATACCTATGACGTGGCAACCCGTGTCCATGACTTAACGGTTAAGATACGGCCCAAGGATGCCGATAAGGTCAATGCCGTGGTTAAATTAATCAAAGACAATGTAGATTTGGAAAAAATCTTGAAAGGAATTTGAGATGGATATTATTAAGAAGATCCGCGAAAAGGCAAAGGCTAAACTAAAGACGATCATCCTTCCGGAATATGATGATGCGCGCACGATCAAGGCTGCCCGGATCATCGAAGATGAAGGGATTGCAAAGATAATAGTCCTCAGCAAGGATAAGATGGACCCTAAAGAGCAGCAAAGATATATCGAACAGTTTTACGAACTCCACAAGGCCAAAGATATAGATATGGAAATAGTAAAGAAGCTTTTTCTTGATGATACACTTTATTATGCGGCGATGATGGCACGCGAAGGCAAGGTCGATGGCCTTGTCGCCGGAGCAAGCCATACTACCCCTGATATGGTCAGGAGCGCCATACGCTGCCTGGGGATCGATGAGCGTATAACTATAATCTCCAGTTGTTTTATAATGGCGGTTCCGGATTGCGCTTATGGCGATGAGGGAACGTTTATATTCGCCGACTGCGGAGTGATCCCCGAGCCGAATTCGCGGCAATTAGCCTGCATAGCTTTAGCTGCTTCTGAATTAGGCAATAAAGTTTTAGGTTTTGTCCCCCGTATCGCCATGCTCAGTTATTCTACCAGGGGGTCGGCTAAAGGCAGGAACATCGAAAAGATAGTAGAGGCATTAAAGATACTTAAAGAGATGTCGCCTGATGTGTTGGTAGACGGAGAAATGCAGGTGGATTCGGCTATTGTCCCTGAGGTAGCCAAGATAAAATATCCCGATAGCCCTCTGGCCGGGAACGCGAATGTCTTGATATTCCCTAACCTTGAGGCCGGGAATATCGGTTATAAACTGGTAGAACGCCTGGGGAACGCCCGCGCGTTGGGGCCGCTGCTTTTGGGAGTTAAAAAACCGGCAAGCGATCTTTCCCGCGGATGTTCGGTGGATGATATTGTTGATTGTACGGCAGTTACAGCGATAAGGGCGCAATAATCATGAGAATATTAGTTATCAATAGCGGCAGTTCTTCGATAAAATATAAACTCTTCCGGATGCCTGAAGAGAGCCTGGAATCAAAGGGTTTAATCGAGCATATCGGAGAGAAAGGCTCGCCTATCCAGAATCATTACACCGGTTTAAAATCGATACTCGGGGAGATTGACGGGGTTTCCGCGGTGGGGCACAGGGTTGTCCACGGCGCCGAGAAATTCCAGAAGCCGGCCATAGTCAATAGCCTGGTGATCAAAGATATTAAGGAGTGTTTTGAGATAGCTCCATTGCATAACCCGGCAAATTTAGAGGGGATCCTGGCTTGCAAGAAATTACTGCCGGGGATAAAGCAGGTAGCGATATTTGATACCGCATTCCATCATACCATCCCGCCTTACGCCTATATCTACGGGCTTCCTTACGAGTATTATGAAAAATTTGATATAAGAAAATACGGTTTTCACGGGACCAGCCACGAGTATGTCGCCGGCGAGGCGGCAAGGCTGGTCAAAAAACCGTTAAACAAATTAAAAATAATCACCTGTCATCTCGGCAACGGATGCAGTATCGCCGCCGTAGATAAGGGGAAGTCTATTGATACGAGTATGGGGTTTACCCCCCTGGAAGGCCTGATCATGGGGACGCGTTGCGGGGATATTGACCCGGCCCTGGTGACGTATATCATGCATAAACAAAAACTGGATATCCATTCCATGGATAAAATATTGAATAAAGAAAGCGGCTTAAAAGGCATTTCAGGGGTGAGCAATGATATGAGAGAGCTGGAAGCTGCGATCAGGAAAGGGAATAAGCGCGCGGTACTGGCGATCAAGATTTTTATCTACCGTATAATAAAATATGTCGGGGCTTATACCGCGGCGATGGGCGGATGCGATATTCTGGTGTTTACCGCCGGGATAGGAGAGCACCAGAAGG
>JAQTUD010000036.1 GCA_028710405.1 Candidatus Omnitrophota bacterium
CAAGGTCAAGCTGTCATCACCGGAGATCAAATCAAAATCCGCCCCGCATAATTGCTTAATACGGGACATCTGATCAAGGTTACCGGATGCCTCTTTTACTCCCACAATATTTTTGCAATCACGTGCCAGCCTGGCAATAGTCTCCGGTTCAATATTTACGCCGGTACGGGAAGCGATATTATAAAGGATGATCGGTATGTTTACCGAACTGGCAACAGCCTTAAAATGTTCATAGAGCCCTTTTTGCGTCGGGCGGTTATAATACGGCGATACCTGCAAAGAAGCATCTGCCCCCGCCTTGGCGGCATGCTTGGTCAGCATCACCGCTTCTTCGGTAGAGTTTGAACCGGTGCCGGCGATGACCGGGACCCTTTTCCTACACTGCTCGATGGTGATTTCTATGACCTTGTCATGCTCTTCAAAGGTTAAAGTTGCGGATTCACCGGTAGTGCCGCAGGGAACGATACCGGAACTGCCATTTTTTATCTGGAACTCAATAAGCTCCCCAAGCTTTTTCTCATCAATTTTATTATCCTTAAACGGAGTTACTATGGCGACTATCGAACCGCTAAACATCATACACCCCCGTGTAAACTATCCTGGCTTTACCTTCTAACCAGACATTTTTAAATTTATCACCGGCCCTGTCAAAATATACTTTTAATATTTCTCCGCCTTTTGTGTGCACCTTGATCATAGAAACAGAACCTGGCGCGTAACGCAAAGCATAAATCAAGGCCGCGGCAGCCGAACCTGTGCCGCAGGCCAGGGTCTCATCTTCTACCCCTCTTTCGTAGGTGCGGATCTTTATGGCATCATTGTTTAACACTTCTACAAAATCTACGTTTGTCCCTGCGGTTTTGAATTTTCCATGATAACGGATCTGCCGACCCAATTCCCGTACATCTATTTTATCCAATCCTTCCACAAAAATTACCGTATGCGGCACTCCGGTATTGATAAAATTTACTTTTAATGGATGGCTATTTATTCTAATAGGAATATCTAATTTTATATCTTTGGGGTCAGTAAGTTTAATTTTGGCATTATTACCATTCACATGCGCCTCAATTATCCCTGCCCTTGTTTCTATTTTTATATTTTTCCGGCGGCCAGAATATAATGCCGCGCATCTTGCCCCATTCCCGCACATCTCGGCCTCGGAACCGTCGGCGTTAAAGATGCGCATCCTGATATCAGCAACCCTGCTTTTTTCTAAAACCAGCAATCCATCCGCGCCCACGCCGTATTTCCTATCGCAGACCTTCTTCGCCAGCGACTGGTGGCCTCCATCAATTACGACAAAATCATTTCCTGAGGCCACCATCTTAGTGAATTTTAACTTCTTCATTATCATAACCCCAGAAGAAACGGCGGGATCGTCTCGTTATCAATCAGATCCTGATGCGTTTCTCTCTTTCTGATCACAAATACTTTATCTTTTACTACCATTACTTCTTCTGCCCTGCGCCGTGAGTTATAATTACTGGACATGCTGAAGCCGTAGGCGCCTGAGCCCATGATCGCCAGGTAATCCCCTTCTTTTACCTTCGGCAATCTTCTGGCTTTAGCGAAAAAATCCCCGCTTTCGCATATCGGGCCGACTACGTCTACCTTCTCGCTGCCCGATCCTTGATTCTTGGTTCTCGTAGGTAGAATTTGATGATAAGCTTCGTATAAAGCCGGGCGGATCAGGTCATTCATCCCCGCGTCTACAATCACGAATTTCTTTTTCGGAGTAGACTTGATATATAAAACCTTGGTTACCAGGATGCCGGAATTACCGACGATAAACCTCCCCGGCTCCAAAATTATCCTTAGCCCGGTCTTCTCCAGCAACGGCACGACCTTACGCGCGAATTGTTCCGCGGTCTGCGGCTTCTCGCGGTCATAGACTATCCCCAGGCCGCCTCCGATATTCAGATACTCCAGTTCTATTCCCTTTTTCTTTAAACCAGCGATAAAGGCGGTAACCTTATTGATCGCGGCGATATAAGGCGCGCTTTCGGTTATCTGCGAGCCGATATGTATATGCAAACCAGTAATCTTTACATTTGACAGCCTGTTACGCAAAGAAAATATCCGGGCGGCACTATTAAAATCTATGCCGAATTTATTAGTCAGTTTTCCGGTAGTGATATACTTATGGGTCTTAGGCTCCACATCCGGGTTGATGCGTATGGCTACCTGGGTGACCCTATTTAGCCGGGCGGAGATACGATTAATATTCTCCAATTCCGCCATTGACTCCACGTTAAAAAATAATATCCGCCTGTTAATGGCCTCTTCTATCTCATGGTCGGTCTTACCTACCGAGGCATAAACTATCCTTTGCGCGGGACAACCTATCTTTTGGGCCCGGAAGAGCTCGCCTCCGGAGACCACATCCAAACCCGCCCCCTTATCCACCAGCGCCTTAAGTAGCGCCAGATTGGAGTTCGCCTTCACCGAGTAACAGATAAGCGGATCTAGGCGGTGCAGGGCATTCTTTAATTTCATGAAATGATCCACCAGGGTATGATAGCTATAGACATAAAGCGGCGTGCCGAATTCTTCTGCCAACTCGCCTACTTGCGCATCCTCACAATAAAGCTGATTATTTACGTATTTAAATTCGTGCATTTTACTCCGTCCGCGGGTGCCGCGTCGCGTTCTCGCAGGAACGCTCGTTCGGCCCCAGCGAGGCCGAACTTCGCTCGGATCGGCTCCTCGCTCTCACATATTTCTATTATAGGGTGAACCGTGCCCGCTCGTCGCCTTTACGTCCTGCTCGAATCGCGCCTCGTCACCCGCTAAAACTCCCTACCTAAACACCCTTTCTATTATCTTTCTATCTAAATGCGGAGAAATCTTCTTCAATGATCCTGCTTCAATATCTTTAATCTTACGATCATTTTCTTCGGAATATCTTATGAGTTTTCCCACGATATCATGTGCGTCTTTGAAGGCGACTTTTTTCTCTCTGACCAAATATTCCATTAGCTTCATCGCGTACAAGCTCTCATCTTCCAACGCCCTATCTATTGCCGCCTTATTAAGCTTTATTCCTTTTATGAATCTCGCCAGGATCTTAAGTTCGCCCTGGACAATCTCTACCGAAGAAAACAAGGGTTCTTTATCCAGCTGCATATCCCTGTTATAAGTAAGCGGCAGTCCTTTCATCATTGTTAAGACCGAAATCAGGTTGCCGTATATCCTACCGGTATAACCCCTGACTAACTCTAGGAAATCCGGATTCTTCTTATGCGGCATCAGACTACTTCCGGTACAGAACTCTTCAGGCAGGTCAAGATAATTAAATTCCTTGGTAGAATAAAGGATAAAATCTTCGGCCAGCCTGGACAAATGCATCTGCAAAATAGAAAGTATGCTTAATGCCTCAATCACAAAATCCCGGTTACTGACGTTCTCCAAAGAATTTTCAGGGATTTTTATCTTTGAGCCCTTGAGTATCTTCTTGTATTTATCCAGCAAAAATGAATACTGCCCGGCCAAGGCGCCTGAACCGATACAGATAGAATTTCCTTTTAGAAATTTATCTATTCTTTGACAATCGTTTCCAAGCATTAGAGAAAACGCACCCAGATAATCCTTAAAATAAACCACCTGCGCCCTTTGAGTATGTGTGTACCCCGGTATCAAACTACCTTTATATTTATCAGCTAGGCTTTCTAAGGATAAAATCAGGGTTTTTAATAAAGTTGCCGTGGATTTCATAGTATCTTCACAGTAATATCTTGTATCAAAAGCGACCTGATCATTTCTCGACCTGAAAGTATGTAGCTTAGCGGCCAATTTACCCACTGCCTTCTCTACCTTATTCTGTATATCCGTATGAATATCTTCGCAGGATAAATCCGGTTTAAATCCACCTGATAAAACCTGAACTAATATATGGTTTAATGCAGTATCTATTCTTTTAGCTTCGGCCAAAGTGAGCATGCCTGCCGCTTTTAAGGCCTTAATATGAACCTGGGAATGATAGATATCGTATTTAGCCAGCTTATAGTCGTACTGAATAGACTTCTGGAATTCAAAGAAATCCGGATCTGTCTTCTTCTTGAATCTCCCACCCCAGAGCTTTTTTGTCATCTTTTCCTCTTTTGCTATAGACTATTGACTATCTATACGGCATTCCCCAGATCCTAATAAAACCCTCGGCCAGCTTCTGGTCAAACTTATCTTCCTTGCCGTAAGTACTTAATTCTTTCTTATAAAGTGAATGCGCTGACTTTCTGGAGACCGCCACGCAATTACCTTTAAATAATTTTAACTTGATAGAGCCGCTGACATGCCGCTGGGTGGACTGCACGAAACCATCCAACGCTTCCTTAAGCGGAGAATACCATAACCCGTAATAGACCAACTCCGAATATTTCAGGGCGATGATCTCCTTAAAGTGCGCCAGCTCCCTGTCTAACACCAGGCTCTCAAGTTCCTTATGCGCCGTATGCAGGATGGTCGCTGCCGGGGCCTCGTAGATCTCCCGGGACTTAATGCCTACCAATCGATTCTCTACCAGGTCAGAGCGTCCTACTCCGTAAAGGCCGCCTACTTCATTCAAGTGCTGGATGAGCGTTTTCAATTTATAGGCCTTCCCGTCAATCTTTTTGGGCACCCCTTTTTCAAAAGAGACCTCAATATACTTAGGATAAGTAGATGCCCCACCGGGAGTTTTAGTGATCAGATAAGCATCCTCCGGCGGCTCCTGCTCTAAATTTTCTAAAACCCCTGACTCGATACTGATACCCCAGATATTCCTGTCTATGCTGTAGGGTTTCTTTTTAGTAACCTCAATAGGGATATCATGTGTCTGGGCATATTCAATCTCTTCTTCCCTGGACTTAAATTCCCATGTCCTTACCGGAGCGATGATCTCCAGCTTAGGATCAAGTATGCCGGCGGTGACTTCTAATCTCACCTGGTCATTACCTTTACCGGTGCAGCCGTGCGCTATTGCCTGCGCTTTTTCTTTATGGGCGATCTCCACCAGGTATTTGGCGATCAGCGGCCGGCCGAGCGCGGTAGCCAATAAATATTTGCCTTCGTAGATAGCGCCTGCCTTTAGCGCCGGCAGGATAAAATCCTCCACGAACTCATCCTGCAGGTCTTTAATATATACCTTGGAGGCGCCTGCGGCATAAGCCCGTTCTTCTATCGCCTGGATATCTTCCCCTTCGCCTAAGCCCTGGCCCAGATCCGCCATAAAGCAGACTACATCATAACTCCGCTGGGTAAGCCAGCTGACAATACAAGAAGTATCCAAACCACCGGAATATGCAAGTACTACCTTCCTCATTTATGTCCTCTTTTTACTTTAATAATCTTATTAATATCGCCTTCTGCACATGCATCCTGTTCTCTGCCTGGTCAAAAACAATGGAATTAGGACTATCCATCACCTCCGCAGTTATCTCCTCGCCTCGGTGCGCGGGAAGACAATGCATGACCAGGGCATTCTTGGCGGCTGATTTCAAGAGCCTAGTATTGATCTGGAATTCTTTGAAGATCTTTTTTCTTTTTGCCGCTTCTTTCTCCTGACCCATACTTGCCCAGACATCGGTATAGATAACATCCACCCCTTTTACCGCTTCCTGGGCATCATGAAATAATTCAATAGAAGAACCAACTTTAGCGGCTTGCGCCTTTGCATCTTTTAGGACCGCCTTATCCGGTTCATAACCTTTCGGGCAGCCTATCCGCATATTCAAACCTGTTTTGGCGCAGGCATAAAGCAGGGAATTGCAGACATTATTCCCATCTCCAACATAAGCCAGAGTAACTCCATTCAAATGGGAAAATTTCTCCTTAATAGTATAAACGTCTGCCATCGCCTGACAGGGATGCGAAAAATCCGACAATCCGTTAATAACAGAAATAGAGGCGGCCTTGGCCAACTCTAAAACGTTCTTATGTTCAAAGGTCCTGAGCACTATGCCATCCACATAGCGCGAGAGCGTCTTTGCCACGTCTTCTATGGATTCCCGCACTCCCAGGTTTATCTCCTGCAGGGATAAATAAATACTGTTGCCGCCTAATTGATACATCCCAACTTCAAAAGAGACCCGGGTGCGGTTTGAAGGTTTCTGGAAGATCAAAGCCAGGGTCTTTCCGGCAAGGACACTGGCGAATTTGGCCTTATCCTGCTTAAGCTGTCCGGTCAAATCAAAGATTTCATTAATCTCTGCCGCGTTTAAATCCCCTACGGAAATAAAATCTTTCATAAGCTTTTTAATACCCCCTCTAATATTCCTAAGCCCTTATCGATCTCTTTTTTAGTGATATTTAACGCCGGCATCAGCCTTAAGACTTTATCATGGGTGCAATTGATCAGCAGCCCTCTTGCTATACATTCTTCCACTATTTTTTTACCTTCAATATTTAATTCCACGCCCGCCATTAATCCCAGGCCCCTTACTTCCTTTATAATACTATATTTATCCTTGAGGCTCCCTAGCCTGGAGAAAAGATATTCCCCCATTTTCTGGGCATTAGCGAGTAATTTTTCTTTCTGCACTGCCGAGAGGACAGCCAGGGCGGCCTTGCATATTACCGGAGCGCCGCCAAAAGTAGAAGCATGCATACCCGGACCCAGGGTATCGGAGATCTCTTTTCTTACCAGCATAACGCCTATGGGGAATCCTCCGCCTAGAGCCTTAGCCAGAGTAATAATATCAGGCTTGATACCATAATGCTGATAACAGAATAATTTTCCCGTCCTGCCTACCCCGGTTTGCACTTCATCTACTATCAAAAGCAGATTCTTCTGGTCGCAGATCTTTCTTAGGACCAGGACAAAATCCTTATCCGCCACATTGACCCCGCCTTCGCCCTGGATAAGCTCCAGCATTATCGCCACAGTTTTTTCAGTAATAGCGTTCTTTACTGCTTCTATATCGTTGAACTTAACTGTCTTGAAACCTTCCGGTAACGGCTCGAATCCGACCTTATACTTCGCCTGTCCGGTTGCGGCTAACGCCCCCAGGGTCCTGCCATGAAAAGAGTTCTCAAAACTAATGATCTCATACCTGCCCTTACCGAATTTCCTGCTAAACTTTATCGCCGCTTCATTAGCCTCCGCACCGGAATTACAGAAAAAAACCTTTGCCGGATATGTCCAATAGACTATCTCCTTGGCTAATTTCGCCTGCTGGGGATGGTAATAGTTATTCGGGATAAAGATCAGCTTAGAAACCTGATCCCGCACTGCCTGCATTACTTTAGGAT
This sequence comes from Candidatus Omnitrophota bacterium, assembly GCA_028710405.1. Classification (GTDB taxonomy): domain Bacteria; phylum Omnitrophota; class Gorgyraeia; order Gygaellales; family Profunditerraquicolaceae; genus JAQTUD01. The sequence continues at coordinate 7,228 of JAQTUD010000036.1, forward strand.
GGCAGTGGCCAATATTACCTACCCCCCATCCGGGGAAAAAATCCAGGTATGCCCTGGCATGGATATCCCAAAGCTTTGACCCTTTCCCTTTGACAAAGACCAAGGGCACCTTGGTATAGGTCGGCATTATATTATCTTTATAACTTTCAAATATCTCTTCTACCTTCATTATTTTATAATCTCCGTCCCGATTCCTTGATCCGTGAATATCTCCAGGAGTAATCCATGCGGGATACGCGCGTCAACGATGTGCGTCTTCTTTACTCCCTGCTCCAGGGCATTTATACAGGCCAGGACCTTAGGTATCATGCCCTCCTGGATAACCTTGCCATCCATTAGCCCCTTCGCTTCTTTTATGGTCAGGGTAGAAATAAACGAATGCTTATCCTCGGCATTACGCATGATCCCTTTGATATTAGTCAATAAAACCAGTTTTTCCGCCTGGAGGCTGGCGGCAATACCGGAGGCGGCCTCATCGGCATTGACATTGTAAGCTTTCTTGTCCTTACCCCTGCCCATCGGCAAGACTACCACTATCTTATCCTTCTTTAATTCCTCCATGATAGACTCATTATTTATGCCGGCGATATGGCCGACTAAACCTAAATCTACTTTTGCCTTTTTCTTCTGCGCCTCAATGATATCATTCTTGCCGTTTAGGCCCATGACTTTGGCCCCCTGCTCCTCTATCTCTTTTACAATCAGGTCATTTAAGGCCTGGAGCTCCTCCTCAACTACCTCCAGCGTTTCTTCGTCGGTAACGCGGATGCCGTCTACGAACTGCGCCTTCTTGCCCTCCTGGCGCATGCGTTCACTGATATTCGGGCCGCCCCCATGCACCAATACCGGACGCAGGCCCATAAAATTCAGGAATACGATATCTTCCAGGATCCCCTTTCTGATCCTTTCTTCTCCCAGTATGCTGCCACCATATTTTATGACTATGGATTTCTTATGGAATTTCTTGATATAAGGCAGCGCCTCAATAAGTATTTCAGCTTTCTTAATAGCGTCTTCCACGGCTTTTCGCTCCGTTAGTTATATTCAGCATTGATCTTTATATACTCCGGGGTCAGGTCAGAGGTATATACCGTAGCGCAAGAACTACCCCTACCCAAAGATACCTCAACCGTAATATCCTTCTTCTCCAAAGAACTCACCCCGATCTTTAAATTCTCCTCTTTTACATCTACTCCGCTTGCGCCCACTGCGGCGGCGATCCTGCCGAAATTGGGGTTCTGGCCGTAAACCGCGGTCTTAAATAAATTAGAGTTGGCGATACTTAAGGCAACTATCTTTGCCTCGCCAGGGGTCTTTGCGCTTTGCACTCTGATCCGGATAAATTTACTGGCGCCTTCAGCATCCCGGATGATCAACTGGGCCAATTCCAGGCAGACCATATTAAGCGCCTCCAGAAAAATCCGGAAATTCTTCTTTGTGTCTATCGCGGCATTCCCGGCGCAGCCATTTGCCAGCATCATCACCGAATCATTTGTGCTCATACAGCCGTCAACAGTTATGCAGTTAAAAGAATTCTCCACGGCAACTCTTAAGGCCAGTCTTAGCGCCCCTTGCTGAACCTGGGCATCCGTAAGGATAAAAGCAAGCATAGTAGCCATATTAGGCGCGATCATACCCGCCCCCTTGGCTATGCCGCAGATGGTAACGCTTTTACTTCCAATATTGAATCTTACCGTGACCTCTTTAGTGAAATTATCCGTGGTCAAAATCGCCTTTGCCGCCGCCCCTATCTTGATCTTAGATAACCCTTTTATCACAGATGGCATTGCCTTCTTTATCTTTGCGACCTCCAGGCGTTTTCCTATGATACCCGTGGAGGCAACCAGTATATCTGCCTTTTTGGCCCCTACCAAACCCGCCAAGAATGCGGCTGAATCCCGCGCGTCTTTTAAGCCCCGCGGGCCGGTAAAACAGTTGGCATTACCGCTATTAATGAGTATTGCCCGGAAATGCCCGCTTGTTCTAAGGTTATCTCTATTTACCTTTATTGGCGCGGCCTGTATTCTATTGGTGGTAAATAAGCACGCTGCCTTAGCCGGAGCTTGCGAAAACAATAAGGCCAGGTCGGGCTTTCCGGATCTTTTTAACCCACAGGCTACGCCATTGGCCTGGAAACCTGAAGGTAGAATAGCTTTTTTATATATCTTCATCTCTGATTAAGCTCAAGTTAAAGATGTCCCTTCCGGGAAACCGCACATTATATTCATATTCTGCACTGCCTGGCCGGAAGCGCCTTTTAATAAATTATCTATGGCGGCGATGATGATAATATTCTCGCCGCAGTCGCTGATGCCGATATCGCAGAAATTACTCCCCACCACATCCTTAAGCCGTGGAAGATCCCCCTCTTCTCTTATCCTGACAAAAGGCTCTTTTTTATAGAACTTTTTATACAACTCTGTCAGTTTACCGCCGGATTCTTTAGACTGGCCGTTTCTCTTAAGATACACCGTAGCCAGAATCCCTCTATTCAGAGGCAAGAGGTGCGGCACAAAAATAATCTCTGTTTTCTTCCCCGCTAATTTAGAGAGTTCCTGGTTGATCTCAGGGGCGTGCTGATGGTTGTTTACCTTGTAGGCCCTGAAATCCTCGTTTATCTCGGAAAAAAGAAAACTCTCCGCTATTTTCCTGCCTGCACCGGTCACTCCGGAACAAGCATTAACGATTACAGAATCCGCGTCAACCATACCTAATGCTAATAACGGCGCCACCGATAATATACTCACCGTCGGGTAACATCCGGGATTGGCGATTAATTTAGCGTCTTTGATCTTTACCCGGTAGAGCTCAGGCAATCCATAAACCGAATCCTTGAGATTAACAGCGTCGCTATGTTTCTTGGCGTAAAATTTTTCATAAACCGAGGCGTTCTTGATCCTGTAATCCGCGCTCAGGTCGATCACCCTCTTGCCGGATTTTAAAAGCGCTGGTACGATATCCATGGAGACCGTATGCGGCAAAGCCAGAAATACCAGATCGCTCTTTGCGGCAATCTCCTTGATATCCGGCTCTTTGCAAACAAGTTCAATCCTGCCTTTGAATTTGGGGAATATCGCGGAGATCTTCTGCGGTTTTGCGATCTTAGCGGAGATATCGGTTATCCTTACCTGCGGGTGGGCCAAAAGTATGCTGATTAACTCTTCGCCCGCGTAACCGGTAGCCCCTACGACACTTACGTTTAACATCTTTTCGCTCCTATTTTAGATATGTCCATCATAAGTTAAAATATATATATAGTCAAGTATTTTTCTCGTCGGACACCCGACGATATAACTGCCATTATACAAAAAAATCCCGCCAGGTTTTCCAGCGGGATTTTTTGTTTCTTGGTTCTTTTATTTTTTAGTTCTTTTAGTTAAATAATTACCTCTTTGTCCACTGGAAGCGTTTGCGCGCACCCTTTAACCCATATTTCTTGCGCTCTTTCATGCGCGGGTCGCGGGTCAGGAAGCCGTTCTTACGCAGCATATCCTTGGACTCCGGGTCCGCCTGCAATAGGGCGCGCGAAATGCCATGCCTTAAAGCCCCTGCCTGACCGGTAAGCCCGCCCCCTCTGATATTGGCGACAATATCATATTTGGTAAGGCTATCAGCCAACTGCAAAGACTGTTTAGCCATAATCCTGTCTGTCTCCCGAAGAAAATACTTATCACAGGGCATTTCATTCACCACGATATCACCTTTGCCCGGAGACATCCGTACCCTT
>JAQTUD010000113.1 GCA_028710405.1 Candidatus Omnitrophota bacterium
AGGCAATATCCCATGAACTTATGCTCGTCAACGGCAGTGACGCTTATATGCGGATTGGCCTTGAGATTTTCATATGTCCTCGCCATATAAAGGTCTAAGAGATAGACCTTGCCGTCTTTCTCCATATCAACTATACCTTTGCAGGAATTATGCGGACTCCCGTCTCTATCAATAGTGGATACTATTGAAAATCTCAGGCCGTTGAAAAATTTTATTATACCTTCAGGCAGGTTTTTCATAAAAGCCCTATATCCTTGATTACTTTCTTTATCGCTTCGCCGGAATCCTTTAACTGGCGCTCTTCTTTCTCGTCAAACTCAACCTTTAAGGTTTCCCTTACGCCCTGTTTATTAAGCACCGCGGGCAGGCTCAAATAAACGCCGTTTATCCCATAATAATCTTTGACAAGATAGGAGACAGGAAGGATAGCGTTCTCGTCGTGAATAATCGCCTGCGTTATCCTTACAAGCGCCAGGCCTATGCCGTACGATGTCTCGCCTTTTCTCTCGATTATCTTATATGCCGAATCCCTGACCTCTAAGAAAATATCCCCTAATTCCTCATCGTGGTTACAATTCGCCTCTTCTCTGCATATACGGCAGTAATCCTTGAATAAAATCCCGCCTATCATGGCGCTGGACCAGATGGGGAATTCACTGTCTCCGTGCTCACCAAGTATATACGCATGGACGTTATGCGGATCAATCCTACAGTGGCTTGCCAATAAAAACCTGAACCTGGCTGTATCCAAAACAGTGCCTGAACCTATTACCTCGCTAGCCGGTTTGCCTGATAACTTATATGCCGCGTAGCTAAGCACATCCACCGGGTTAGTTACGACCAGTATAATGCTTTCCTTAGCGTATCTCATTACCTCAGGAATTATCTTTCTGTAAAGCTGGACATTGTCTTTAGCGAGCTCTAACCTTGTCTGGCCCGGGATCTGTTTTTTCCCTGCGGTAATTACAACCAGATCTGAATCCTTTATGTCAGGATAATCTCCGGCCGCCACTTCTACGGGCGAGATATACGGCGCGCCGTGAGACAGATCCATTACCTCCCCTTCCACCCGTTTTTTGTCTATATCCAGGATGACAATCTTACGCGCCAGGCCGCTCATCATCAACGCGTACGCGTAGCGCATACCTACACTGCCTGCCCCGATTATGGAAACCTTTGGTTTTAATTCAGTCATAGTTGAATCTCTCAAATTTTTTCGAATTGATCCTTGCCCACACCGCACTCAGGGCAAACCCAGCTCTCAGGAAGGGATTCGAAAGCTGTGCCCGGCTTAATATCCTGCGTGGAATCGCCGGCCGCAGGGTCATAGATATAGCCGCATACCAAACACTTATATTTGTTCATTCTCCTCCTCTCAAATCCGCCTAGGCGGATTTGATCCCGAGCCACCCTTACACCTGTGTATGTGTGGCGAGGGACTTTTTATAAAATACCCCCAACGGGATCCTGGAATCATTATTGTAATCCCACTCCCTGATTTTCGTTAAGGCCTTACTGTAATCAGCCGGATCATGACCCTCTAATTCATAAACCCTTTTATCGTAATATTCATACATATTGTAATACGTAACGCATACCTGCAATACATCTACCAGGGAAAAACCTTTATGCATAATCGCTTCCTTAAAAATCTTCTTCAATAGCTCCATGCCGTGAGAAGTGCCCCTGGCTATGAAGCTGGCCCCGCTCGAAAGCATTAGCTCAAGAGGATTAATAGGGTATTCTGTAGTGCCTTTAGGAGTTGACCTGCCTCTGTAACCCAGAGGCGAGGTCGGCGTATATTGCCCTGTAGTGAGGCCGTATACGCGATTATTATGGATTATCATTGTGATATCGATGTCTCTTTTAGCGGAAAATATCAGGTGCTCTAACCCTTCCCCGTATGAATCTCCGTCTCCTGAAAAACCTATTACCTTTAAGCCGGACCTGGCAATCTTTATGCCTTCGGCTGCAGGCACAACCCTGCCGTGGATTGAATAAAAGCTGTTAACATTGAGATAATCAACTATCTTGGCATGACAGCCGATCCCTGAAACCAGTACAACATTTTCCAGGGATATACCTTCTTCAGACAGCGATTTCAGGACCGCTTTGATAGCGTTTAATATCGCGAAATTCCCGCAGCCCGGGCACCATGTATTAGACGCGTATGTGCCTAAATTAACATTTTCCATCCTCATCACCCCCAAACAACCTAACAAACTAACAATGACAGTTTGTTAGGTTGTTTGTATTTTTTGCTCAAGCTCATCCACAGAAAACGGCCTGCCGTCATATTTCAATATCTTTTTATCCGCCTTAAATCCAAGACCCTGTATTAATCTCGCGAGCTGTCCTGTGGCGTTATTTTCAACCGAGATCAGGGTCTTAACGCCCTTGAGGGCTTCCTGAAATTTCTTTATTGGGAACGGCCATAGCACCTGTACCTGAATAAGCTTCAGGCCCATTTTTTCAGCCACTTCCCTGGCCACGCCTTTATTGGAACCCCAGGAAAGTATGGCAGTGCCGGACGCCTCGTTCCCGTAAATCTTAACCGTCTCATACCCTTCTAATTCCCGGCTAAGATAGGCCTCTTTAGCCAGGCGCTTGTCCTGCATCGCTTTTGTGATTCCAGGGTCTTCTGTTGTTATGCCGAATTCGTCGTGCTCATAACTATTTACCTTGACGATAGCTTCTTTATCCTGCGGAAAGGCCAGGGGAGATACGCCTCTTTCCGCGTTTGAATATCTTTTATATTCCCCTTTCCTGTCCCATAAAAGAG
>JAQTUD010000037.1 GCA_028710405.1 Candidatus Omnitrophota bacterium
CACGATCAATTACCGTTTCAAAAATAAAATCACCCTTGCCAAAAACACTACCCCCGGGCCGCTAGAGCTCCAGTCACTGCTTGCCAGGATGCTTAAAGCAGGCGTAGACTATTGCGCGATGGAGGCTTCATCTCACGCCTTGGACCAGAAGAGGACCGAAGGGATAGATTTCAGTTCAGCTATCTTTACCAATCTTACCCAAGACCACCTGGATTATCATAAGACTTTAGGCAGTTATTTCAGGGCCAAAGCCATACTCTTTAGAGATATCCGGCCGGGCGCGTTTGTCGTGGTGAATAATGACGATAAATATGGTAAAATGCTTAAAAAGCTGACTGCGGCCAGGGTGATTACTTATGGCATAAAAAACAAATCTGATATAATGGCCAGGGATATAAAATTTGATACGCGGCATACTGAATTTACCCTGGTCGGCCCCGAGGGAAGGATGAATTTTAGGTCTTGGCTCATCGGAAGGTATAATGTATATAATATATTGGCGGCGATTGCCTGGGCGCGGCAGGAGGGCATACCTCTTGCGGTCATAAGAGGCGCGGTTAGTGAATTTACCTCTGTGCCCGGAAGGCTGGAGAGAATAGAATCTCCTGTTGCTTTTTCGGTCTTTGTGGATTACGCGCATACCGAAGACGCGCTAAAAAATATTATTTCTACCTTGAGGCAAATAGCCCAAAGAAAGATAATCACGGTATTTGGCTGTGGCGGAGAGCGCGATAAAGGGAAGCGGCCGAAGATGGGGGAGGTGGCCACGGAACTGTCCGATTATGCCATTATCACTAATGATAATCCCCGCTCAGAGGATCCGCGTGCTATAATCAGCGATATTAAGAAGGGGATAAGAAAGAAGGACTTCTGCGTTATTTATGACCGGCTGGAGGCGATAAAGAAAGCCCTCTCTCTGGCTAAACAGCGGGATATTATTTTGATAGCGGGTAAAGGGCATGAAGATTATCAGGTATTAAAAAATAAAAGGATATATTTTGATGACCGAAAGGCGGTGCGGGAGTGTTTACAGTCAATGAAGTATTAAAAGCCACGGGTGGTAGACTGGTCAGCGGTGATATTAATACGTCCGCGCAGGGTATCTCTATAGATTCCCGGACAATAAAGCCAGGCGAGGCCTTTATCGCCATTAAAGGCGATAATTTTGACGGGCATGATTTTATCGCTCAGGCAATACAGAACGGCGCAAAAATAATCGTAGTTGACTATCGACTATCGACTATCGACCATCGACCAGGAGTATCTTTCGTATGCGTTAAAGACACGACCAGGGCCCTGGGAGATATCGCTAGTTACCATCGCCTTAAATACGATACTCCTGTTATTATAGTAACCGGCACCAACGGTAAAACCACCACCAAAGAGATGATCGCCTGGGTGCTCTCCGGTAAATACAAAGTCTTAAAGAATGAAGGAACCAAGAATAACCATATAGGCTTGCCAATGACATTATTGGGCCTGCGCGGCGAGCATGACCTGGTGGTCCTGGAGGCGGGGACTAATCATCCCGGGGAGATAGCTTATCTATCCGCCATAGCTTCGCCGAATATCGGCATCATCACTAACATCGGCCCCGGACACCTGGAGTTTTTCAAAGACCTAAAGGGGGTCTTTAAAGAAAAGACCGGCCTGCTTAAATACCTAGAAGCCCCGGCTATCGCCTTATTAAATGCTGATGACGCCCTGATGAAGAAAAAAATCTCCGGTAGATCCGCTCCTGCGGCAGTGATAAGTTTCGGGCTCAAAGATAGCGGTGATTTTCTGGCCGCGAAGATCAAAAATAATGCCGGGGCCACGGAGTTCCTGGTAAATAATAAATCAAAAATCAAATTAAAGACCTATGGCCGGCATAATGTTTATAATGCCTTGATCGCCATAGCCACCGCGCGCCTTTTCGGGATGAGCTATAATGATATAACGCGTAGGCTATCTAGTTTTGAATTTCCGCCGAGCAGGTTCCGTTTTATAGAACAGGATAATATCAAGTTCATTGACGACACCTACAATTCCAATCCCCTTTCTTTAGAGCAGGCGCTGGAGGCCTTAGGGGATATCCGTATAAAGGGTAGGAAGATCTTTATGATGGGGGATATGTTGGAATTGGGCCAGGAGGCGGAATCTTTTCATCTGCAGGCGGGAAAAAAGATCATAGAATCCTGTGATGTCTTTATAACCGTAGGGGAGCTCTCCGGAAAAGCCGCTCAGGCAGCCGGGTCAGCGGGCTTTGACAGGAACAATATCTTCTCCTGTGGATCATCGCGCCAGGCCAAAGAGGTGCTGTTTGAGAGGGTCCGCGTGGACAGAGATGATATCGTGCTGGTCAAGGGTTCGCGCGGGATGAGGATGGAAGAAGTTTTCTTGACGGACTAAACAAGCAAAACAGAAATGCTATATAACTTATTATATTCCTTACACAATACCTTTTCCGCTCTTAATATCTTCCGCTACATTACTTTCCGCGCCGTCCTGGCGGTGGTAACCAGCTTCTCCATCAGCCTTATCCTCGGGCCATGGGTGATAAAGACGATCAAGAGACTTAAGGTAGGGGAGAATATAAGGAAACAGGATAGCGCCAGGCTTGCTGAATTACACCGCGCCAAACAAGATACTCCCACAATGGGGGGGATCCTGATACTCCTGGCAATCATCTTCTCCACGCTTATATGGACGGATCTGTCTAACCCCCATATACTCATTGTCCTTTTAAGCACAATCTGGCTGGGCATAACCGGCTTTATTGACGATTATATTAAGCAAGTCAAGAAGCAATCCAAGGGATTATCCGCGACTGCCAAGTTGACCAGTCAGATCCTGCTGGGGTTGATATTGGGGACCCTGCTGCTTTTGAATTTTCCTGAGAATACAAAACTCAACCTACCATTCTTTAAGGATTTTGCCAGGGATCTGGACGGTATATACATTATCTTTGTGATCTTGGTTATTGCCGGGGCTTCTAACGCGGTAAATCTGACCGACGGCCTGGATGGCCTGGCGATAGGGATCGTAGTGATGGTGGCTTTGGCATTTTCGGTGTTAAGTTATCTTTCCGGAAACATAAAGTTCAGTGAATACCTGCTTATCCCCTACATTAAGGGCTCAGGAGAACTGACGGTCTTTTGCGCCAGTATATTCGGAGCGGGCCTGGGATTTCTCTGGTTTAATTGTTTTCCGGCATCCATCTTTATGGGGGATGTCGGGTCCCTGGCCTTAGGGGGCGCGTTAGGTACCGTAGCGCTATTGATAAGGAAAGAAATGCTCCTGGCTATTGTGGGTGGAATATTTGTCCTGGAGGCTCTCTCTGTGATCTTGCAGGTAGCGTCTTTTCGTTTCACCAAAAAACGCATATTTAAGATAGCGCCCCTGCATCATCATTTCCAATTCATGGGTTGGCCGGAGAATAAAGTGATCGTCAGATTTTGGATCGTTGCCGTGCTGCTGGCGCTTTTGACTATTGCTACGTTGAAAGTAAGGTAATAAATAGAAAAGTAAAAGACAGTAGGAAAGTAAAATACAGTAAGAGAGTAAAAAGCTAAATATGATAAATACAGAGCATTTTAAGAATAAGAAGGTTGTGGTAGTGGGATTGGCCAGGAGCGGCTTAGCCTGCGCGAACCTGCTTTATGATCGCGGCGCGCAGGTTTCTGTGACCGATAATAGCGATAATGATTCAACACGCGTCAGCGCCTTAAAACTTAAATCCAAAGATATAAAATTAGAGCTGGGCAGGCATACCCGGGAGTTTATAAAAGGTAACGAGCTTATGGTTATCTCTCCGGGGTTGTCAGATGATTCGCAGCCAGTTATCTGGGCGCGAAGTTTAGGCATCCCGGTAGTAAGCGAGATCGAGGTCGCCTGGAGCCTTTGTCCGGCCAAGGTGATCGCGGTTACCGGTTCCTGCGGCAAGACTACGGTGGCCACCTTGATCGGCAGGATGCTGGAGGCAGCCGGTAAAAAGGCTTGGGTCTGTGGCAATATAGGTAATCCTTTTTCAGCCCAGATAGAAAAAATCAGGGAGAGGGATTTTATTTCCCTGGAGGTAAGTTCTTTCCAGTTGGAGAAGATAGATAAGTTCAGGCCGCAGATCGCCGTAATTTTAAATTTCAGCGCCAATCACCTGGATCGCTATAAAAGTTTAGGGGATTATCTGGAGGCGAAGAAACGCATATTCATGAACCAAAAGGAGGGGGATTTCTTGGTTTTAAACGCGCTCCAGGCGGAATTTAAAGAGTGGCCTAAAGAAACCAAGGCCCAGATAAAGTATTTTTCCGGCAACCCAGAGAATAATCCGAACCTTGCCGCGCTTTTGGTTATTGCTTCTATTTTAGGCATCAGCCAGGATGTTGTTCATAAGGTAGTAGGTGAGTTCAAGGGGATCCAGCACCGCCTGGAACAGGTCGCCGAGATAAATAATGTAGTATTTATCAATGATTCAAAGGCTACTACCGCGGATTCTACCCTCTGGGCGTTAAAAAACCTGCAGCGGCCGATAGTGCTGATCGTCGGTGGTAGAGATAAAGGCGTAGATTACAGTATGATCCTGGGATTGGCCCGGGAGAAAGTGCGGGAGGTAATTCTATTGGGAGAGGCAAAAGAGAAGATCAGGTCCGCGTTCAAGGGATCTTTATCCATGGAAGAGGCCGATACACTACCGGAGGCGGTACAGAGGGGTTATGCCTTAGCCAGGCCGGGGGATTGCGTGCTACTTTCTCCGATGTGCTCCAGTTTTGATATGTTCGCTGATTATGAAGAAAGAGGAGAGTGTTTCAAGAAAGCGGTTTATGCCCTGGAGGGTAGAAAGAGCTAATGGCGCGTAATATCAGGATAGGTTTATTTACAGTTTCGGTCACCCTGATCTGCATAGGTGTCGTGATGATCTATAGCGCTTCTGGGATATATGCCTGGGAGAGATATAAGGATAGCTTTTTCTTTTTGAAAAAACATTTAAGTTTCTTAGGCATAGGAGTATTATTGATGTTTGTGGCGATGAGTTTTCATTATGTAAAGTTAAGGCGCTTTGCCAAGCCGCTCTTGTTATTTGCTATATTTCTATTGGTGTTGGTATTGATCCCCGGGATAGGCAGGGAAGTATCAGGGGCGCGCAGGTGGTTCCGTTTTAAATTTATAAGTTTCCAGCCTTCAGAGTTAGCCAGCATGGCGGTGATAGTATATACGGCCGATTATATCGCCCGTAAAGAAAAAATGATCAAAGATTTCTTCCGCGGGTTTCTTCCTCCGATGTGCGTCCTGGGGTTAGTTTCGCTTTTGATCCTGGCGCAACCGGACTTAGGCAGCGTGATCGCACTCTGCGCCGTAGTCTGTATCATGCTTTTTGTGGCCGGGACAAATGTATCCTATCTTTTATCCATCGTGCTGGCAAGCATCCCCATGCTTTATATACTAATATTCAGCGTGCCTTACCGCAGGGCCAGGATCCTGGCGTTTTTAAACCCTTGGGCAGACCCTAAGGGAAGCGGTTTTCAGATTATCCAGTCGCAGATAGCCTTAGGTTCAGGGCATTTATTCGGTATCGGCCTGGGGCATTCCAAACAGAAGTTATTCTACCTTCCGGCGGCACATACCGATTTCATATTTTCCATAATCGGGGAAGAGATGGGTTTCATCGGGGCATTGGGGGTAATAATATTATTTATGGTCCTTATCCTGCGGGGGTTAAAAATTATAAAACACTCCCCGGACAAATTCGGGTATTTTCTTGCTTTAGGGTTGATTTGCGCGTTATCTTTTAAGGCGATAATCAATATCGGGGTCTCTTGCGGCATCCTACCTACAAAGGGCCTGCCGCTTCCTTTTATCAGTTACGGAGGGACATCTTTAGTTTTTGATATGTTCGCCTTAGGGCTGCTGCTTAATATTAGCCGCAGCGGAGAATATCCATGAGAGTATTGGCGGTCAGCGGCTCAAGCGGGGGCCATATCTTCCCGGCGTTAAGTTTCCTGGATGCCTTAGAGGGTAAGGCCGCGGACCTAAAGCGGATCTTGTTGTTGCCGCGGAATAGTAAGAAATACAGGATATCATCCGGTGGTTTAGATATAGGGTATATATCCATCGTGCCGGTGGGTTTATCTCTTCAGCCCAAGAATCTTCTGGCTCTTTTTAAATTCTTTTATGGTGCCTTAGAGAGCCTTATTCTGTTAATCAGGTTCAGGCCTGACCTTGTGGTCGGTTTTGGCACCATTTCTTCTGTGCCTGTTTTATTTTTTGCCTGGCTCTTAAGGATAAAAACGCTCATCCACGAGCAGAATGTGCTCCCGGGTGCGGCTAATAAACTCCTGGCAAAGTTCGCCGATCGGGTGGCGGTATCATTTGATAAGACCAGGGATTACCTGGATATAGATCCGGATAAGATAATAACCACCGGTAATCCGCTGCGCCGGCAGTTAAAAAGGGTAGAGAAAGAGCGGGCTTTAGATTACTTTAGTTTTAGCGGTGACAAATTCACGCTCCTGGTGATGGGGGGCAGTAGCGGCAGCCATAACATAAATATAAATTTCCTGGACGCCATCTCCAAATTTAAAGACCCCCGGTACCTGCGGGTTATCCATATAGCCGGATCAAGCGACCGTGATTTCCTGGAGAGAGGTTACAGGAATTTTAATGTAGAGGCAAAGGTCTTTTCGTTTTTCCAAGAGATAGAATACGCTTATAGCGTCTCTAGCCTGGCACTCTGCCGGGGAGGGGCCAGCACAATAGCGGAGCTGGTAAATTTCGGCCTGCCGGCGATAATTATACCATATCCATTTGCCTGGAGACATCAGTCTGCCAATGCCGGGGTTTTAGAAAACGCAGGATGCGCCTTTATCATTGACGACGCCAAATTAAACGGCAATTTATTAAAAGACCAGATAGAGGGTTTTTACCGCCAGCCCCAGAGGCTAAAAGATATGCGCCTGGCTTACGGCGTCTTTGGCCGTATAAACGCCGCCAGCGCGCTGGCTGATGAAGCCTTATCGCTAGGATCGCTCTAAAGGATGAAAAAAAATATCTTTTTATCTTTAATATTATTCGTTTTTTGTATATCTTCTTTAGCCAGGGCCCAGGACGAATGGCGCCAGGAGAAGGATACGCATGTCATCGTTTATTATAAAAACGCCCCGTATGATTTTATTAAACAGCTCAGGGATAAAACAGAAGTTTATTATAATGAGATCGCCGATAACTTAGGATTCAGGCGTTATGATTTCTGGCTTTGGGAGGATCGGGCCAAGATCTATATCTATGACAATAAAGAGGATTATGTGTCATCTACCGGCCAGCCTGAATGGTCAGGGGGAGTTTCTCAGCCGGCGGCCAAGACCATTAAGTCCTTTCCCTATGCCCAGGGGTTTCTGGAGTTAACCCTGCCGCATGAGATGGGGCATATTATCTTTCGGGAATTCGTGGGGATGGATAACCGCGGAGTTCCCATCTGGCTTGACGAAGGGGTTGCCAGTTATCAGCAGAAGATTAAATTTTCCCAGTCGGGCATATTTATTAAGAACGCGATCGCCGAAGGCAGTTTTATGGGGTTAAAAGATCTCGCGGGCTTTCAGCCCCGCCTCTGGCAGGTAGACGCAGATCTTAAGGTCAAGCTTTTTTACATGGAGAGTTTTAACATAGTGGATTTCCTTATGACGCGTTTTGGCAGGGATAATTTTGTTATTTTTTGCCAGGACTTAAGGGATAAAAAAGACCTGGAGAAGGCGCTATCTTCGGCTTACCCTTTTAGTAACCTGCAGGAATTGGAAGAGGCCTGGAAGAAACATATAAATAATGGATAAACATTATCATCTGGTGGGTATAGGCGGTATAGGTATGAGCGGGATCGCGCAGTTGTTGCTGCGCAGCGGTTGCAAGGTAAGCGGTTCCGACCTTAAAGAAAATAAGATTACCGATCAACTTAAGACGCAAGGGGCGCGCATCTTCATTGGACACAATCCCAAGAATATAGAGGGGGCAGGCGCGGTAGTTTATTCTACGGCGATCAAAGAGGATAACCCTGAGATCAGAGAGGCCAGAAGTAAAGGCATACCCCTAGTCAGGCGGGCAGAAGCGCTGGCAGAGTTGATGCGGGATAAGACGGTAATCACCGTATCCGGCAGTCACGGTAAAACTACTACCACTTCTTTGGTCTCCTGCTTACTATTTGAGGCCGGGTTAATGCCGACAGTAGCCATAGGCGGGGTGTTGAGGAATATAGGCTCTAACGCTAAGTGGGGGGAAGGGAAATTTTTCGTGGCTGAGGCGGATGAATCCGACGGATCTTTTTTATGTTACCGGCCGAAATATTCAATAATCACTAATATAGACAGGGAGCATCTGGATTATTATAAGGAATTTGACAAGGAGGTCCAGGCCTTCCGTGATTTCTTGGCCCAGACATCAACAGACGGATGCGTCTTCTGTTGCGCCGATGACCCGAATCTAAAAAAGATCACCCTGGATTATAAAAATAAGCGCGTATTCTTCGGGCTTAATAAGGGCGCGGATATTTATGCTAAGAACATCTTGGCAAATGGCTTAAATTCGGAATTTGATTGTTTTGTAAGGGATAAGTTTATAGGTAGGTTTAGCCTTATCCTGGCCGGCCGGCATAATATCTCTAACGCCCTCTCGGTTATCGCCCTGGGCCTGGAGTTGGGGATAGATACTGAGGTCATAAAAAAGGCGCTTGCCGGCTGTAAGGGGGCGCGGCGGCGTATGGAGATAAAATTTAACCGGGAAGAATTTTTGGTCATTGATGATTACGCCCATCATCCTACTGAGATCAGCGCCACGCTGGAGGCGGTGAAAGGCCTGGGGAAGAAGAGGGTCGTTGCCATATTCCAGCCGCACCGTTATAGCCGCACAAAATTACTTAAAGAGGAATTCGGGCGCTGTTTTAAGGATACGGATTATGTAGTCATCACCGATATCTATGCCGCCAGCGAATCTCCTCTGGAAGGGGTTACTTCTTTAGTTATCTGTGAAGAGATCAAGAAAAATTTTCCCACTAAAGAAGTCCGGTATTTACCCAAGTCAGAGATCTTGACAGGGATGAATAAGATTTTGAGGGCAGGCGATGTGGTGATAACCTTAGGCGCAGGCGATATTACAAAAATAAGCGATGAATTGGCAGAGGGCCTTGATAAAAAGTAGGGTAAAATTAAACGAACCGCTTGCCGGCAAGACGACTTTTCACATCGGCGGGACGGCTAAAATTTTTATTGAACCCAGAGACGCCGGAGACTTAAGATTATTGATTAAGCTGCTCAAGAAAGACAGGATGCCGTATCGCCTGATAGGGGCGGGGAGTAATCTTTTGGTCAGCGACAAAGGCGTGGCTGCGGCAGTGATACGCTTGAGCGCTCCGTATTTTAAAAGGATAGATAGAAAAGGCAATTCTCTTAGCGCCGCCAGCGGCTTAATGCTTTCCGGACTTATTAGGTCGGCGCAGGGTTTTGGTTTGTCAGGATTAGAGTTCTTGGCAGGGATACCCGGGACCTTGGGTGGGGCATTAGCGATGAATGCGGGGGCCTGGGGCGCCAGTATCGGAGAATTGGCGCAGGAAGTGGAGGTATTAGATGCCAGCGGGAGATTCAGGACTTTGCGTAAGAAAAATTTGAAATTTTCCTACCGCCATTCTAATTTAGCGGAATATATTATCCTTGGGGCAACGCTTAAATTAGCTAAAGGGACAAAGGCCCGGATAGCCGAGCAGATAAAAAAATATTTGGAATATCGCCGCCTTAATCAGGATAATAGTTTGCCAAATGCCGGTTGCGTTTTTAGGAACCCGCAGGGAAATTCCGCCGGTAAATTGATAGACTTATGCGGTTTAAAAGGCAAATCCGTAGGCGGGGCCTGTGTTTCATCCAGGCACGCGAATTTCATCCTGAACAAAGGCGATGCCCGCGCTAAGGATGTATTGAAGTTAATGGAAATGATAAAAAATAAAGTCAAAGTTAAGTTCAGCGTGGTATTAGAACCGGAAATAAAGATATGGGATTAGGTGAAGCTAAAGAACAATTTGGTAAGGTCGGCGTATTGATGGGCGGGCCGTCTTCGGAGAGGGAGATATCATTGAAATCCGGCCAGGCGGTTTACGCGGCATTATGCGGCTTAGGCATTAAGGCAGTCGCTATTGATATAAAAACCGACAACAAGAATGATGCCGGGTCTTTAGTAAGGTCTCATGACATAGATTGCGCTTTCATAGCCTTGCATGGCCGTTTTGGAGAGGATGGCCAAATACAGGAGGTCCTTGATTCTTTAGGGACGCCCTATACCGGTTCCGGAATCCAGGCCAGCAGGTTGGCGATGGATAAAGTTGTTTCACGCGAGATTTTTTCAAGGGCAGGCCTGTTTATTCCCGGTTATCAGGAGCTCAGGAAAGATTCTTATGGCTCGGGTTTTAGGCCCGCGCCCGGACTAAAAATGCCGCTGGTCGTCAAGCCGGCTACCCATGGCTCAAGTATCGGCCTCTCCATTATTGATAAAGAACCAGGGTTGGCCAGGGCGATAGAGTCGGCTTTTCAATTTGATGACAGGATAGTCATTGAGGAATTCATAGAAGGCAGGGAGTTGACCGTGGGCATACTTGGTCAGGAAGCACTCCCGGCGATAGAGATAGTGCCTAAAAAAAGGCTCTTTGATTATGAGGCGAAATATACTCCCGGCCTGACAGAGTACATAGTTCCGGCCAAGTTAGAAGCGGATATCTCCGTAAGGATAAAGGATACCGCCTTCTTGGCGCATAAACTACTTGGATGCCGGGGTTGTTCCCGTGTGGATCTGATATTGAATAAGAATAATCTGCCGTATATCCTGGAGGTAAATACCATCCCTGGTTTAACTAATACCAGCCTTTTGCCCAAGGCAGCCAGGATAGTGGGAATAGAATTCGG
>JAQTUD010000038.1 GCA_028710405.1 Candidatus Omnitrophota bacterium
CGGTTTAAGAATTCCGGCTTGAAAGTATGTTTTACTTCTTCCAGGAGTTTATCCTTCATCTCCTGATAGGTGGCTCCTTCCTTCTGCGTCTGAAACCCTAAAGACCCGGTCTTACGTATTAACTCCGCGCCGACGTTAGAGGTCATGATCAAGATGGTATTCTTAAAATCCACTTTTCTGCCAAAGCTATCCGTGAGCCGGCCTTCTTCAAATACCTGCAATAGCAAGTTAAAGACATCCGGGTGGGCCTTCTCAATTTCATCCAAAAGGATGACCGAGTAAGGCCTGCGCCTGACTTTCTCGGTAAGCTGCCCTCCTTCTTCATAACCCACGTATCCCGGAGGCGCTCCGATCAAGCGCGAAACATTAAACTTCTCCATATACTCCGACATATCCAGCTGCAGGATGGCGTCTTCATCGCCAAACATAAATTCAGCCAGGGCGCGGGCCAAGAGGGTCTTTCCCACTCCCGTAGGCCCTAAGAAAATAAACGAACCAATGGGCCTCTTGGGGTCTTTGATGCCGGCGCGCGAACGCCTGACGGCATGGGCGATAGTTTTAATCGCCTCTTCCTGGCCCACCACGCGCTTGTGCAATTCTTCTTCTATCTTTAATAATTTCTCGCTCTCCCGCTCTTCTAACCTGAATATCGGCACCCCGGTCCACTGCGAAACGATCTTGGCGATATCCTCTTCGGTCACCTCTGGACGCATCTTCTCTTTGGCCTGCGACCATTCATGATTATATTTTTCCAATTCCTGGCGCGCCACTCTCTCCTGGTCCCTTAAAGAAGCCGCTTTTTCAAAATCCTGGCTTTTAATAAAAGCTTCTTTTTCCTTACGCAACGATTCCACTTTGCTTTCCAGGGCTTTGAGCTCCGGAGGAATGATCAAAACATTCAGGCGCGCCCGAGAACCGGCTTCATCAATTAAATCAATGGCCTTATCCGGCAGGAACCTGCCTGAGATATAGCGGTCGGATAACTTCGCCGCCGCCTCCAGGGCGTCATCCCGGAAGGCAACGCGATGATGCGCCTCATACCTGTCTTTTAAACCTTTTAGTATCTCAATAGCCTGCGCTACGCTGGGCGGTTCTACCATTATGGTCTGGAACCTGCGTTCAAGCGCGGCGTCCTTCTCAATATATTTTCTATACTCATCCATAGTCGTGGCGCCGATACATTGTATCTCGCCGCGGGAAAGGGCGGGCTTTAAGATATTGGAGGCGTCAATGGCGCCTTCGGCGGCCCCGGCGCCCACCAAGGTATGCAACTCATCAATAAAGATGATCACATCCTGAGAGCGCTTTATCTCCTCCATCACCGCCTTGATCCTTTCTTCAAACTGGCCCCTGTATTTTGTGCCGGCAACCATTAGCGCCAGGTCCAGGACTATCATACGCTTATTCTTTAATACCTCCGGGACATTCCCGACGACAATGGCCTGCGCCAACCCCTCCACAATAGCGGTCTTGCCTACGCCTGCCTCGCCTAATAAAACCGGATTATTCTTGGTGCGCCGGCTCAATATCTGGATCACGCGTTCAATTTCCATGACCCTGCCAATGACCGGGTCAAGTTTATTTTCTTTTGCCAACGCGGTCAGGTCTCTGCCAAAGGCATCCAGGGCCGGAGTCTTACTCTTTGCCTGCTGGGCGCCTGAGCCAAACCCCGGTAATGCCGAACCCAAGAGTTCCATCACTTCACTCCTGACAGTATTTAAATCCAGGCCTAAGTTTAATAATACCTGAGAAGCAATACCTTCTCCTTCGCGGATAAGGCCAAGGAGCAGGTGTTCGGTGCCGATATAATTATGCCCCAAGGAACGCGCCTCTTCCGCGGCCAGCTCCAGGGCTTTTTTTGCCCGCGGGGTAAAAGGGATGTCGCCGATGATCTGGGTGGTCGGCCCGGGCTGCACTAATTTTTCTATCTCCAGGCGGATATTTTCCAGCGAGACCCCCATCTTCTGCAATACCGCCGCTGCCACGCCCTCGCCCTCACGGATCAAACCCAAGAGTATATGTTCTGTGCCGATATAATCATGATTAAAACGCCTGGCTTCTTCCTTAGCTAAAATAATTACTTTCCTTGCCCGCTCCGTAAATCTGTTGAACATTAATTCCTCCCGATTATAGACTCAGTTTTTGCCTGACTAATTCCGCGCGTTTTATATCCCTTTCCTGCGTAGATAATTTTTTATTCTCTAACTTCTGTAAATGCGCCGGCTGCGTAATAATGAACAGCTCATTTACGCGGCTGATATTTATATCTTTGATCATCCCCAAGTCGCATCCTAACCTGACCATAGACAATAATTCTATGGTTTCCTGGCTGGAGATAATATGCGCGCTCTTTAAAATCCCCAGGCTGCGGTTGATCCTGTCCTCCAGCATCTCTTTACTGCGGGCAAGCATTATGGACCTGGCCTGGCTCTCCTGTTCGATGATCTGGCGGATAATACTATTAATACTGTTGATCACTTCATCTTCATTATGACCTAAGGATACCTGGTTAGAGATCTGGAAGAAATTCCCGCTGGCCTGTGTGCCTTCGCCGTATAAACCGCGGGCGGTAAAATTCAATTTTGCTATCGCAGCCAGTACCTTATCGATCTGCCGGATCATCACCAACGCCGGCAAATGCAGCATCACTGAACCGCGCATCCCCGTTCCGGTATTGGTCGGGCAGGCAGTCAAGTATCCCCATTCAGAACTAAAAGCAATAGGAAGTTCCTTGCTCAAGCCGTCGTCAATTTTATTTATAATACCCCAGGCCTCCAGAAGGTTGAAACCCGACTGTATCACCTGTATGCGCAGGTGATCTTCTTCGTTGACCATGATCGCGATCACCTCCGCCTCGTCGAAGATCACCGCCTTGTGGTTAGTCTTCTGGGCGTGCTCAATGGACATAAGATGCCGCTCTACCAATAATTGTTTATCCACGGTATCCAGATCCGCCAGATGAAAGATAGCGGTATTCTTGAGTATATCTGTTTTGCGTACCGCTTCTTCGATCGCCGCCAGGGCCTCTTCCCCTTGTTTCTTACTTGCCCAGTGGGGAAAAGGAAATTTTGCCAGGTTCCTTGCCAGGCGTATGCGGCTGGAGATAACAATATCCGAATGCGGGCCTGTGCCTTTAAGCCATTCACTGGGATGATTCAACAGGCTATTTAGCTCCATTCTGCTCCTTCTTCTCCAGCTCCCTTATCTGATCGCGCAAAGCCGCCGCATCCTCAAAGGACTCGCTTTCGATCGCCCTCTGGAGCTTATCGCGTAATTCCTGTAAGCCATTTTTTTTCTTAGCTACCGCCTTAGCGGATTTAAAGGGAGTCTTACCCACATGCTGGCTTGAGCCGTGGATCCTCTTTAAAAGCGAGACCAGGTATTTTTTAAAAGTCTGGTAACATTCCCCGCACCCCAGGCGGCCTAACTTTTTAAAATCCTTGTAGCTTAATCCGCAGGCCGGGCATTTGATCTCAGGTAAGGTTTCTGTTTCTTTAGTGCCGCCGCCCTTACCGAAATCCACCATCCCCGCCAAAAGGTCGCTTAAGCCAAATTGCTGCTCCATCTGCGTGCTCTTCTGCCGGGCGCACTCTTCGCACAGATGCAGTTCATTCATCTGCTCGTCAACAATCTCGGTCAGATGCACGGTCGCCGGATTCTTACCGCAAATATCGCACAACATGCCTGGCTCCTTCGTCGCTCAGACTTTACTTACACACTTACACACTAATATTTCACACCGTCTTTAGCAGTCATCTCCTTAAACTTCTTCATCAGGCTCAAGGTCATCTTTCCCGGTTTTCCGGAGCCGATCATGCGGCCATCCACCTGCACCACCGGGATAATCTCGGCTGCCGTGCCGGTCAAGAAACATTCATCCGAAATATAGACTTCGTGGCGGGTGACCACGTGTTCATGCACGAGGATCTTATTCTGGCGCGCGATCTCTAAAACCGAATCCCGGGTGATCCCACGCAAGCTGCCCATGCATTGCGGAGGGGTATAGAGATGGCCATTCTTGACGATAAAGATATTATCTCCTGTGCACTCCGCCACATAACCTAACGAATCCAGCATGATCGCCTCGTCAAATCCGGCATTCACCGCTTCGATCTTAGCCAGGATATTATTCAGATAGTTCAGGGATTTTATCTGCGGATTAAGCGCCTCAGGCAGATTCCTCACCGTGGGCACAGTAATGATCTTCAAACCATCCTTATAGAATTTATCCGGATAAAGCACTATCTTATCGGCGATAATGATGATCGTGGAATTACCCGAGCATTTACGCGGATCAAGCCCCAGATCCCCCGCGCCCCTTGTCACCACTAACCGGATATAAGCGTCATCAAGCTTATTCTCTTTTAGCGTCTGGACTACCGCCTTTATCAACTCTTCTTTTGAGAGCGGCACTTTTAACATTATGCTTTTGGACGATTCCAGGAGCCGTTCGATGTGCTCTTTAAGCTTAAAGACCACGCGGTTATAGGAACGGATCCCTTCAAAGACGCCGTCACCATAAAGCAGACCATGGTCAAACACGGAAATCTTTGCGTCTTCCTTAGCGTAAAATTTACCGTTGATATAAATCTTCATTTTTACCCTCCCTAATTCATTCAGGGGACACTTTCCTGCGCCCTGCTTTGGGGACACTTTCCGTAGTAATATAACTAGACATACATAGGAAAGTGTCCCCTTCAGCGTGGACGGAAAGTATCCCCTTTAGACCTTCCTACTGATTTTTACTTTCCTACTTTCTTACTCCCCTATAATTCCATCTCTTAAATGCACTATCCTATCGGCAGAAGAGGCGATCTCCTTATCATGCGTAACCATCACCACCGTAAGATGCCCCTCTTTATTGAACTGCCGGATAAAATTTAAAATATTATTCCCGTTTTCAGAATCCAGATTCCCCGTGGGTTCATCGCAAAGCAGAACCTGCGGCTTATTCATCAATGCCCGGGCGATGGCCACGCGCTGCTGCTCTCCTCCGGAGAGCTGGCCGGGCCTATGCGTAAGACGGCCTGAAAGCCCGAGCTTATCCAATAAAGATGCCGCGTAACGCTGGCTCTCTTTTTTATCCCACCAGGATTTTAGGAGCCCGGGCAAGAGCACATTCTCCAGGGCGCTTAGTTCGCCTAAAAGATGATAAAACTGGAAAACAAAACCTACCTTCTTATTCCTGAACTCCGCCCTTTGCGTTTCTTTTAATTTATAAATATCTACCGCGTCAAATAAGACTTCCCCTCTCGTGGGGGAGTCCAGCCCGCCCAGGATATGCAGGAGCGTGGATTTACCCGCCCCCGAAGGCCCCTGTATAGCAACGAATTCCCCGGGCTTTATATTAAGATCAATATCCTTTAGCACATCCAGCCGGCTTGCGTTTTTATAAGTCTTACGGACCCCCCGGGCGCTGATCTTATCTTTATTCATGCCTTAACGCCTCACTGGGATTTATACGCGAGGCATAAAGAGCCGGATAGATACTGGCCAATAAAGTTATCGCAAGGGCGCAGGAGATTATCGTCATAACGTCACCAGGGTTGATCCTGGTGGGGATACGATCAAAATAATATATATCCCGAGGTATCAGGCTCCTGCCGATAATCCCGGAAATAAAATCTACTACCTTATTCAGATAACGCGCCAGGCCCAGCCCGCCGAATAATCCCAGGGTTATTCCGGAAACACCGATGATCAGCCCCTGATAGACAAATACCTGCACTACCGTCGCGGTATTGGCGCCAACCGACCTTAATATGCCGATATCTTTTACTTTGTTCATCACCGACATAACCAGCGCCCCGATGATGCCGAAGGCAGCGACTACTGTGGTCATAGTAACCACGATAAACATCACCGTCTTCTCTAATTTCAGGGCCTGCAGAAAATTCCGGTTGGCATCCTCCCAAGTCAAAACCTGATAGCCTCCGGTGTTGCCCAGGGTAGCATATATCTTTTCTTTTACTTCCCGGGCGCGGAAAACATCGCTTGTCTTGACACTTATGCCGGTAACCATACCCGGCGGGGTTTTAAAAAAATCCTGCGCTGCCGGCAGGCTGGTCAGGATCAGACTGCTGTCATAAGAATACATACCGCTATTAAAGATGCCCCGAAGAGAAAAATCCGTCTTCTTTAAAGTCACCGGAGAGATTAGCCCGATAGTATCGCCTAAACGCAGGCCCAGCCTTAAAGCCAGCTCCTCCCCCATTACCACCTGGCTGCCTTCTATATTCAGGCTCCCCTCTTTGATATACTCGCCCATCTTGCTGACCTTAGGCTGCAATACCGGGTCAATACCGTGGAGTTCGGCACTGACTACCGACTTATCCCCGGTCTTTATAAATGCCTGCCCGGCGATGAAAGGGCTGGAGGCGCGTACCAGAGGGATATTATTTAATTTCTCTATCAACTGGTAAGGCTGGCTAAAACCGGAATAAGACTCTAAGAATAGGTCGGAATTGGTCCCGGTCATCTTATCTTCCAGGTAATTATCAAAACCACTCATCACCGAAATTACTACGATCAAGACCAGCACCCCGATGGCTATACCCAACATGGAAATAACCGCGGTCAGGGAGATGATCTTCTCTTTGTTTCCGGTCCTCAAATAACGCTGGCTCAGCCAGAGCTCGGTTAACATTTGACTTATTGCCCTTGCGTTCTTAACAACGGAAATAAAATGACATCCCGTATTGATGGCTGGTTACAAAGCAGCATTACCAGCCTGTCTATGCCTACCCCCAAGCCCCCTGCCGGCGGCATACCATGCTGGAGCGCTAAGACATAATCATCATCCAATCCTTTGTTCTCGGCGGCGCCCAGGTCTTTTATCTCTTCCTGAAAACGCTCCCTCTGCTCCGTGGGGTCATTTAATTCCGAATAGGCATTGGCGACCTCCATACCCGCGATATAGAGCTCAAACCTCTCGGAGATCAAAGGGTTATCTCTTTTAGCCTTAGCCAGCGGGCATAAACTGGTGAAATAATCGGTGACAAAAACCGGATTAGTGCTCATCTCTTTTTCCAGTGAATCTTCAATGATCTTGCCCACCTGGGAACGGGTCAGCTTTGTCGCCCCTTGCGCGAACCCCTTGGCCTGCAGTTTCTTTAACATCTCCTCTGCCTGGTCCTCAGGCGAGATAGCGAATTTATCCTTTACCAGCCCGGCAAAAGAAACTCTCTTCCAGGGCGTGCTTAGATTAATGATCTTACCCTGATAATCTAATTCCTCTTTTAACCCAGCCTGGGCTGCTGCCGTAGTGATCAGATCCTGGACCAGATTCATCATATCTTCATAGTCGGCATAAGCCTGATAAACCTCAAGCATGGTAAATTCAGGGTTATGACGGGTGGATACGCCCTCGTTACGGAAACTACGGTTTATCTCATAGACCCGCTCAAAGCCGCCCACCAATAGACGCTTGAGGTAAAGTTCCGGGGCGATGCGCAGATACAGGTCCATATCATATTCGTTATGGTGCGTCTTAAACGGCCTGCCGGCAGCGCCGCCGGCGATATTATGCATCATCGGGGTCTCTACTTCCTGAAAACCCCGCCCATCCAGAAAATCCCTGATGGATTTAATGATCTGCGAACGTAGCAGAAAAACCTTTTTTACCTCTTCATTTGAAATAAGGTCAAGGTAGCGCTGGCGGTAGCGGATCTCCACATCTTTTAGGCCATGCCATTTCTCAGGAATAGGCATTAGGCTCTTGGTCAGGATGATAAGCTCTTCTACCTTTACCGAAGGTTCACCAGTGTGCGTCTTAAATAACTCTCCTTTTATAGCGATGATATCCGCTATATCTATATCTTCCTTAAGTATCTCAAACGCCTGGGCGCCGATAAAATCAGACTTAAAATAGAGCTGGATCCTACCGGTGGAGTCCTTTAGATCCGCGAAAATGACCTTGCCATGCAGGCGCTTAGCCGTCATTCTGCCGGCCAGGCAGACCTTCGCAAGCTCCTTAAAATCAGCCAGGACCCCCGCGATAGCCACGCGCCCGGCAGGCGCCTGGGCATACAAAGGGACACCTTTAGCCTTTAAAGCCTCTAATTTCGCCTTCCTTTGCGCGATAATTTCATCTAATTCCATAGTTTCATAATTATATAAGATATTTCAGGTTATGTCAATTAAAGAAACCCCTCAAATAGGCCTAAAAGGGGACACTTTTCTATGCTCTCTGAAGGGGACACTTTCCGTAGAAATATATCTAGATTTACATAGGAAAGTGTCCCCTTCAAGGAAAGCGGAAAATGTCCCCTAAGACTAGAGGAAACGCGGCTTAACTTCTGTTGTATTCGGAGAGTTGTTTGATGCGCTTAAGCATATTCGGATGGGTGCTCAAGAGCTCCAGGAGCCTGTCGCCAAAAGAAGGGTTGATCTTTTTTGCCCTTAAGAATTCCAGCTCAGATGCATCTATTGTCCCGTTCTTATCCAGGTCCAATTGCCTTAGTTCCCGGATCTCGCTGCCCGCGCGGGAGGGATCATTGACAAAAAATGCCTTCAGGCCCTCTACTTCCCGGAAGGAATCTTTATCCATGCGCGCAGAGCCATAGACCAGCTTATATAAACTTGATGCCAGCGCCGACGGAGAATTCCCCAAGAGTATAGAACCTTTATCCGCGAAATATTCCCTGATACGCGAGGCATAAAGCACCAAGAGGTTTGTGATAAAATAGAAAAGAAAAGCGGCCAGGCCGATAAGAACGGTGCTTCCGCCTTTTTCGTCGCGCCTGCGCCCAAAAAATAAGAAATTCCAGGCGATACGATACATGATCATCGGGATCACCGAAAGTAAGGTGATGGTCAATACATCCCTATTCTTCAGGTGGCTTAATTCATGGCCTAATACCGCCCTCAATTCTTCTTCATTCAACAGTTTCATGATCCCCTCGGTAACGCATACCCGGCCGTCCCGCAGGCCCCTGCCAAAGGCAAAGGCATTAGGGAGCGGGATCTGAGCGATACCTATCCTGGGCATGGGGATATTAGCGCGCATCGCCAGGCTCTCTACCATCTGAAATAACTTCGGATCATCTCCGCGTTTGATATATTTTACCCGCATGCTCCACTCCACAAGCTTGGGGCCGATCATATATTGAATAAGCATCATCACCAGGGAAATAACAATATAGAAGTAGAAATTAGTGATCCCTAAGTGCGCGCCGATCATTACGACTATGGCGTAGACTATGGCAAAAAGAAGCGCGGTCAAAAGGAACATCCTGAGCTTAAGAGAAAACATTGCTATCCCTCCTTAATATTCAAAACCCGGTCTAATGATAAAACCGGGTCTTAAGTAAATACGTTATTTATTGTTTTATCACATCCGCCTTTATTATATAGCGGATCAGCGGATTGTCAAGGTCATCGGTATAGACATAAATATACTGCAGGGTGGGGCCGGAATACCCTTTGCTATTAAACTTGGTCTTAATAACCACGCTCTCTTGCGGTTTAAGGATCTTTTTTCCCACTTCCAGAACCGTGCAGCCGCAGGAAGTACCGGTATTTTTGATATTCAGGACTTTGACGCTCTTATTAACCAAGATGAAACTATGTTCCATTACCTGGCCTTCTTTTACCTTCCCAAAATCAAAGGTATAGGGATCGCCGGCTTGTTCCTGGGCCTGCCCGGCACAACCGGTAAAGCAGGCGAAAATGATCATTAAAACAAGGCTTATTTTTCTCATCAGGCCCTCAGCAATAAGAATAATCCGAAAGCAAAAAATATCACCGCTAAAATTAATTTTATCAGGACCATGTGCCGCTTCATGAACTTGGAGAAATCCCCAGAAGTAGCCCCCAGCATAGCGAAGGAAAATATGACTGCCAAAGGCAGGATAAACATAATATTATAAAAGATAAGATACCCGCCTGCCTGCAGCTTCAGGGGAGTAGTCTTGAATATAAAGGCGATCGTAGGGATATAAAGCTGGCCGGTGCACACTGCCTCCAGGAGCGAAACCACAAAACCGGTAATAAAAGCACTGAGCACCAATCGCAATACCCCTGGCTTGATATCCGCGTTTTTTCCTTTACGATAAAAAAACCCGACCACATAATGTATCCTGTCTTTTACCGCCTTGGGCAACTGTAACGCCAGGGCTTCGGTTTGGCCGCTTTTTCTGAATTTAAAAAGATCGTAAAGCGAAAAGACGCCCAAGGCAATGCTAGCGATCCCCACGCAGATATTCAGCGCCTTGGTTACTATCCAGGCCCCTTTTAAACGAAAGAGAAAAGCAAATACCCCCAACCCAAGCAGGACATAGGTCAAAAATACCGCCAGGATAAAAGAAGAACCGATTAATAGAAGCTCCCTCCTACGGTAGCCCTGCAGGGCAAGGAAAGAAATAAAGAAAACTATCACCGTAAAGGCGCAGGGATTAATCCCGTCGGCCAGGCCGGCGGCGGCGATAGCAAACGGCCGAAAACTCTTAAACCTTTCTAAGAGGTCTACTGAGGGAGCCGGCTCTCTTGTGGATAATCCGGCACAATCCGAAAGAAGGTCGATTAAATTATCCCTGACCTGGCCATCCCCGGTGACAAATTTCCCCGCGGAATAAAAAACAGGCAGGTCTATCTTTATCGCGGCCTTGTGCTCCTCTATCAAGGCCAACAGGAGCAGGTAATTATTCATATCCCCTATATCGCGGTATTCTATTTTTAGCCTTGAGCCGAATTCCTTCTCTATCCGCGGCATTATCTCATTTTTTACCTTAAGGCAACGATGACAGGTAGCTGAGGAGAAAACCGTCAGTTTACATGGTTGCCCGG
>JAQTUD010000039.1 GCA_028710405.1 Candidatus Omnitrophota bacterium
TAATATTACTCTGGATATTACTCAGGAGGCAAAAGATCTTCTTATTGATAAAGGTTTTGACCCGGTTTTCGGCGCCCGTCCTTTAAAGAGGACTATTCAGAGGTTCCTGGAGGACCCGCTGGCAGAGGAGATCATTTCAAAGAAATTTAAAGAAGGCTCGGTAATAAAAGTAACCGCTAAGAATCTGGAGCTGGTTTTCGAATGATGCTGAATAAAATATTTATTAGTTTGGGCGAGAGGATCATTAAGTTTATCTATTTTCTGGGAGGGTTAGCTACCCTGACTGCCCAGACTATTTATGCGATCTTTACTCCTCCTTTTAAGAAAGGCCATGTTTTAGAGCATGCCCAAAAAAGCGGCTATGACAGCCTGCCGATAGTTTCACTGGTAGCTTTGTTTATCGGGCTGATTTTCTCCCTGCAGACCGCCTACTTTATGCAACGCATAGGCTCTGAGATCTATATCGCCAGCTTAGTCGCGCTCTCGGTAGTCAGGGAATTAGGACCGGTGATTACCGCTCTGGTTGTGGCAGGCAGGGTGGGCGCCTCTATTACCGCTGAGCTCGGCTCAATGCAGGTCACTGAGCAGATAGATGCTTTAGAGACCATGGCCACAAACCCGGTTAAGTACCTGGTCGTCCCGCGTTTTTTGGCCCTGGCAATGATGCTTCCCATATTGACCCTCTACGCGGATATAATCGGTATCATGGGCAGTTATCTTATTTGTGTATATAAATTGGGGATCTCAAGCGGGATGTATTTGAGGGTGACCTTTGAGGCCCTGTTAAGCAAGGACTTGTTCACCGGGTTATTTAAAACAATATTCTTCGGGATGATCATCGCCCTGGTCAGCTGTTACCAGGGGTTTAATGTGGAGGGGGGAGCAGAGGGTGTGGGCCGGGCCACTACCAAATCGGTGGTCGTTACTTTTATTATGATCATTGCCGCGGACTGTTTCTTTACCGCGCTATTTTATTTTATTTTCCCATGATCGAGATCAAGGAATTATTTAAATCTTTTAACGGCCGCAAAGTTTTAGACGGTTTAAGCCTGAATATTAATACCGGGCAAACCTATGTCGTCATCGGCCGCTCCGGATGCGGGAAATCCGTATTGCTAAAACATATCGTAGGGTTACTTAAGCCGGATAAGGGTCGGGTGATCGTGGACGGTAAAGATGTCAGCACTCTCATCCAGAAAGAATTAAGTGCCCTGCGTATGAAGATCAGTATGGTCTTTCAGGGAGGCGCGCTCTTTGACTCTATGGATGTGACTGAGAACGTGGGTTTTGGCCTGATAGAACACTATGATATCAGCCGCAGGGAACTAGATGAGAGGGTGGAGGAATCCTTATGCCACGTAGGCCTCTGCGGCATAGGCAGCCTAATGCCCTCTGAGTTAAGCGGGGGGATGAAGAAACGCGTGGCCCTGGCGCGCGCCATCTGCATAAAACCCCAGATCATACTTTATGATGAGCCCACTACCGGGGTCGATCCCATCACTGCCGACAGCATTAACGAGCTGATTAAAAGCCTGCACGATAAATTGAAAGTTACTTCGGTCGTAGTAACTCACGATATGAAGAGCGCCTATAGGGTGGCTGACAGGATAGCGATGATGTACCAGGGCAAGATCATCGCCGAGGGCACTCCTGAAGAAATACAAAATACCGCTCACCCGGTGGTACATCAGTTTATTAACGGCCTGGAGAAAGGCCCGATCACTGAAACCTTAGAGCGGTTTAGATAATGGAGGTTTAAAATGAGATTTGGTAAAACAAAATTAGAATTAAAAGTCGGGATTTTTGTCTTTATAGGGCTGGTAATTTTAGCTGTTTTTGTCTTATCTATCGGTAATTTTCGCACCTGGGCTTCAGGGTACAAGGTAAGTTTTACTTACAATTTTGCCGACGGCATGAAGTTGGGGGCGCCGGTAAGGTTCTCCGGGATAGACGTGGGGGAAGTAAAAAAGATAAACCTTATCTTTGATATCAAAGACGTAAAGACCAGGGTCCAGGTAGTATGCTGGGTAAGGGAAAAAATAAATATTCCGGTTGATTCTACCGTATGGGTAAATACACTGGGCCTATTGGGAGAAAAGTATATTGAGATCATGCCGGGGCAGGATTACGCCCATTGTATGGCTAATGGGGATACGCTGGCCGGGGTTGATCCCATACCGATGCACACGATAGTCAGGAAGGCCTTGGATATAGCCGGTAATGTGGATGAGAGCATTGTCAGGATAAATAAAGCCGAAGGCACGGTAGGAAAATTACTCTATGACGATAAGCTTTATAACGAATTAGAAGCCTTGGTCACGGATATCAGAAAAAACCCCTGGAAACTTTTCCATAAGACAAAAGAGAAGAAATGAAGGTTAAAACCGTATTTGCCTGTCAAAATTGCGGCTATCAGTCCCCGAAATGGCTGGGTAAGTGCCCGGATTGCGACAGCTGGAATTCTTTTGTAGAGGAGGATTACGCGCAACCGTCAAACAAGGCAAAGGAGAGGATTTCTCTTTATAAAGAAGGCCCGGTATTATTAAAAGATGTGGAATTCCAGGAGCATGACCGTATCAAGACCAGGATAGAGGAATTAGACCGGGTATTGGGAGGCGGGATAGTCGGCGGTTCGGTGGTTTTGATCGGAGGCGATCCCGGGGTGGGCAAGTCCACGATATCACTACAGGTTTCCAATCAACTGGCAAGCCAGGGGCTGACCGTCCTTTATGTCAGCGGGGAAGAATCAGTCACTCAGACAAAGTTACGCGCCAAGCGTTTAAGCGGCACCGGGACACAGGATAGCCTTTATATTGTAAATCAGACCGATCTATCACAGATCATAGAATATATTGGTTCGATCAAGCCCAAAGTGGTAATTATTGATTCCATACAGGTAGTCTTTGAGCCGTCCATCAGTTCTTCCCCCGGGAGCGTCAGCCAGGTCCGGGAGTGCGCCGGTTTACTCACGCAGTTAGCCAAGTCTACCGGGACAACTGTTTTTATTATAGGACATGTGACCAAAGAAGGCACGCTTGCCGGGCCCCGGGTTCTTGAGCATATAGTGGATACCGTGCTCTACTTTGAGGGGGACAGGTTCTCAATTTACCGGATATTACGGGCAGTAAAAAACCGTTTCGGCTCCACTAATGAGATCGGGGTCTTTGAAATGGATTCCGCGGGGCTTAAAGAAGTCAGGAACCCTTCTGAAATATTCCTTTCGCAAAGGCCTAAAGATGTCTCCGGTTCAGTTGTTTCTTGTGTTTTGGAAGGAACGCGGCCGTTACTGGTTGAGATCCAGTCATTGGTCGCCAGGTCCAATTTTGGTTACGCGCGCCGCCGCTCGCAGGGTTTTGATTTTAACCGTCTGGCCTTATTGATCGCTGTTTTAGAAAAAAGGATAGGCCTGAGCCTGGAGGCGGAGGATATCTTCCTGAATATCGCCGGCGGGATCAAGGTCGAAGATCCGGCAGCAGACCTGGCAGTGGCAGCGGCGGTAGCTTCGGCGTTCCGTGAGCAGATGGTCCTGGCGGATACGGTAGTTTTGGGAGAGGTGGGCCTGGCAGGTGAGGTGCGCAGTATTTCACAGGCGGCATTGCGTATAAACGAGGCCCAGAAATTAGGATTTAAGCATTGTATATTACCGGCAAATAATCATAAGAGTTTAAATCATAAAAAAGGGGAGATAGAATTGATCCCGGTTTCTAATTTAAAGGAAGCGTTGGGCTTTATTTTACAGGGGGTAAATAAATGAACATATTATCCGTGCGGATCCTCTTCTTGTTCGGGAGTACGATCATAGGTTATCTTACTTTGGAGCCGACTTCCGGCCTGATGGGCGCTGTAGTCGGTCTTTTAGTATCTTTAGTGATTATAGCCGCTGAGATCGGAATGCGTAAAGTATCGGTAAGCGGGCTCTCCAGCGCCGTATTTGGTCTGCTATTTGGCCTGATCATGGCAAAGTTAGTAGGTGATGCTTTTAGCCTGGCGTCTATTTCCGTGGGAACGCTTTCCTTGATCAGGGTTACTCTTACCCTGGTATTCTGTTACCTGGGGATGGTCATCGCCCTGCGCGGTAAAGATGAATTCAACATTATTATTCCTTATGTCAGGTTGCGCAAGCAGGGAAAGTCGGAAGACGCGGTGCTGCTTGATACCAGCGTCATCATTGACGGCAGGATAGTGGATATTTGTAAGACCAGGTTCTTAAGCGGCAAGATAATCATCCCCCGTTTTGTGCTTAAAGAATTGCAGCAGATCGCCGACTCTACTGATCCCACAAAGCGCCAGAGGGGCAGAAGGGGCCTGGAGATGCTGCATACTGTTCAGGAAGATAGCGGCCTGGATATCGCGCTCTCTGAGGAGGATTTTCCCGAGATCCCGGAAGTAGACGCAAAGTTAGTGAAATTAGCCAAGTTGATTGAGGCCAAGATATTGACCGTGGATTTTAACTTAAACCGCGTGGCTACCATACAGGGGGTCGGAGTATTAAATATCAATGAACTTGCCAATGCCTTAAAGCCGGTGGTCTTCCCCGGAGAGCAGATGCGGATAAAATTAATGAAGGAAGGCAAGGAGCATAACCAGGCCATAGGTTATTTGGATGACGGCACGATGGTAGTCGTGGAAGACGCGCGTAAGATGATCGGCCAGGAGGTAAAGGTGGCGGTAACCTCGGTCTTGCAGACCCAGGCCGGAAGAATGATCTTTACCAAGATGGAGAGATGAGATATATCAGCGCGATAATTGTGGCGGCAGGCAAGGGAAAGAGGTTTACAGGCCCTCTTGCTAAGCCGCTGGCAAAGATAAACGCGCTTCCGGTAATATATTATTCCTTAAAAACATTAAGTGGCCATTCTCAAATCAAAGAAATTGTTTTAGTAGTCAATGCCGGAATAAAAGATGGCGTGGCCAGGATAATCAAGAAATACCGCATACCAAAAGTATCGGGTTTAGTCATCGGCGGCCGGCGCAGGCAGGATTCGGTATATAACGGCTTGAGGGCGGTAAATGAACGCGCGGATCTGGTTCTAATACATGATGGCGCCCGGCCTTTTGTTGGCGAAGAGCTCATAACCGCGGCGATAAAAGAAGCTATAAGATACGGCGCGGCTATCGCGGGGGTGCCGGTGACGTCAACGATTAAGAAAGTCGCCAGGTCGCCAAGTCGCCAGGTCACCAGTAATTGCTTGGTAGAAAAAACATTAGACAGGAGCGGCCTTTGGGAGATACAGACGCCGCAGGTTTTCAGGAAAGACCTGATCTTTAGGGCTTATGAAAGATTCGGCAATACCGATGTTACCGATGACGCGGCATTGGTAGAGAAATCAGGCTCAAGAGTAAAAGTGGTGATGGGCGCTTATAGTAATATTAAAATTACTACTTCCGAGGACCTGGCGCAAGCCAGCCAGATAGCCCGATGCAGAGCAAAATAGGCATAGGTTATGATATTCACCGCCTGACACAGGGGCGCAAGTTGATTATCGGCGGGGTAGAGGTGCCTTATATAAAGGGCCTCTTGGGGCATTCAGACGCCGACGTGCTCCTGCACGCGATATGCGACGCGATATTGGGAGCGGCGGGGGAAGCCGACATAGGCGAATGTTTTCCGGATACCGATTCTCGTTATCTGGGTATTTCCAGCGTGGAATTATTAAAGATAACCGCGGGATTGGTCCAAGATAAAGGTTTTCAGATAGGCAACATAGACGCCGTAATTATCGCCCAGGAACCGGCGCTGGCGCCTTTTAAGAAACAGATCAAAGAGAAGATCGCCGCCGCCCTGATGATCAAAGAGGAAGCGGTGAATATAAAAGCCAAGACCAATGAGGGGTTGGGGGAAGTAGGGAAAAAAGAGGCTATCGCCTGTTACGCAGTAGTAATTTTGAATAAGTAAAAAACAGTAGGAAAGTAGAAGAGTAAAAAAGGAGAGAGAAATGTCTTGCCTTTTGAATATATTATTGATTTTGGCCGCACTCGTTACCTTAAAGATAATTCTTATTTCAATATTCTTTTACGGCGAGATTAAGGCCGCCCAGAAGAAGGATCCTGCCGCAAAGAGCTTTTTGGAAATACTCATTTTATACCAGGGTCTGCATGCTTTAATCACTTATCGTATCACGCATTTTCTCTATCGGGCGCGGCTTTTCTTTCTGGCGCGCCTCTTGAGCCAGGCATCCCGCTGGATGACCGGGATTGAGATCCATCCCGGGGCCAGGATTGGCAAGAGGTTATTTATTGACCATGGGATGGGGGTAGTCATCGGAGAGACCGCGATCATCGGCGATGATGTGCTTATCTACCAGGGGGTGACCCTGGGAGGGACCGGGATTACCAAAGGTAAGCGGCATCCGACTATCGGTAGTAATGTGGTCATCGGTGGCGGCGCCAAGGTCTTGGGTGATATCACCATAGGAGATAATTCTTATATCGGGGCAAACGCGGTAGTGATCAAGGATGTGCCGGCTAATTCTACCGTGGTGGGCGTTCCGGGTAGGATCACCAAGCAGGATGGTAAGAAGATCGATGTCAGCTTAGACCATATCCATGTGCTTGACCCGATCATGCAGTCCATAGAAGAATTAGAGAAACGTATTAAAGATCTAGAAAATAAATAAATATTCATGATTTTAGTAGGTCCTGTCTTGGGTATTTTTCGCGGGGACGCTCGCCTGTGCCCCAGCGTGGCGGGGCTTCGCTCGGGTCGGCTGCGTCGCTCTCGCACACTCCTGGAATATGGCGAACCGTGCCCGCTCGTCGCCTTTACGTCCTGCTCGAATCGCGCCTCGTCACCCGCTACTGATTGTTACTACTATGAATAATCCAATCCACATACATAATTCGTTGACAGGTAAAAAAGAAATTTTTGAGCCTATTAATCCCCCTATAGTAAATATGTATACTTGCGGGGTCACGGTCTATGACGAAAGCCATATTGGCCATGCCCGTAGTTTATATATTTTTGATGTCATCAGGCGCTATCTTAAATACCGGGGCTTTCAGGTTAATTTTGTACGCAATATCACCGATATAGATGATAAGATTATCAACCGCGCCAATGAACTTAAGGTTAGCTGGAATGAATTAGTGGATAAATATATCGCCAGCTATTATGAAGACTTAAAAGGCTTAGGCATAGATAAAGCCGACGTCGAACCCCGCGCCACCCAGAATATCCCCGAAATGATCCAGCACATCCAAGGCCTGATAGACAAAGGTTATGCTTACGAAGCAGGTGGTGATGTCTATTTTAACGTCAGGAAATTCAGTGAATACGGAAAATTATCCGGCCAGTCTATAGATAAGATGGAGACCGGTGTGCGTATTGAGCCTACGGAACATAAATCCGATCCGTTGGATTTTGCTTTGTGGAAGAAATCCAAAGAAAATGAGCCTTTCTGGGATAGCCCGTGGTCAAAGGGAAGGCCAGGTTGGCATATAGAGTGTTCGGTAATGAGCCGTAAATTTCTCAAGACCGATACTTTGGATATTCATGCAGGAGGAAGGGATTTGATTTTTCCGCACCACGAGAACGAAATCGCCCAGGCCGAGGCATTGACCGGCAAACCCTTTGCCAAGTACTGGATGCACGGGGGATTGCTTACGATTAATAATCAAAAGATGTCTAAGTCTCTTGGAAATTTCGTTACCATAAAAGATTTTATGAATAAGTACCGTAATACAAACTTATTAAAAATGTTTTTTCTAAGTGCTCATTATTCTCACCCTATAGATTACAATGAATCAAAGATTGAAGAGGCTAAAGTAGCTATTCAGAAATTAGAAATATTTTTGCAGAAAGTTACTGAAATGAAAATGGTTAAGACTAATGAAAATCTAAAGAACGTTGATTTCATTGATGCAAATATTAATGGTTTTACTGATGCGATGGAAGACGACTTTAATACGCCCAAAGCTTTAGGGCATCTTTTTAAATTGGTCACCGAAACATATAGATTTATCGATTCCGGTAAAGCTGATAAAGCATACTATGACAAGATTGATTCAGCGGCTTGTATTTTGATGGATATAACTAAGCGTATTTTTGGTCTTTCGCTGATTGGTTATGCTGAGAATGGATTATCTGGAGAAGAAGCAACCAAGATTAATGAACGCATGGAAGCAAGGGCAAGGGGAGATTATTCTCTCGCGGATAGATTAAGAAAGGAAATTCTCCAGAAGTACGGCATAATTATTGACGATACTAAAACAGGCTTTACTTGGCGTAGAAAATTATAGATATATTGGCGGGTGCCGAGCCGCGGTTTGAGCAGGACGTAAAGGCGACGAGCGGGCACGGTTCACCCTATAATAGAAATCTGTGAGAGTGAGGAGCCGATCCGAGCGAGCTTTTCCACGCTGGGGAAAAGCGAGCGTTCCTGCGAGAACGCGGCTCGGCACACGCGAACGTTTAGTAACGTTTAGGGGACACTTTCCTAAATAGCTCTAAATAGATGTCTACGGAAAATGTCCCCTACTGAATCACGGAAAATGTCCCCTACGAAATGGTAGAAAATGAAAGGTAAATTCATCACATTTGAAGGTTCGGAAGGCTGTGGTAAGAGCACGCAGTCTAATCTTCTCTATCAGTATCTTAAGAAGAGAGGCAAGCGCGTGCTTTATCTGCGCGAGCCAGGTGGCACCTCGGTGAGCGAAAAGATCCGCAAGATCCTTTTGGATACTAAGAACGGCAGCATGAAACCTTTATGCGAGATGTTGCTTTATATGGCTGCCCGTGCCCAGGTGGTGGAGGAATTAATCCAGCCCGCGCTCCGCTCAGGCAAAGTAGTTATCTGTGACCGCTTCCTTGATTCCACGCTTGCTTATCAGGGGTTCGGCCTGGGGATGGATATCAAAGATATCAAGCTCGTCGGTAATATCGCCACCGCCGGGATCAAACCTAACCTGACTATTTTTCTGGACCTGCCGGTCAAAAAAGGCCTCAAGCATCGCCTGGAGTGTTGCGACCGTATTGAGAAGAGGGCCTTGGCGTATCATAACCGCGTAAGAAGAGGCTATCTTACCTTAGCCGGATTAGAGCCTTCCAGGATAAAAGTGGTAAGGGTAGAAAAAGATAAGTTTGACACACAGGACAAGATCAGAAAGATCGTAGAAAGATATGTCATTTAAAGATATCACCGGACAGGACGCGGTTATAGGGCTGCTCAAAGATTGTATCCGCTTACGCCGCCTTAAAGGAAGTTATCTTTTTACCGGCCCGGAGGGCGTGGGTAAGAAATTAACTGCCAAGACATTGGCTAAGGCGATAAATTGCGTCCAGGAGGGCGATGATTCCTGTGACAGGTGCCCGTCTTGCCTGAAGATAGAGAATAACCAGCACCCGGATGTGCATATCATTGATTTTCAGGCGCTCTCGGATTCAGTGCCGGAAGACAATAAAGGTGACGCCGGCCCAACAGACGCGGTAAAAATAGGACAGATCCGGCAGCTGCAGAGGGATTTTGCCTTAAGGCCTTACGAAGGCAGGCAGAAGGTTTTTGTCATTGACCAGGCCCACAATCTTACTGCTTCTGCCGCCAACGCCCTTTTAAAGATACTGGAAGAGCCGCCTTCGGATAACCTAATCATCCTGGTAACCGACAAGCCCGCTTTATTATTTAAGACGATAATTTCCAGATGTAAGACTATGCGTTTTCCGGCGCTGGGCAGGGCGCGGATGGAAGAATTATTAAAAAAAGATTTTGGCATGGATGACCAGAGGGCACACTTTTTGGCTTATTTCTCCGAAGGCAGAGCCGGCTGGGGCTCAAGATTAAAGGATGGCGATATATTACAGGATAAGAACGCGATCCTGGATAGCTTTCTTTCTTCGTGCCAGGGTGACTTGCAGGCGATAAGGGCAGAGGACCGCCAGGAGTTGCGTTATTCCCTAAACCTGCTAGCCAGCTGGTTCAGGGATATTTATTTATTAAAGGCAGGGCTTCCTGGCGCCGAGGTCATTAATCTTGACCGCAGGGACGATTTACTTAAGGCCACGGGGCGTTTTACTTTCTTGGAATTAGACCGGATATTGGAGGCGGTATCAAAATCAATATTATATTCGAGACAGAACATCAATACGAGATTATTGCTGTATAATCTGGGGATAGAGATATGGAAGGATTGATTTTAGTGCGCTTAAGGGATTCCGGGCAGGCCTACCCTTATAATGCCGGCAGCCTGAAATTGAAAGAGGGGGATTTTGTCATCATAGAACATGACCGTGGATTGGATTACGGGCAAGTCGTCTCCGCGGGGGCGGGCTTGAACCAGAATAATTGCCCTAAAGATAAAGAACAACCCAAGAAGGTCATCCGTCCGGCCAGCGCCGACGACCTGAAGAAAATAAAAGATAACAGGGACAAATCTAAAGAGGCCTTTACGAGTTGTGCAAAGAAGATCACCGAGCATAAGTTGCAGATGAAGCTGGTTGAGGCCGAATACTCTTTTGACCGGGCGAAGATCATATTCTATTTTACCGCCGAAGGCAGGGTAGATTTTCGGGAACTGGTAAAGGACCTGGCCAAGATCTTCCGCGCCAGGATAGAGATGCGCCAGAT
>JAQTUD010000114.1 GCA_028710405.1 Candidatus Omnitrophota bacterium
AGAAGCGGCTAATTTTACCTCAGCAGGCACCTTTTCCTCTAATTCATTGCCGCCAATCTCGGAAAAGGGTATCTGGATGCTGCTGACCAGCTTCTTCCCCCTGACCTCTGAAACATCAATAATCTTAGGCCCGAAATATATCCCTAAATCATTCATTGGTTTACCCCTGTCCTGGGCATACGCTTACTGCTTTGCAGCCAGTTATCCACATCTTTGCGGTCAAACCTCCAGACGCCTCCTACCTTGATCCCGGAGATTTTACCCTGGCTTAACCAATTATAGATGGTCTGCTTCTTAAGCTTCAGGTAATCCGCTAATTCATCAATATCTATCAATCTGGTCATAGTTCTTCCTTAAACTACTATAAATAACAATGGACTCAATTAAAACATAAAAGTCTTATCTTGTCAAGTGTTTTTTTATATAGACTTACCTAGACTTACCGGAAAGGTAGCGGATAGCGTCGGAAAAAATCAATTTGGAAGCTAAGGTGATTATAATAGATTTACTTAGATTATAATAGACTTACCGAAAAAAGTAGTGCGGAACAGCCTGCGGATTAACCTGGAGTGTAGCTATAGTCAACCTTTACATTTAGCTGCGTAACCTTGCCGTTTAATAGAGGATAGGCTATATTATTTATATCCAACTGGTTCAAGGGATAAATAGTGACCAGGATATTATAGGGGATATCGGTGTCGGCAGGTATAGTATAAGTGGGAGAAGGAACGCCTAAAGCAGTGCAATCACCATGGCAGGCGTATCTTTTATCGGTGGCGTGGGCAGCCCAGGTTCCCTTCCTGAGCATATCCAGGGTATAATTCATCATACCCTTACCGGCATAATAAGCTTTGATCCGGCCTACCTGATGGGTGGTCAGGCGGGTTTGGTTAGTAACAATACTGAGTATAACTCCGGCTAAAATAATAACGACTAGCAGCGTAGCTAAAACTATAAGTAAGATAACTCCTTTTCTAGCCGTATTACGCTTAAGCATCTTTCCTTAAGGATATCCGGTACTCATCACCTGCCAGCCGCAGGAGCACATGGCCTTCCCTGGCGAGCCAACCCAGGCTCATAAGGACATTATCGCGGGATTTATCTATGCCCTTAGTCAATTCGGTTAAGGTAGCTTCTCCGTGTTGATCCAGGAAGTGCCAGATATCTCCGGCAACTATACCGATTTCTGTAATCATTTTCTCCTCCAGGATTTTATTTTATAAGAAATACACCTTATGTCAACTGTTTTTATCTGCCTTTATCCTTAATCCGGCTCATCCGCTCCTCGGCATATTTAGATTGCTGGACGTTCATCTTGACTATCCTATTATAGGTATTGAGCGCTTCCGTAACGTTCCCTCCATCTTCATAGATCTGGCCTAACCTGAGCAGGGCGTTTACGGTCAGATTATCCTCTCCCCCGGATAATCTGACTGCCTCAAGATATTCTTTGATTGCCTCCTCCGGCTTACCTTTAGTCTCCAGGATCTCGGCTATTTTAAGGTGGATGCCGGCTGAATCCTGCGCAGCAGCTCCTTCCAGGCCCTTACGGTAATAATCCAGGCTGCTATCGTAATCGCCTGTTTTAAAAAATATTCCGGCCATCGCAACCGCTGCCTTGGATCTGACATCGGGTTTGTTTAAATCCAGGGCCTTTTTAAAATCATCCAGGGCTTCTTGCGGCTGGCCGCCTTCAGCGAGAATCAAACCCAAGGCATAATAGGCATCGGCTGATAAATCGCTTTTAGGAAAATCCTGGACCAGCGAGAGGAAATACCTGCCTGCCAGGTCCGGCTCGTTATGCTGGTAATAATACCTGCCCAGCCACCAGATAATCTCAGGGGTAAGGTTACTACCAGGATATTTGGAACGCAAGGCCTTAAACCTCTTCAGGGCCTCTTCTTCTTCCCCGGATTGATAAAAACAATCCGCTACTTCATATTCGGCTTTTTGCGCCAGTTCCATATCCTGGCCGGAGGCTTTGGCAACTTCCTTAAAAGCCTGTATTGCTCCTGCATAATCCTCAAGGTTATAGAGGCAGTCCCCCAGGAGGTAAAGCGCCCTGGGCCTTAAACTGCTGTTTTTAAACTCAGCGTAGAATCTCCTGAGGGTATCTTTACAGGCATTATAATCCTCTTTTTTAAAATAAGCCAAACCCAGGGTATAGGCAGCTTCATCCAGCAGACTAGAGGCAGGAAATTTCTTCTCCAGGTCAGTGAGGGCTAAGGCCGCCTCATCATATTGAGCATCTTTTAAATATACCGCGCCTAATTGATACTGGGCATAATCGCTATAGGAAGCATCCGGATAAGCCCTTAATACCGCCTGGTAGGCTTCTTTCGCCTTTTTATAATCACTTATCTCCTGGTAGATATCCCCTATCTGGCAGAGGCTGCTTATTTTAAGCTGCGTATCAGTGCTGGTATCGGCAACCTTTTGGAACGCTTTGATGGCCGCTTTAAGGTCTCCCTGCTTTAACAAGGACCAGCTCAAATTATAATATAATTTATCGGTTACCTGTCCGGAAAGGCCTTTGAGCCCCACTTTAGATAATGACTCCTGGTATGCCCGGGATGCCTCTGCGTAATCCGCTAAATTATAAAAAGCGTCTGCCCTGCCTATGTAGGCCTGGGCTAAAATTAAAGGGTCAGCGGCCTCGGACAACAGCTGT
The DNA here is from genome assembly GCA_028710405.1 of Candidatus Omnitrophota bacterium. Lineage (GTDB taxonomy): Bacteria > Omnitrophota > Gorgyraeia > Gygaellales > Profunditerraquicolaceae > JAQTUD01. The sequence goes on from JAQTUD010000114.1 coordinate 2,672, forward strand.
TCAT
>JAQTUD010000115.1 GCA_028710405.1 Candidatus Omnitrophota bacterium
GCCTTGCGGAAATCACGGTTGATACTCTTCTTTAAGCCGCTTATTGCCTTAGCCTCGATGTCGAGGACTTCCTTGGCACGCTTAATTACATTTATCGCCATAAGACACCTTCTATCCTTTTAATCTGCTTTAAGAGTTTTTCCAGGTCCGCAAGATTAATCATATTCGGGCCGTCGCAGGGAGCGTTGTCCGGATCCGGATGCACCTCCAGGAATAAACCGTCGCAGCCAAAGGCTGCTGCTGCCCGCGAAAGAGGCCCCACAAATTCCCGCTGCCCGCTGGAGCATCCCCCCTTACCTGCGGGAAGCTGCACGCTATGGGTGGCGTCATAGATCACGGGATACCCGCAGTCGCGTATAATCTTAAGAGCCCGCAGATCCGAAACCAGGTTATTGTAACCAAAAGATACCCCGCGCTCGGTAATAAGAATCCTGCGGTTGCCGGTGGATTCGATCTTGCGCACGATCGGCATCACATCCCAGGGTGCCAGGAACTGCCCCTTTTTAATATTAACTACCTTGCGGGTCTGGGCTGCCGCTACCACAATATCGGTCTGGCGGCATAAAAACGCCGGGATCTGAATAATATCCAGCACCTCGGCTGCCTCCTTGATCTCTTTCTGGCAATGGATATCGCTTAAGATCGGAACCTTAACCTTATCCTTAACCTTTTTTAAAATATCCAGCCCGATTTTGAAGCCCGGCCCGCGGTAAGAATCGATCGATAAACGGTTAGCCTTATCAAAACTAGATTTAAAAATAAAAGGAACCTTTAACTTATGCGTAATATCCTTGATCTTATGAGCTACCTCCAAGCTCATGCGCTCGGATTCGATCACGCAGGGCCCGGCAATTAAAACCAAAGGATTCCCCGAACCGATCTTGATATTCCCTATTCTTACAGTACGCATTTTATCCCTTCTGGCTGGCTAAATACTGCTTGACCTTCTCTAAATCTTCGGGGGTATCCACCCCGATGGTGTCGTATTTAGTCTCAATAACCTTAATGCGGTATCCTTCCTCCAGCACCCTGAGCTGCTCAAGCTTCTCAATCCCTTCTAATTTAGAAACCGGCAGGTTCTTATAGATAAAAAGGAAATCCTTGGTGTAACCGTATAAGCCGATATGTTTGTAATAAATTGGCTCTTTGACCTCGGAATTAGGAGCTAAAAAAGGAAAGGGGGCGCGGGAAAAATATAACGCAAAATTATTTTTATCCACTACCACCTTGACCAGGTGCGGGTCATTTATAAGATGAGGGTCTTCTATCCGGCGCATTAAAGTCGCCATGGACAAGGTTCTATCGTCCAGCAAGGCCTGGGCTACGCTGTCAATCATAGTAGGATGGATCAAGGGCTCATCTGCCTGGATATTAATCACAATCTTAACATCTAAGGGGTTGATAATCTCAGAGATCCTGTCGGTGCCTGAGGCATGGGCCTTGGCAGTCATAATGGTCTTGGCGCCGAATTCGCTGGCTATTTCAGCAACCTTCTCGTCGTCACAGGCAATAATTAAATCGTCTAGGAGCCGGGACTCTCTGGCCCGCCCCCAGACATGCTCGAGCATCGTCTTGCCTAAAAGGTCTGCCAGAACCTTACCGTTGAATCTGGTGGAAGAATATCTTGCCGGGATTACGCCGATAACATTCATCATCCTGTCCTGATAAATTAAGCTCCCTGAATCTTAGCCAATAATTCCTTCCTGTTAGTTACTGCCGTGCCGAGTTTGCTTACCACAATGCCAGCGGCAAAATTAGCAAGGTGCGCAGCCTCTAACTGCGAAGCTCCACAGGAGAGCGCCAGAGTAAAACAGGAAATCACTGTATCCCCTGCGCCGGAAACATCAAAAACCTCCTGGGCTACCGTCGGAATATGCGTGACGCGGCCGCTCTTTTCAAAAAGCCGCATCCCCTGCTCGCCGAGGGTTACTAATAAAGATTCTAAGGATAGGTATTTGATAATCTCGCGGGCTGCCAGCTCAATATCCTTGTCTTGCAATATTTTATCGCTATGCACCCGGAAGCGATTAGTAGTATCTCTAATTTTGAGATTACGGATGGCGTTCTCTAATTCCCTGCGATTGGGGGTAATAGAGGTAACCCCGCGGTAATACTGGAAGTTTTCCTCCTTGGGGTCAACCGTAATAATCTTTTTATTGCCCCGGGTGATATCCAATAACTCCTCCAAGAGATGGGCATTCACCACGCCCTTACCGTAATCCTCAATAATCACGGCATCAAAGCCATTAATGTTTTTTTCAATAAAGGTAGCGATCTTCTGATTAAGATTTTTAGGTAGCGAATCGGTATGCTCCCAATCCACCCGCACCACCTGCTGATGCCCTGCTACGATACGACTCTTGACCGTAGTATGACGGTTGGGCTCGGTAAATACTGCCCGGGTATTTATTCCGCGTTTCTTAAGTTCGTTGCGCAAGATTTCGGAGTTTTTATCACTTCCAGTGACCCCCAATAACCAGACCTTGGCATCCAGGGCACAAATATTATTCGCCACATTGGCGGCTCCGCCCGGGACAAAGGTTCTTTTTTTCGCCCAGACTACCGGCACCGGCGCCTCCGGAGAAATCCTCTCGACCTCACCCCAGATATACTCGTCTAGAATCAGGTCGCCGATCACCAGGATCTTAG
>JAQTUD010000116.1 GCA_028710405.1 Candidatus Omnitrophota bacterium
GAATGAAAGTGAATTATTATGTAGGTTATTGCCCCTCCAATAAGGACCGACAGCAATAAGGCGGCTGTTTTCTTTAGCCGCAGGTTTATACGAAAAGCAAAAGTAAAAAATGCCAAGGCCTCGATAAACCGGCCTGCCATTAATAAAGCCTGGGCGGTATTGTTTTCAGCGCTATAGCTGGGGTATGTACCGGTATGAACCACATACAGGAAACTGGTGATCAGGTAAGAAAAACCCAGAAGGCGATAGGATCCCGGTATGTTATCATAGGAGAACCAGGTCAGAAAAAAAATCATCCCGCCTATGGCGATACATGGTGCTTCCATAATAAAATGGATCTCATAGGGATACGACGGCCATACCGCCGAATTAAGGAAAAAAGCCAGTATTGCAAGAGGAACCGGAATAATATAGTGCGCTTTTCTCCAACTTATGCGCCGATGCAACTTTAAAACCTTCCTTCAAACACCTATCCCGATATAACACCAAAATAGCACACTTACTATGTAAAAAGGTGTCAGAATTTGGTGCCAAAACAAATAATCTTTTTATAACGAAATGAAAGAAGTATTTCTGTCAAAAATTAGAATACTTTGCTTAAGTTAGTTAAAAGTTTAACTTAGATATGCTATAATAGCCAAGATACGGGTAAGTTTTTTGAACGGGGTTAAGGAGTGTTAGTATGAAATACGTAGTCATTCTGGCCGATGGAATGGCCGACTACCCTATTGCCGAACTGGGGGGCAAGACTCCCGCGCAGGCTGCTTTCAAGCCGGAGATTGACCGGCTGGCTGCTTACGGAGAGGTCGGGATGGTCCTGACAATTCCTACGGGAATGACTCCCGGCAGCGATACCGCCAACCTGGCAGTTATGGGCTATGACCCTGCAGTATATTATACCGGCCGTTCGCCCTTTGAGGCCGTCAGTATCGGGATAGAGCTGGCTGATGATGATGTGGCTTTCCGCACAAATGTTGTCACATTATCTGAGGATGAACCTTACGGGAAGAAAACAATGCTGGATCACAGCGCCGATGAGATAACCTCAGCTGAAGCCAGGATACTCATGGAAGAAGTAAATAAAAGACTGGGCACACCTGAATTCACATTCTATCCCGGGGTCAGCTACCGGCATATTCTGATCTGGAACAAGGCTCCATATGATTACCGGCTGACCCCGCCTCATGACATTATTGGCAGAGAGATTGGAGAATACCTGCCTGGGGGTCCTTATGGCCGTATTTTCCTTAAAATGATGGAAGAAAGCAGCTCTTTTCTAAAAGATCACCCTGTAAACAGGGATAGAATAGCCAGAGGCTTACGACCTGCCAATTCTATCTGGATTTGGGGCGAGGGCAAACGGCCGGCTCTTTCTGATTTTTACGAGAAATATCAATTGAAAGGCTCAGTTATCTCCGCTGTGGATTTAATTAAAGGGCTGGGAATCTGCGCCGGACTTAGATCTATTGATGTAGAAGGGGCTACGGGCAATATCCATACAAATTTTGCCGGCAAAGCTCAGGCCGCTGTCAATGAGCTGAAAGACGGCCAGGATTTTGTGTATGTTCATCTGGAAGCCCCTGATGAATGCGGCCATAGGTTTGAAATGGAGAATAAGGTTAAATCCATAGAATACATAGATAGTCAAGTAGTTAAGCCTATAATTGAAGGACTGGAGAAGATGGGAGAGGACTACAGCCTTATGCTGCTGCCTGACCATCCTACTCCGTTGGCCTTAAGGACCCACACGGCCGAACCGGTGCCCTACCTGATCTACCGCAGCACAGCCCCGAAAGCCAGCCCCGGCCAGGTATATGATGAATTCTACCCGTCTAAGACAGGGAATTATTATGCAGAAGGATACCGCTTAATGGATCATTTCCTGCAAGACCGATAGATTGGAGAGGGTGATAAAATGTCCGAGATAAAGTTTACCAGTACACGTGGCGGACAGGAACAGGTATCGGCCTCCGAGGCCATAATTCGAGGTATAGCGGCTGATGGCGGGCTATTTGTGCCGGTATCCTGGCCTGAGAAGATATCGAATCTGCAAGCTCTCGAGAACTTGTCCTACCAGGAATTAGCCTACCAGATCATGAAGCCCTTTCTTGCCGATTTTAGTGAAGAAGAACTCAGAAGCTGCATTGTTAAGGCCTATGACGAGAAATTTAATACCGATTTAATAGCTCCGCTAATCCATAAAGCCGGTGTACATTTCCTGGAACTTTATCATGGACCCACCCTGGCCTTTAAAGATATGGCCCTGACTATTCTTCCTCATCTCTTAAAGACTGCGGCCGGAAAGCTAAAAAATGAGCGGGAGATTGTGATCCTGACTGCCACATCCGGTGATACAGGTAAAGCAGCCTTAGAGGGGTTTGCGGGTGTTCCCGGAACCCAGATAATTGTTTTCTTCCCTGAGCATGGTGTCAGTGAAATTCAAAAAAGACAGATGATTACCCAGACAGGGGATAATACCTGTGTTATCGGAATTGAAGGCAACTTTGACGATGCCCAAAGCGGGGTTAAGGCTATATTTGCCGATAAGGATTTAAACAGCAGTATGAATAAGTCGGGCAAAATGTTTTCTTCCGCCAACTCTATCAATATCGGACGACTGATTCCGCAGATAGTCTATTACTGCTATGC
>JAQTUD010000117.1 GCA_028710405.1 Candidatus Omnitrophota bacterium
GGATGATGAAAGCCCGGATTTAGTCGAAGGCCTGATAAATATTGTCTCAACCAAGTCTGGGGATTTAGAGCCAGGTTCGGTATTGGGCGGCAAGATATTGTCTTCCACACCCATTAATTTATACGAGGGTAAAATCCGGTTCCTGGATTTAAGGCATAATTTAAGGGATTTTAATGGAAGCAAGGCCGAGGATTTCCTGGAGGTGGTAGAAGATGCGTTTAAGGCTGATGATAAGGACATAGCCTTTAAAGATAAATATGAGTTGGTCGCGGTAGGTAGTGACACCGGCATTAATATTAAATCAGAGGCGCGCGACCTGCCTGGTTTAAGTCGCCTTGCGGTAATCGTGCGCTGGGATGACAGTAGTCCGGAGTTAATTGAAGGCCTGGTGAACGTTGTCTCTACTAAACCGGGAGACTTACAGCCTGGATTAATCCGCACAGCTTCAGGTGAAATGCGCTCTGCGAGCGTATTAGGTGGCAGGACTATTTCTTCTTCCACGATAGCACTGGATAAGGATAACGGGGTAATCACCTTTATAGATACCGCGGATAACCTAAGGGAATTTAAAGGTAAAGAGGCGCAGAAATTCCTGGACGTAGTAAGGACAGAGTTTATTGCCTTGAGGGATTTGTCAGGAGTAGGTACGGATACCGGCATTAATGTTAAGTCAACGGCATTTGATCTGCCTGGCCGTGCCGAGCGTCTGGCGGTTATTGAGCGTTGGGACGATGCCAATCCTAATGAGATAATTGAAGGCCAGGTTAACCTTGTATCTACCAGGCCAGGGGATATAGAGCCGGGTTCAATGCTTAAAGGTAAAGTCCTGTCTGCAAATAATTTTAGCGGCAAAGATGAGATGATACAATTCGCATACGGCCCCGACAGAGAAAAGAGAGTATATGAGTTTGCTTCTATTGTAGGGTTAATCCGCGCTGTTTACAATGATACGATTACTACTACCGGTATTGATACCGGGATTACCTATACCAGGGATATGGTTAAATATAACGGAGAAGATGCGGTTCTTTTACACCTTAAGAAAGGCCAGTATCATAAGATTGAAGTATCCACCGGACGCATTGACCGCGCAAAGAGCCTCTTTAAGAGTATTTTGGATTTGGAGGTTGTTTTTGATGTTACCGAGACCACAGAAGTCTTAACCAAGTCAGGTGAAAAAGAAAATAAGTTTATCATTGATGTCTCTGTTCCTGATGACATTACTAATAAGACCGGTAAGGTATTCCGTTATGAAGGCAAGGTTATTGACGACGTTATAGGTTTATTGATTGCGGATATCCTTAAAGGCAATGTAGGTAAGGCTGCAGGAAAGGGCACAGATACCGGGATTACCTATACCAGGGAGGCGGTTAAGTATAAAGGCAAGGAAGCCGTTCTCTTGCATTTGAAGAAAGGGATATATCATAAGATTGAGGTATTGGGTTCAACTATTGATGTAAAGGCTAATCCTTTTAAGGTAACACCGGAAATTGAGGTGGCTTTTGATGATGCAACAACTGTGGGTGGTAAGTTTATAATTGACGTAGCAGTGGCCGATGATGACAAAAATACCAAAGGTAAGATTTTCCGTTATACAGGCATAAATATAGATGAGGCGGTAAATGCCTTGAAGGATGATATTGCCGCGGATATGGTAGGTAAGAATGATAAGGCGGCAAAGGGCATTGATACCGGGATTACCTATACCAGGGAAGCGGTTAATACCAAGGATGGGAAGAGCTTAATCTTCCTGCATATGATTAAGGATAAATACCATAAGATAGAAGTCTTAGGCAATACCATTGATGAAACCAAGAGCCCCTTTAAGGTTTTAGCTGAGCCAGAGGTGGCTTTCGAAGAGAGAAGGCCTATAGACGTAAGTGTAGATTCTTCCTTTGACCCCATCACCAAGGTTACCAGTGGTAAGGTTTACCGTTATGGCGATGCCGAGCAGCTTAAAGAAGTCATTAAAAATAATCAGATGGCAGCTGTCGAGAGAAACACCGGTATTATTTACACCCGCACACCCATATCCTACAAGGGAAAAGATGCTGTGCTTTTGCATATGATAAATGGGGCAGAGCACAAGATTGAAGTATTGGGAACGAATATTGATTTTGAAAAGAATCCATTCAAGGCGATCCCTGAATTAGAGGTTGCTTTTGTGATTAAACTCGGCAAGACCAGAATTATTTCTGATATAGATGCCTCCAAGGCAGGCCTTGCCATTGTCAGGGACTATGATACCAGCGATAACGCCAAACTCAGCGCCTTAATTACCGCCTTGATCAAAAATGACTTTACTGGTCTCAGCGGCACAGACACTAATATCCGGGCAAAGGTAGAAGGCAGCAAGAGCCTCTTCTTGCGCTACAGCCCTGATGGAAAGACCCTCTTAGAAGGAACAGTAGAAGAGGTCTCAACCACACCCGGTGAATTCGAACCTAACTCTGAGTTCAGGGGCAAGATCATCAAGCGCACGCCCTTTGAAGCCAAGGCAAGTAAGGTAAGGCTGGTCACCTCTGATATAGATGCCTCCAAGGCAGGCCTTGCCATTGTCAGGGACTATGATACCAGCGATAACGCCAAACTCAGCGCCTTAATTACCGCCTTGATCAAAAATGACTTTACTGGTCTCAGCGGCACAG
>JAQTUD010000040.1 GCA_028710405.1 Candidatus Omnitrophota bacterium
GTTACGTATCGGAATAAAAATAACCAAAGATGAAGATAAATTCCGCGATAGACTACTTAAGCTGTATTCTCTTTAGGGCCTTCAGTCCCGTAGCGTGCGTATTACCTAAAGGCACGGCCTTTTTCTAGGGCAGGAGGCTGGGGGATCTTTTTTATTACCTTGATCTTAAGCATCGGGCTATCGCTTACGCTAATATTAAGTCCGCTTTTGGCGATAAAATGTCCCCGAAGGAATTATCCAGGGTGGCCAGGGGATTTTACCGGGCCTTCGGGCAGAATTTTCTGGAGATGTTTCTTCTGCCGGATATAGATGATAAATACATAAAGAAATATGTCACTATCGAGGGCCTGGAGAATGTTACCGAGGCAAGAAAGAGAGGCAAGGGAGTTATCTTTGTATCCTTGCATGAAGGCAGCTGGGAGCTTTCTAACGCGATCTCGGCATCCTTGGGGATACCGTTGGTTTTATTCGTGCGCGATCAGGGATTTCCGCGGTTGAATGAAATACTGAATTCCCTGCGCCTCAAGAAAGGTTTAAAGATAATCCAGAAGGACGGACAGGGTCGGGAATTAATTGAAGAGCTAAAGAATCATCAGTCCATAGGCATTACCGTAGACCAGGGTGGCCGCGCCGGCACTAAAGTAGAATTTTTTGGCAGAAGTGCTTCTATGTCTACCGGGGCAATAAAGCTGGCGATGAAATATGACGCCGCGATAGTCCCGGTATTTTACACCCGCGTCAAAGGCCCATACATCAGGGCGATTGCTTCCCCTGTTTTACAATTACGCAGAAGCGGTGACCTTAAGGCAGATATAAAAGATAACCTGCAGCGGTTGATCGCTATCCTCGAAGGGTATCTTCGAGAATACCCGACCGAATACCTTTGGGTTTATAAAGCCTGGAAACATACCGACCAGAAGAACATCCTTATTTTAGATGACGGTAAGGCCGGGCACCTGCGCCAGGCCCAGGCAGCCTCCGGAATTGCAAAAGAATATTTTGTGGAAAAGGGTATGCGGGCGCGGATAGATACCGCGCGGATAGAATTTAAAAGTCAGCTTGCCAGGAAGGCTTTTGTATCAGGGGCTTATTTCTCCGGAAAATACGGCTGCCAGGGGTGTCTCTGGTGCCTAAGGAGTTTTCTCACCAAAGATACTTACGAGCCACTGGCCCGTCTTAATCCGGATGTGATTATTTCTTGTGGTTCGTCCCTTTCGGCGGTTAATTATGTCCTCTCCCGCCAGAATATGGCTAAGTCTATTACCATACTGCGCCCTTCTATTATGGGCGTTTACAGGTTTGACCTGGTAATCATACCGCGGCATGACCGGCCGCCCAAGAGGAAGAACGTGGTAGCAACCGCAGGGGCGCTGAATTTGATTAATCAGGATTATTTAAAAGAACAATCAGAACGGCTGACTAAAGTATTGAGTACTGGCCATCGGCCATATATTGGTTTACTCATCGGAGGCAATACCAAAAATTTTTCCCTGGATAAGGAAATGATATCAGAGGTAATAAAGCAGGTAAAGTCCGCCTCCGAAGCCTTGGATGCCGCTATTCTTATTACTACTTCCCGCAGGACTCCTCTCCAGGTAGAGGAGTTGTTAAAAGATGAATTTCGGGATTATCCGCGCGCTAAACTTCTGGTTATCGCTAACGAAAAAAATATACCGGAGGCAGTGGGTGGCATCCTGGGCTTAAGCCAGGCGGTGATCTGCACTCCGGAGAGTATATCCATGATCTCTGAAGCGGTAAGCAGCGCAAAGTATGCCCTGGTTTTTAATGCCCCCGGGTTAGACAAAAGGCATAAGCGCTTTTTAGAAGATTTCGCGCGCAATCATTATATTTATTTGACTCAAGCTTCACTCTTGGGAGAGAAGATAAAAGAGTTGCTGCGTGATAAACCGGAGATTCCTGCCCTGCGGGATAATCTCAAAATTAAGGAAGCGATAGGAAAAATATTGTAATACTGACACTATCACACTATGAATATTCTACAGATTTTACCTGAACTTAAAGTCGGCGGCGTAGAGACCGGGACCCTGGACCTGGCCAAGTATTTGGTCAGGTTGGGCCATAAGGCGGTAGTGATCTCCGGCGGCGGGGAATTAGTCAAAGAGCTGGAATCAGTCGGGGCCATCCACTATGAATTGCCGGTGCAGGAGAAATCTATATTCAAGATGATAAAGATGATCCCCCGGATCGCCGAGATCATCAAAAAAGAGAATATAGATATTGTGCACGCGCGTTCCCGTTCCCCGGCCTGGAGCGCGTATTTTGCCAGCCGCAGGACGGGCACCATATTTATCACCACCTGCCACGGTTATTACCGTAAACATCCTTTTAGCCAGGTGATGGGCTGGGGTAAGCGGGTGATCGCCTTAAGCAATGTCATTGCCCGGCATATGATCGATGACTTTGGCGTCCCCCACCAGCGGATACGCCTTGTGCCGCGCAGCGTGGACCTGGAGAAATACAAATTTTTAAGCCCGGATAAGAGAAGAAAAGATGAATTTAATGTCGGGATCATCGGCCGGATCACCCCGATAAAAGGCCACCTGCATTTTATTAAAGCCATGGCTAAGGTAGCCAGGGTCATCCCGCGCCTGAAGATCTGGATTATCGGAGACGCCCCGGAATCCAAGCAGGCATATAAAGAGGAGGCCCAGGTTTTAGTCAAGAGGCTGGGGTTATGGCACTGCACGGAATTCTTAGGCACTCAGAGGGATATCCCGGAGATCCTCTCGCATCTTGACTTACTGGTGTTGGCCACCACTACCCACGAGGCCTTTGGCCGGGTAATTATAGAGGCGCAGGCCGCCGGTGTGCCGGTAGTGGCCACAGAGGTAGGCGGAGTGGTGGATATAATTGAACAGGGGAAGACCGGGCTCTTAGTGCCGCCGGCTGACCCGAACAGCATGGCTGGCGCTATCATCAAAATATTAAAAGACCCGGAATTAGCGCGCGTTCTGGCGGAGAATGCTTATAAAAAAGTGCGGGAACAATATAATGTGGAACTGATGGTCAAGAATACGCTGGCGGTCTATCAGGAGGCGCTGACGAATTTTAAGATCCTGATCATTAAATTCAGCTCTCTGGGGGATATTATTCTCTCCACGGCGGCGATCAAGGCGATCAGGGAAAAATTCGCCAAGGGTTATAAGATCAGTTTCCTGGTCGGGGAAGGATCAAAAGAGGCGCTCTTGAGGTGCCCATATATAGATGAACTCCTAGTCGCCGATTTTAAGGGTAAAGATAAGGGGATAAAAGGGCTGTTACGCCTGGGCGGAGAGCTAAGAAGGCAGAACTTTGACCTGGTCATTGACCTGCAGAATAACCGCACGAGCCACATCCTTTCATATTTAAGCGCCAGCATTAACCGCTACGGATATGATAACAAGAAATTCGGATTTCTGCTTAACCATCGGATCAAAGACCTGAAGCAGGCAATCCCACCGGTCACGCACCAGTTTGAGATCTTAAAGATGTTGGGCATAGAGCCAAACAATACCTCTCTTGAGCTCTGGCCTTCAGAAGATGATAAGCAGTATATAGAAGAATTGCTCGGCGCTCATTGGCTGAGCGCTCAAACTAAGATCATCGGGATAAATGTAAGCGCGAGTGTTCGCTGGGAGACCAAGAATTGGCCCCTGCAGCAAATGGCTAAACTTTGCTGTGAACTGGGCAAGAGGGACCTGCGGATAGTCGTAACCGGCACAGAGAAGGATGCCGCCCAGGCCCAGGCGTTGATAAATATGGCCGGCGGCGCCAAGATCATTAATACCTGCGCAAAGACCTCGGTCAATCAATTGGCCGCGCTGATGAAAAAATGCGCGGTATTTATCTCTATGGATTCCTCACCCCTGCATATCGCTGCCGCGCAAGGGGTGCCTTTTGTCGGGCTCTTTGGCCCTACTGACCCGCGTCGCCACCTGCCGCCGGCCGCCAAATACGCGGTGATCAGAAAAGACCTTCCCTGCAGCCCCTGTTATAAGCCCAAATGTAAAAATAAAAAATGCATGGAGTTGATCACGGCTGAAGAAGTGTTAGCGGAAGTGGATAAATTATTACTATGAATATTTTATACCTTACCAACCACCTGAATGTCGGGGGGATCACTAGTTACGTGTTGACCTTAGGCAGTAACCTGAAAGCTAATGGGCACAATATATATGTGGCTTCAAGCCAGGGGGAGCTTATCCCGCAATTAGAAAAAGCGGGTATCGGTTACATCAGCATCCCTATCAAGACCAAGAATGAGCTCAGCCCCAGGATGCTTTTGAGCCTGTTTATGTTAAGGCGCGCGGTAAGAAAGTATAATATCCATATCGTGCATTCTCAGAGCAGGACCACCCAGGTATTAGGGGCTTTATTGAGCAAAACAGAGGCAGTGGCGCATATTTCCACCTGCCACGGGTTTTTTAAAAAGCGGCTCTCCCGCCGGGTCTTTCCTTGTTGGGGCAAGAGGGTGATCGCGATCAGCCAGCAGGTCAAGGAGCACCTGATAAATGATTTTGGGGTAAAAGAAGAGAGGATAAGGTTGATCCATAACGGGATAGATGTGGATAGGTTCAGAGAACAGAAGCCAGAGAGCAGAAGTCAGAGGAAAAAAGATTTAGGTTTAGGCGCCGGGCCGGTGGTCGGTATTGTGGCGCGGCTTTCGGACGTCAAAGGCCATATTTATCTTATTCAGGCGATGAAAATTGTTTTAGAGAAGTTCCCCACAGCGCAGCTATTAATCGTGGGGGAGGGTAAGGAGAAAGAAAAGATATTAGGATTGATCAGCCGTCTTAATTTAGAAAAAAATATTATTTGGATCCCTTCGGCCCCGGACACAGCGCAGGTATTATCGCTATTAGATATTTTTGTTTTGCCTTCTTTGCAGGAGGGCTTGGGCCTGAGCTTGATGGAGGCGATGGCCGCGGGCCTGGCGGTTGTGGGTTCGGATGTGGGAGGCATAAGGACCCTTATTCAGGATCGGGTAAACGGCTTATTGGCCAGGCCTGCCGATAGTGGAGCGCTTGCCGAGGCGATATCAGAGTTATTGCAGGACCAGGGTAAAAGAGGATCGCTGGGGGCAAAGGCGCGGGATTTTATCCGCGGTAATTTTTCGGCGGAGAAGATGGCTGCCCAGACAATAGAGGTATATTCAGAATGCCTAAACGTAAAAGAATAATTATCCTGATTCTCGTAGCAGCCCTAGCTTTATTGTCAGGCGTAAATTTTATCCGCACTAAATACGTCGCGCCTATCGCGATGTATCATATGATAAATACTAAAGACAATCCTTATGTCCGGGCCCTGATCGTCAACCCGCGAACATTTCGGCGCCAAATGCATTTTTTAAAAACTCACCGTTATAATGTCCTGCCCCTGGAGGAGCTGGTGGACTTGATCGCTCAAAAGAAAAATATCCCTCCCAAGGCCATTGCCATAACCTTTGACGACGGGTATAGGGATAATTATACCAATGCCTTTCCGGTATTAAAGGAATTCGGCCTGCCGGCAACGATGTTTATTATTATCAATGAAGTGGGCAGGGCCCAGGGCGACCGTTTGAGCTGGGGCGAGATCAAAGAGATGCAGGATTCCGGGTTGATTAGCTTTGGCAGCCATTGTCTGGGGCCGGAGCCGCTGGTGAATATCAAATCCGAGGGAGTAATAAAAAGAGAGATAGCCGATTCTAAAAAAATATTGGAAGAAAAACTGGGCCTGCCGGTAAACCTGTTTAGTTATCCGGAGGGTAAATTTAACCCGCGTATCCGCCAGCTGGTGATTGAGTCCGGATACAAGGGGGCGGTTGCCACCAGCCCCGGGAAGAATTACCCGGGTGACGATATATTCGCATTAAAGAGATTAAGGATCTCCCGCACATCCGATAACCTTTTTGTTTTCTGGGTAGAGACCAGCGGATATTATACTTTTTTAAAAGAGCACCGCGACCACGATTAAAGAGGTTTTCTCTAGCTTGTTAACGGCGGGATAAAGAGTTTGTGGAGGGGATAGAGATGAAAGGGCCAGGCAAAAGAATCCTGATTTTTAATGTCAATTGGCTCGGGGATGTGTTGTTTTCTACCGCGGCCATCCGTAACATCCGGCGTAATTTCCCGGATAGCTTTATCGCCTGCGCCGTGCCCAGCAGGTGTTACCCTATTTTAAAAGGCAATCCCCATCTGGATGAGATCCTCATCTTTGACGAGAAAGACCGGCATAAGGGTATCCTGGCGAAATTGGATTTCGCGCGGCTCTTAAAGGGCAGAGGTTTTGATACCGTATTCCTGCTGCACCGCTCCTTCCGTAGGGCGCTGCTCTGCCGCCTGGCGGGGATATCCCAAAGGATAGGTTACCATACCAAAAAGCGCGGTTTTCTTCTCACGGAAAAGATTTTTATGCCCAAGAAGGATTCCCTGCACCGCATAGATTTTTACCTGAATATCCTGGAGAAGGCGGGTTTAAAGATCGAGGACAGGTACCTGGAGTTTTTCTTTAGCCCCGAAGACGAAAAGTTCGTGGATGACTTTTTAAAGAATAATTCCGTGGGCAGATCTGATTTCCTGGTGGCGCTCAATCCGGGAGGGAACTGGTTTCCTAAACGTTGGCCAAAGGCCTACTGGCAGGAGTTAGCCAATAAACTGGCCAGTAGGTTTGGCGCCAGAGTTGTCGTTACCGGCAGCGTCTCCGATATCCCCCTGGCCAGAGAAATAGAGAGTTCTATCCAGAAGAAGCCTATTATTGCCTGCGGGAAATTTAATCTGAAACAATTAGGCGCCCTGATCAAGAGGGTGGATTTATTTATCACCGCCGATACCGGGCCGCTGCATATCGCCAACGCCGTGGGCGCCAAAAAGATCATCGCCCTCTTTGGCCCGACATCAGCACAGGTCACCGGGCCGTACCCATTGAAGAACGTTACAATTTTACAGAAAGACGTGGGTTGTAAGGTCCCCTGTTACAAGGTGAATTGTAAGGATAACCGCTGTATGCAGGCGATAACTCCTGATGAAGTGATTGAGCAGATAAAAGTATGACAGAGAAGATCCTTTTTGTGACTTTAAGCAATATCGGCGATGCCATCCTTACTTTGCCTGTCCTGGATGCCTTGAGGGCGAGATTTCCCGAGGCAGATATAACAGTAGTTTCCGGGCCGCGGCCAAAGGAAATATTTGAGGGCAATCCTGATATAGAGGGGCTGATTATTTACGATAAGCACGCCAGGTTAAAGGAAAAATTAAAATTAATCAGCAGGTTAAGGAAAGAAGAATTTAGCGCGGTAGTAGATCTGCGCAACAGCCTTTTCGGTTTTTTATTGCCGGCAAGATATAAATCTTCCCCATTTTTAATCATTCCACGCAGGATAAAACATATGAGCCAGAGGCATCTGTGTAGGTTACCCAGGGCCATTTTGGCT
Organism: Candidatus Omnitrophota bacterium; assembly: GCA_028710405.1. Taxonomy (GTDB): domain Bacteria; phylum Omnitrophota; class Gorgyraeia; order Gygaellales; family Profunditerraquicolaceae; genus JAQTUD01. The sequence continues at coordinate 7,412 of JAQTUD010000040.1, forward strand.
GAAGCGGAATCAATTGAAGCCCAGGCGGATAAATCTATCTGGATCTCAAAAGAAGATGAAAATTATATAAATAATCTGCTGGATGAGAGCCGGATAAGCAAAAATGACAAGATATTTGTCATTAGCGCAGGCGCGCGCAGCCATACCAAGCGTTGGGCAAAGGAAAATTTCGCGCGAGTGATAAAAGCGCTGATTAAGGAATATAAGGCCAGGGTGATTTTGGTGGGAGATAAAGAAGACCAGGCAATAAACGAATACCTCAAAGAAAATTCTTCCGATCCTTTGCTGGACTTAAGCGCCAAGACTACCCTGCCGCAGTTGGCTTATCTATTGAAGAAGGCCGAGGTGGTCATTACTAATGATAGCGCGGTCTTGCATTTAGCCAGTTACCTGAACCGCCCGGTGGTGGCCATATTCGGGCCGACTAATGAAGAAAAATACGGCCCCTGGTCAAAAACTTCAGCGCTGGTAAAAAAAGAGATATTCTGCCGCCCTTGTGAAAAGGCGCAGTGCCGGTTTGGGACCCTGGAGTGCCTGGCGCGGGTGAAGGCGGAAGATGTGTTAAGGCAAGTGAGAAATATATTAGCCGTCGGCCGTCAGCTATCAGCCGTCAGCAAATACAAAAGAATATTGATCGTCAGGACAGATAGGATCGGAGACGTGCTTTTGTCTACTCCGGTAATAAAAGCCTTGCGGGAAAATTATCCGCATGCCTTTATCGCGATGATGGTCAGCCCCTACGCCAAAGATATAGTAGAAGGCAATCCCTATCTGGATGAGGTGATAGTTTACGATAAAGACCGTAAGCATAAGAGTTGGCGCAGGTCCCTAAAGTTCGCCTCGCGCCTAAAGAAGAAAAAATTTGACCTGGCGCTGGTTTTGCATCCCACAAATCGCGCGCACCTGATTACTTTTTTGGCTGGAATAAAAAAAAGAGTCGGCCTGGGCCGTAAATTAGGATTTTTACTCACCGATAAAATCCCGCATACTAAACAATTGGGGGAAAAGCAAGAGACAGAATACGCTTTGGATCTGGTAAGGTATTTAGGGATTACCCCAAAAGACAAAGAGCTGTTTATGCCGATTAGGCAAGAGTCAGAAGCGCAGGTAGAAGAATTATTCCGGCAGGAGGGGATAGATAAAGAGGATAAATTGCTGGCCATTCATCCCGGGGCAAGCTGCCCATCTAAGATTTGGCCGGAGGAGCGCTTCGCGCAGACAGCCCAGAACCTGGCGCAGAAATACGGCTTTAAAATATTAGTAGTTGCCGGGCCTAAGGATATGAAATTAGCGCGAGAATTGATCGCGCATATGAAAGTTCCGGCGATTAATCTGGCGGGTAGGACTTCGGTCAGCCAATTAGCCAGCGTCTTAAAAAGATGCGCGTTATTTATCTCTAATGACTCCGGGCCAGTACATATTGCCTGCGCCGTAGGCACGCCGGTAATTTCCATATTCGGCAGGAATCAAAAAGGTTTAAGTCCTAAGCGCTGGGGGCCGCAGGGCAAGAAAGATAAAGTCCTGCACAAAGAAGTCGGCTGTATAGAGTGCCTCGCGCACAACTGCCAAAAACAATTCGCCTGCTTGAAAGCGATTACCGTGGCTGACGTGGTTTCAGCGGCAGATGAAATTTTGAAATCATAGGTTTTGCGTGTGACGGGGGTGTTTCTCGCGGGAACGCTCGCCCCGCCCCAGCGAGGCGGGGCTTCGCTCGGGTCGGCTGCGTCGCTCTCGCATACTTGTAAAATATGGCGAACCGTGCCCGCTCCTTGCCTCCACGTCCCGCTCAAAACACCCCCGTCCCCCGCAAAAAGAGACGGTATCCATAAGGAGAAGGTCCTATAAAAATGGAAATTATAGTGAGTATAATAATAGGTGTAGTAGGGATAGCGGCGTCTTGGTATATAACGCGCAAATATTATTTAAAAAGTCTTCATGATCAACGTGAAGAGTTTCTGAGCGCAGAGAAAGACTATAGAAGGATAATTGAAAAATATGCAGACAAGCAGAATGCTGATGTTCTGGTAAATAAAAAGCTATTAGAAGAAAAAAGAATTACAGACTGTATAAATAGATATGTAGCAACCGGTGGTGGAGAATTCCTGATAACAATGATTGATACTTACTCGGATCTATCAAACCGAGAAAAAGCAGATTTATTAGATATGGCGCTCCTAAGGGCGAAAGGCAGAAAGGCGAAAGATAATCCGTTTAGGAATAGAGATACATCCGAAAAGTAGGGGACGGTTCTATTTTTGGATAGGAGACGATCCTAAAGATTCTACTATGCAAAGTGACTTTATAAGAAATGTTGATGAATCAAAGAAAAGAGCTGAGACTGAACTACAGTTAGTCCTTAAAGTAATATTAGAGAAAATTAAACCATCTCCAGGTCCTTTTGCGCTTCCTCATCATAACGCACATTGTCTAGTGAGGATTAGAGATGTTGGATGGATACTGATAAGGATGAATAAAAATATGCGTCGAATAAATAAACTCAACTATATATTAGAAAACATCAGACCTAAGAATCATCCCGGTGGAGTGCCGTATCCTGAAGATATGCAAAGAATTTATAGGATAGTACATGAATTAGAAGAGTATATGAAGATTGATTATGAAAGTATATTTTTATTTGGTGATATCTTGTTGGATCAGTGGTCCCTAACTGTAGCTTATCTTGTTGGTTTCCCTAAACCATCAGAGTTTTCATTTTACAGACTGATTGAGCATATTGAAAAAGAAAGTAAGTCGGGTAGGTTGTCAAAAGTATGGGAAGCAAAAAGAGCTCAAATGATCTGGTTAGATAGTCATATACGCTTTTACCGTAATAGATTCATTACCCATGTTGATAGACCGT
>JAQTUD010000041.1 GCA_028710405.1 Candidatus Omnitrophota bacterium
ATAACGGTTTTACCAGCAGAGAGAAGGAAGTCTTCCTGCTTGCCCTGGATGGCCTGACTACTCGCGAAATAGGCGGCAGGCTGGGAATCTCTCATGTCAGGGTAGTAAAACTCCGGCAGGCGATCAAAGAGAAATGCAAGAAATACGTGGATTTTAGGTAACTCCTCCCTTTGGAATATCGTTTTAATATCACGCCTTTTGTTATATAATAATATATAAAATATGAAAGAGAAGATTTTAATCATTGAAGACGAAAAAGATATAATCAAGATGCTTGATTATAATCTGAAGAAGGATGGTTTCAGGGTTGCATCCTGCCGTGATGGAGAAGAGGCCCTGGATTTGGCGGTGAGCGAGCACCCCGATCTGATCCTTTTAGACCTGATGCTTCCGGGTATGGACGGCCTGGAAGTCTGTAAGACGCTTAAAAAAGAGGCAAAAACCTCCGGTATCCCGATAATTATGCTTACGGCTCGTGCCCAGGAGGCGGATAAGGTAGTAGGATTAGAGTTAGGCGCGGATGATTATGTGACCAAGCCTTTTAGCCCGCGGGAGCTCCTGGCGCGTATTAAAGCTGTTTTACGCCGCGCCAAAGATAAAGAAAAATTACCTCAGGTTTTAAATATCGGAGACTTGAAAGTTGATCTTTCCAGGATCCAGGTCAGCATCAAAGATAAACCGCTTGAACTTACCGCCAAGGAATTTGAGTTATTGACTACCCTGATAAAGGCAAAAGGCAGGGTATTATCAAGGGATTATCTTTTAGATACTATCTGGGGTTTTGACCACGCCCTGGAGATCCAGACCCGCACCGTGGATGTACATATCCGCTCCCTGCGCAAGAAATTAAAGAATCAGGCCCGTAATATAATTACGGTAAAGAATTACGGTTACAGGTTTGAAGCGGATGAAAATTAACCCACCTGGTTTTAGGTTTAAAATATTATTCTCCTACATTGTTGTAATTCTTTTCTCTTTCGGCCTTGCCGCTTATCTTTTAGAAAAAAATTTAGAAGGAAAATCGCTTTTCATCAGCCTGTTTTTTGCCTTAGGCCTGGCTTTTGTCCTGGGTTCTCTTTTGGCCGCGGGTATTATCAAGCCGCTGAATAAGATCATTCATATTTCCCGTAAATTCTCACGCGGCGACTTTAGCCATAAGATATACGTTGATACCAAAGATGAGATCGGGGATCTGGCGGTGACCCTGAATAAAATGGCTCAAGGCCTCCAAGAGAAGATCCGTGAAATAGAGGTTAAGAACCAACATCTCGTGGCGATCTTGGAGAGTATGGCTGAAGGCATAATCGTTCTTGATAAGAACAGCCGCTTGCTTTCTATCAACTCTGTCACGGAAAAAATATTCGCTATCACAAAACACGGCTCAGAAGGAAGGGGCCTTCTGGAGGTGATCCCCAATAACGATATCGCCGAGATCACTAGCTACATATTAAGGGAGGGAAAATTTATCTCCCGCGAACTCTCCATGGTCTTCCCGGCAGAGAAGATATTCCGGATAGATGCTTCTCCTGTCTTTGGCAGCGGCCAGGTAAGCGGGTGCCTGCTGGTGATTCACGATATTACCCGGATCAGGGAGCTGGAGACAATGCGCCGGGACTTTGTGGCTAATGTTTCTCACGAGTTAAAGACCCCGCTTACTTCCATAAAAGGCTTTGTGGAGACGCTCCTGGAGGGGGCGATAGATGATAAGGAGAATAGCCGTCATTTCCTGGAGATCATCCGCAGCCATGCCGACCGTTTGGACGCCCTGGTCAGTGACTTACTTATGCTCTCGCGGCTGGAATCTCAACAAATACCCCTGGAGAAAGAAGAAGTAGATCTCAAGGGTTTGGCTGATACCGTCCTGGCGGGTTTTAAGTCACAATTAAGAAAGGGGTCTATCCAGGCCGCTAATGATCTGCCACACGATCTAATTGTCCAGGCAGATAGAAGTAAAATAGAGCAGGTATTTACCAACCTTATTGATAACGCGATTAAATTTAACCATCAGGGCGGAACTTTGAGGATTTACAGCCAGGATGCCGGTGATAAAATAAAAATTACCGTGGAAGATTCCGGTATCGGTATCCCCCCGAAAGATATCCCCCGTATCTTTGAGCGTTTTTACCGCGTAGATAAAGCGCGTTCTCGCGAACTAGGCGGCACAGGCCTGGGCCTCTCCATCGTCAAACACATCATTGAATCGCACGGCGGCAGCGTCGGCGTAGAAACTACCGAAGGCCTGGGTTCAAAATTCCGGTTTATCCTACCAAAATAATTTTACCCGCATTTTACTTATCCTTGAAGCAGATTTAACGCCTTTATTCTATACTTCTACCGAAAGATCAAAAGGGAGGGGTAAGTGAGAAAAGTGCCTGTTTTAACAACGGGGTTGGTATTAGCGGTTCTGAACCTGGCGTCTGCCTATGATGACGGAGATTTCCAGGTATGGAATACGGATGTGGAAGAATTTAAGGTAGATGAGAATTCCAAGATCGCGCTGGAGGAGGAATTCCGCTGGGGTGATAATGCCAATGAATTCTATTATCATCACTATGACGCGGGATTCTTTTATAACGCGCGGGAATACCTGAATCTGGGAGGCGGGTATCGCCATATCTATGAATTAAAAAAAGGGAAATTCAAATTAGAGAGTGAGCCTTATTTAACCGCTACTTTGTCAGGGGGCTTGAAAGGGCTCAAGTTTGATGATCGCAGCCGTCTGGAATACCGGCATTTTGAGTATCAAGCGGATTCCTGGAGGTACCGTAATAAGATCACCATGAAGTTGCCCTGGAAATTTACCGGGATGAGTATCCAACCTTATTTGTCTGATGAAACTTTTTTTGGTTTTGGTGGGACTAACCAATTTAACCAAAATAGGCTTTCTTGCGGCCTGGCTATGAACTTGACTAAGGATATTAAGGGAGAGGTTTATTATATGCTGCAGAGCGCCAAAAGTTCGGCCGGATGGGTGGATACTAATGTATTAGGCACTAAGCTGAAGATCGTATTCTAGAGGAGGAGGAATGTTTAAAAAGCTATGTTTTATTTTAGTGATACTTTTATCTTTGACTCCGGCCTTTGCCGGAAAAGACAAAAATGCCGTTCAGATCAAAGGCTCGGATACGATGGTAAACCTGGGCCAGGCCTGGGCGGAAAAGTATATGCAGGAGAATCCGGATGAATTCGTAGCGGTTACCGGAGGAGGCTCAGGCACCGGACTCTCCAGCCTGATTAGCGGCACCTGCGATATCGCCATGAGTTCAAGGAATATCAAGGATAAAGAGATCGCCCTGGCCAAACAAAAGGGCGTCGATCCTTATGAAGTAAAAGTCGCCCTTGACGGCCTGGCGGTAGTGGTGAACCCTAAGAATCCCATAAGCAAGATGACTATAGACCAGCTCGCCCAGGTTTTTACCGGCAAGATCAGTAATTGGAAGGAGCTTGGCGGTCAAGATTCAAAGATTGTCGTCCTTTCCCGCGAGGTCAATTCCGGCACGCATGTTTATTTTAAGGAGCATGTCTTAAGGAAGAACGACCCTGCCTCCCAGGAAGAATTTGCCCCATCGGCGTTGATGCTTTCTTCTTCCCAGGCGATCGCTGATGAAGTGGCGGGTAATCCTGCGGCTATCGGTTATTACGGAATGGGCTATATCTCTTCTAAACAGAAGGCAGTCCAGGTAGCCAAAGACAATAATTCAGAATACGTCGCCCCTTCGATAGATAATGTAGTCAAGGGTAGATACCCGATATCGCGTCCATTATTTGTTTATACCAACGACCAGCCACAGGGCCTGGTAAAAAAATTTGTTGATTTTTGCCTCTCCAAGGAAGGACAGGATATTGTGTTAAAGACTGACTTCGTGCCGGTGAAATAGACTGTAATGCCTTCGGGGACACTTTCCCGATTGGACCGGAAACAGTTTCCCGATTGAGATGGAAACTGTTTCCAGCGGGTGCTTATGTGTAAATTTAAAGAATTTATCATTGAGAAGCTGATATTTATCTGCGGGCTGGCTTCAATATTTTTTGTCATCCTTATTTTTCTCTTTCTATTTAAGGAAGGCATAAGCGTATTTAAAACGGTCAGCCCGGGAAATTTCCTTTTTGGTAAAAGCTGGTATCCTATTTCAGAGCCGGCGCGGCTGGGGATACTACCTTTGGTCATGGGGTCTCTCCTGGTGACCCTGGGTGCCGCGATTATCTCCATCCCTATCGGCGTGGCCTGCGCGATCTACATCGCTGAAGCTGCCCCTCTAAAAATTAAAGAAGTCCTTAAGGCGGGCATTGAAATGCTGGCGGCCATCCCCAGCGTAGTCTTAGGGTTTATCGGCATGGTCACTTTAGTCCCCTGGGTAAAAAATATCTTTGGTTTACCGACCGGACTGACGGCCCTATCCGGATCAATAATGCTGGCTTTTATGGCCATGCCTACGATTGTTTCTATCGCCGAAGACGCGCTCTATTCCGTGCCCAAGTCCTACAAGGAAGGGGCGTTGGCACTGGGAGCTACGCATTGGCAGACGATATGGCGGGTAATGCTTCCGGCAGCTTCTTCCGGGATCTTAGCCGCGGTGATGCTGGGGTTGGGTAGGGTAATAGGCGAGACCATGGCAGTGATGATGATCACTGGTAATGCCGCGGTAATGCCGCAGAGCATACTGGTGCCGGTACGCACCCTTACCGCCACCATTGCCGCGGAGATGGGGGAGGCAGTGGTGGGGAGCGAACACTATTTTGCCTTATTTGCCATAGGTATAGTTTTATTTATCATCAGTTTCGCGATCAACGTGACCGCGGACCTGTTTTTGCATAAAAAAAGATAGTTACTGCCATGAAGAATTCCAAGAGGACAGAAAAAATCGCGTTTTTCTTTTTATTCCTGGCCACTCTTTTAATTGTCGTGCCTGTAGGCCTGATCATCGTGATCATCATCCAGAAGGGGCTGCCGGCGATAACCTGGCAATTCCTTTCCGATATCCCGCGCCAGGGGATGCGCTCCGGAGGGATATTCCCGGCGATCGTAGGGACGATCTACCTGGTCCTGGGCGCGATCGTCTTTGCTTTACCTATCGGGTTGCTGGCGGCGATATACTTAAGCGAATATGCCAGGGATAATTTTCTGACCCGGATGATCAAACTGGCGATCGTGAACCTGGCCGGCGTGCCTTCGGTAGTCTACGGGCTTTTTGGCCTGGCGCTCTTTGTGGTCTTTTTCAAATTCGGCGCTTCTATTCTTTCCGGGTCACTTACCCTGGGGATCATGATCCTGCCGATCATCATTACCACTTCCCGGGAGTCCTTAGAGAGCGTGCCATATTCTTTTCGCGAGGTAAGCTATTCTCTGGGGGCGAGTAAATGGCAGACTATCCGGCATATAGTTTTACCCAATGCCATCCCCGGCATATTGACCGGGACCATCCTGGGATTGGGCAGGGCCGCGGGCGAGACCGCGCCGATATTATTTACGGTAGCGGCTTTTTATCTGCCGCGGCTGCCGCAGTCTATTTTTGACCAGGCCATGGCCTTGCCGTATCACCTTTATGTAATATCCACCCAGGTCCCTAATGTGGATGAGAAAATAAGATATGGCACGGCGTTAGTCCTATTGGTCCTGGTTTTATTTATGAACCTGGTAGCGATCATCATCCGCTATCAGTTCAGGAAGAAGAAGAAATGGTAAAAATAAACGCCAAGGCCCTGAGCATCTGGTTTACTTCCATCTGCGCCTTAAAGGAAGTAAATTTAGAGATTTACGCCAATGAGATCCTGACCGTGATCGGACCGGCTAACAGCGGCAAGACCACATTCTTGAGGATGCTGAACCGCCTGAATGAATTAGAGAATGATTTCAAAATGCAAGGCAAGGTTGAACTTGATGGCTTGGATATCAATACCCTTGATGCCCAGGATCTGCGCAAGAGGATAGGCATGGTTTTCGCGTTACCCCTGCCGTTACCTTTATCCATAGCTGAAAATGTGGCCTATGGGGCCAGGATGCATGGCGTAAAGGATAAAAAGAAGCTGCAGGAGATAACAGAGGCGGCGTTAAAGAAGGCTTACCTCTGGGAAGAAGTAAAAGACAGATTAGATGTCTCGGCCTTTAAATTATCCGGCGGGCAGCAGCAGCGGCTCTGTATCGCCAGGACCCTGGCGGTGGAGCCGGAGGTTATTTTATTTGATGAACCCTGCTCCGGGCTTGATCCCATCTCTACGGCCAAGGTGGAAGAGGCGATGCTGAAATTGAAAAAAGATTATACCCTTATTTTAGTAACTAATAATGTCAAGCAGGCGGCGCGCGTGGGAGAGAGGACGGCTTTTTTCTTAGGCGGCGAACTTATTGAGATAGATAAAACGGATAAGATATTCACCGCGCCCGCGGATGAGCGCACGGACGGTTATGTCAGGGGGAAATTCGGATAATGGAGATCAAAGTTAATAATCTGGATCTTTGGTATGGCGATTTCCAGGCGTTAAAAGATATCAACGCCTCCTTCGGCCAGAAGCGTATTACCGCTATTATCGGGCCATCCGGATGCGGTAAATCTACTTTGCTGCGTACCTTTAACCGGATGAACGACCTGATAGAAGGCGTGCGCGTAGACGGCCAGGTGATTATTGACGATATAAATATCCTGCAAGCCGGAGCGGATACGGTCAATCTGCGCAAGAAAGTAGGGATGGTTTTTCAACGCCCGAATCCTTTTCCTCTTTCAATATATGAAAATCTCGTTTTCGGCCCTAAGGTCCACGGGTCCTATAATAAATACGCCCTGGATGAGATCGCGCAGAAGAGCCTGGAATCCGTGCTCTTATGGGATGAATTAAAAGATAAGTTGAATAAGCCCGCCTTGGGATTATCCTTAGAGCAGAAACAAAGGCTCTGTGTTGCTCGTCTGATCGCGGTTGAGCCGGAAATATTGCTTATGGATGAGCCTTGTTCTACCCTGGATCCCAAAGGCACTGCCAGGATAGAGGAATTAATGCGTGAACTAAAGAATAATTACACTATAATAATAGTTACCCACAATATGCAGCAGGCGGCGCGGGTCTCGGATGATACCGGATTTATGCTATTAGGAGAGTTGATAGAATTCGGTAAGACTGAAGATATATTTACCAGGCCGCAGGATAAGCGCACTGAAGATTATATTACCGGTAGGTATGGATAACGGAGGAGATAATGGAGAGACATTTTGACGAGGAATTAAAAGAATTGCAAAGCGAGATCCTGAAGATGGGGGTTATGGCTCAAGAGGCGATATATAAATCGGTTGAGGCCTTAAGGAACCGCGATAAAACCCAGGCGCAGGAGGTGATAGCCACGGATAATAAAATAGATGAATTGGAGTTGGCCATTGATGAACGTTGTATTGATCTGATCGCGCGGCACCAGCCGTTAGCCGGTGACCTGCGTTTTATCACTACCGGGATGAAGCTAAACGTGGAGCTGGAGCGTATCGCCGACCTGGCGGTATATATCTGTCAGCGTGTCGTAGGGCTGGCGGATAAACCACTGCTGAAGCCGTTGATCGATATTCCCAAATTATCCGCTGTCGCGCAAAATATGGTCCGCGATTCCATCGATTCTTTCGTGAAGAAAGACGTGGAATTGGCCAAAAAAGTCATGCTCTCTGATTCTGAGGCGGATCAATTACGCAACCGTATCAATGATGAATTGGTTAATGATTATATGGCGCATGATACCGCCGCTGTTGATCGGGCAGTACCGCTTTTACTTATTTCACGCCACCTGGAGCGTATCTGCGATCATGCCACTAATATCGCCGAAGATGTCATTTATATGGTCAATGCCCAGGTAGTAAAGCATCAGCATCAGGGGCTCAATTAAAATTTTACTATAGGAGAGTTACCAAAAGCATTATTTTTTTACTTGTAGTAATGTAAGGCACAGAGAAGTGTAAAGAATATACAATGGCGTTCTAAAAGTTTAGAGAACGCCATTACTGTTTTAAGCCATGTAGGCGCTTTTATTGTTCCCGATTAGGGGAAAGAAAGCGCCTTTTTATTTAGATGAGACCATAACTTAGCGAAAAGGAGTATTAATGAAAAAAGTAATTTTGTTGGGAATTATCGGCTGCTTTGCAAGTTTTACCTTTGCTTATGCCACGCCTACGACTTTGATCTGGGCGCCTTCAACGGATATCCAGCCTTACAAGAAAGTGCACGTGGGCGCAGATATCTATGTCCCGACTACCGGCAAGGGGACTAACGCGGATAATTATGACCAGCATCTTTATGTTTTACAGGTTTACGGGCCGACGTTTAGCTTATTGTCTGATAAGCCGGAAGATAACCTCTTGGGTAAAATATGGTCGCCGTTGGGTAAGATAATGGCGGAAACCGGTTTTGATTATAAGAAGGGATTAGGTTCTTTTTACGATTCTAACCCTTGGTATTTTCATTTTAAATTTGGCGCGGCCGAAGACGCTTATTTTAAAAATATGCCTGCTTTTGCCATGGGCGTATATGATGTGGGCACAAAAAGCCACAGGACCAATAATGATATTTGGTATGGCAGGATAGCCAAGACCATTAATATGGGCCAGGTTAGTTTAGGCAGATTGTCGGGTGGATATTTTACGGGTAATGGTAGATTGCTGCGGGGTAAAGACGGCCTGCGGGATAATTCCGGCCCTATGTTCGCCTGGGAGCGTACGATGAGCGAAATAAGCGATAAGCTTTGGGTTTGCGTGGATTATCAGGGGACGCAGTCTTCCTATGGGGCGATAAATTATGGCCTAGCCTGGAAATTTACCAACAATGTTTCGGCGATCCTGGCGTACGATATTTACAATAACCGGAATCTTACGGATACGGTAACTTTGCAGTTGGATATTGATTTTTAGGTGATAACTAAAATAGGGGAGGGGTAAAGATATGATTAACGCAGGCGATACGGCATGGGTTTTAATTTCATCGGCACTTGTATTGTTGATGACTCCGGGGCTGGCATTTTTCTACGGAGGGATGGTCAGGAAGAAGAATATGCTTAGTGTATTGATGCAATGCTTTATTATTATGTGTGTTCTAAGTATTCAGTGGGTGCTTTTTGGCTACAGCCTTTCATTCCATCCGGGAAGCGGTTTTTGGGGCGGGTTCGGCTGGTTTGGTTTGAATGGGGTAGGTATGGAGCCTTACGCGGATTATGCCGGCACGATACCTCATCAGGCATTTATGATCTTTCAGGCGATGTTCGCCATCATTACCCCCGCGCTTATTATCGGCGCTTTTGCCGAAAGGATGAAGTTCTCGGCATTTCTGCTTTTTACGCTGCTCTGGGCTACTTTTATATATGATCCTCTATGTCATTGGGTCTGGGGTATGGGCGGATGGTTAAAGAATTTAGGCGCCTTGGATTTTGCCGGAGGAACAGTAGTTCATATTAACGCCGGTATAGCCGCTTTGGTTACCGCGTTATTTATTGGCCGCAGGAAGAACCTGGATTCTAATCCTCCGGCGCCGCATAACCTGCCGTTCGTGGTTTTAGGCACAGGCCTTCTATGGTTCGGTTGGTTTGGTTTTAACGCTGGAAGCGCGTTAGCGGCAAATGGCCTGGCAGTAAACGCCTTTGTAGTCACTAATACCGTGGCAGCAAGCGCGGGCTTAAGTTGGGCGCTGATAGAGTGGCTGCGTAACGGAAAGCCTACGATATTCGGGACCTGCAGCGGAGCGGTAGCCGGGTTGGTCGCTATCACTCCGGCGGCTGGTTTTGTAAGCGTAATACCGGCTATAATCATCGGTTTAATGGTAAGTATCTTCTGTTTTACCGCGGTTGCCATCATTAAGCCTAAATTAGGTTATGATGATTCTCTGGATGCCTTTGGCGTGCACTGTATAGGGGGAATATGGGGAGCCTTGGCCACCGGCCTGTTTGCTTCCAAGGCGGTTAATGCCGCCGGCGCCAACGGTTTATTTTTCGGAAACCCTAAACAATTCCTGGTGCAACTTTTGACAGTAGCGGTTACTATCGCCTATACGGCCATAGGTACATTCCTGATCTATAAGTTTGTGGATCTGGTTTTGGGTGTGCGAGTGGGCGAGAAAGAGGAGTTGATGGGTCTGGACTTGACGCAGCACCACGAACGGGCGTATACGGTATTAGAATAGCGAGGTGAATATGAAACTGGTCATAGCGATAATCCAGCCCTATAAGCTGGAAGAAGTAAAGGAAGAACTTTATAAGGCAGAGGTTAATTTAATTACGGTTAGTGAAGTCTTAGGACATGGCAGACAGATGGG
>JAQTUD010000118.1 GCA_028710405.1 Candidatus Omnitrophota bacterium
AAATTGTCTAAGGCAGCTGTTATCATTTGTTCCCTTTCATAATCAAATACCTGAAGGTTTGCAACATATGAGTAAGGTCTTCTTTCTCTGAATAAGGGGTGAACTATGGCCATAGGGTTGGAATACGGATTTAACACTGCCTACTTTGCCCTGGCGGCGTCGTTTGCGATTGTGGTGATGTTTGATGCCCAGGGGGTGCGGCGCGCCACAGGCAAACAGGCCCGCATATTAAACAAGATAACGGAAGATATCTATTGGCAGGGTAGGATCGATGAGGTGCGTTTACGCGAGCTTGTCGGACACACCCCCTTTGAGGTCATCGTAGGGTTCTTGTTGGGGGTTACTATTGCCTTTTTGTCTTACTGATTAAGATATACCAGGGTAATTAGCGGATAATTAAAGGAGGCTTCCGGTGAATAGAAGATGGATGTTGGTTGTTGCGGCAGTTTTGTTAATTGTTATTTCGGCGTTTACGCTGGTAGTTATTAAAAGGCCTTCCGCGTCCCCGCAGGAGAAAAAGGAAAATGTTGATTCTAAAGCCAGCCTTCTTGCCCAGGCCAAAGGGCTGGAGGACAAACTTGACCTCTTGGCTGCCAGGGCAATCTATCAGAAACTTGCAAACGAATTCATCAATGCAGATGAAATTATGGGCTGGCAGAAAAAGATAGAGGAGATAAATATAAAATTATTATTTTCCTCTGCCATAACCCCCCAGAGCACGCTTTACAATATAAAACCTGGGGATACTTTGACGAAGATTGCCTCTGAATTTAAGACTACGGTAGATTTGATTAAAAAGAGCAACAATCTGCCTGACGACAAGATCCTTCCGGGCAGGAAAATCAAGGTGTGGACAGCGCCATTCAGCATCTTTATAGATAAGTCCCAGAATACGCTTATTCTAAAAACCGGCGAAGAGGTTATCAAGACCTATATTGTTTCCACGGGAAAAGATAACTCTACTCCCGTAGGGAGTTTTAGGATTGCCAACAAGCTTCTGAATCCCGCCTGGTTTAAGACAGGCGCGGTTGTGCCTCCGGAAAGCCCGGAGAATATCCTGGGGACGCGTTGGATGGGGTTTAACCTGGCCGGATACGGCATACACGGCACTACTGAGCCCAATAACTTAGGCAAACAGGCTACTCAAGGCTGCGTGCGCATGTCTAACCCTGAAGTTGAAGAGCTATATACCATCATTCCCGTCGGTACTGAAGTAACTATTGTGGATTGAGGATCTATGGCTGGACTTGATTTCGAAAAACCGATTACCGAGCTTGAGAAGAAAATCCACGAACTAAGGGGTTTTGGTTCTGATAAGAAGATAGACCTTTCCTCGGAACTCAAACGCCTGGAGGACAAACTTGAGCATCTTAAGAAGGATACCTACGCTAATCTAACGGCCTGGCAGAGGGTCCAGATTGCCCGTCATCCTCAGAGGCCTTATACCTTAGATTATATTAATATGTTAATGGCCGATTTCATGGAGCTGCACGGGGACAGGGCCTTTGCCGATGATAAGGCGATGGTCTGCGGGCTGGCTAGGCTAGATGGCCAGAAAATAATAGTAATGGGGCATCAGAAAGGCAGGGATACTAAGGAGAACCTGAAGCGGAATTTTGGCTGTGCGCATCCTGAAGGCTACCGTAAGGCGCTGAGGGTGATGCAGCTGGCCGAAGAGTTCAACCTGCCTATAGTAATATTTATAGATACCCCGGGGGCTTATCCCGGCATAGGCGCGGAAGAGCGTGGTCAATCGCAGGCTATCGCGCTTAATTTAAGAGAAATGCCCTGCATAGCCGTGCCCATAATAACTATCGTTATCGGAGAGGGTGGCTCAGGAGGGGCTTTAGGCATAGGCGTGTCGGATAAAATATGCGTATTAGAGAACGCTTATTATTCCGTGATTTCTCCGGAAGGATGCGCGGCAATATTGTGGAAAGACGGCGCAAAGGCCCCTGAGGCCGCAGAGGTATTAAAGCTTACGGCGCAGGATTTATTAAAAATAGGGATTATTGATGAAATAGTCCCGGAGCCTTTAGGCGGGGCGCATCGCGATCCTCAGAAGACAGCCCAGAGCTTAAAAGAAGCGATAAGCAGGAATTTAAGATTACTGGGAGGGTTAACCAAAGAAGAGCTGTTAAAATTAAGATATAAGAAATACAGGGGCATGGGCGTGGTGGGATGATCGAGCACGAATTATTATTATTAGGTTTATTGAAAGATGGCCCCAAGCACGGTTATGAAATAAAGATACAGGTACAGGAAATCTTATCTTTGTTCGCGGGGGTGGAGTTAAAATCAATATACTATCCCTTAAGGGTATTAGAGAAAAAAGGTTTTGTGACCAAGCGTGTCAGAAAGCCCGGGAAGCATCCTGAGCGTTTTGTCTATAGCCTTACCCCTGGCGGGGCACGCCGTTTCAGCAAGCTCTTAAGCGACAGCTTTCTTAATTTTAAACGGCCGCAATTTAGCCTGGATTTAAGTTTGTATTTTATGCGCTACCTGAAGCCCGCCGTTTCCCGGAGGCGCCTGCGCGGCCGCCAGCGTATTTTAGAGAGGCTAATCAAAGGCCTCAAAGAGATGATGAAATCCCAAAACAAGAAGACCTCCCTGAATTTAGCCCATA
>JAQTUD010000119.1 GCA_028710405.1 Candidatus Omnitrophota bacterium
TTTGGCTAAGGACATAAACGCTATACCCAGCAAGAACGCTACAAAAGCCAGGGTAGAGCGTTTCAGATTCTTCTCTTTATGTATTTCAGGTATCAGGTCGGAAGTGGCGATATAAATAAACCCTCCGGCGGTCAAAGGAAGAATAAAATTGGAAAAGCCGCCCGCGAAACCGGAGATAAAATAACCAACCACCGCTCCCAGGATCGCCGTCAGCGCCGAGAGGAAATTAAAAAGCAAGGCTTTACGTTTGCCAAAGCCTCCATAGACCAGCACTCCGAAATCCCCCAATTCCTGGGGTATCTCATGCAGGATGACCGCCAGTGTGGTTACCACACCCAGCTTTAGAGAGATCAGGTAGCTGGCGGCGATGACCATGCCGTCAATAAAATTATGGAAACCGTCTCCGACAAGGTTCAGGTAAGTGAAGGCGTGAATTTCGCAAGACTCTTCGTGGCAGTGGCGCCAATGCAGGTACCTCTCCATCAAAAAGAATAAGACTATCCCCAGGATAAGGTAGTAAAAAACAGAGATGCTTTGGGACCTTTCCAGGGCCTCCGGCAGTATATGCAGGAATGCCCCGCCGATAAGAGCACCGGCGGAGAAGCCTATAAGGCCAAAGAGGAGCTTATGTAATATTTCATCTTTTATGGATAAGGCGAAGATGCCGACCAGAGATATCAGGCTGACCAGGAATGTGCTGATCAGGATATACGCGAAGGTCATAATATGATCCTTGAAAAGGCCTTAATGCCCGCGGCGGGTGATTAACCTAAGCAGGGCTTTCTGCCCTTATTGGCCTTCTTTGAACGCCAGTTTAATTTTCCCCTACGTTTTCTTTTTCCCATGTTCTCTATATTTGTAATATCCTCCGGGTATGGAACGCGAAATAAAACGCGTCGCCTCAACAATACATATCTGGATAGCTTTTTGCGCGTCCGTGGACTGCCCCATGACACGGGTAGAAGCCACAGGCCCTAACGTAACAGCGTCGGAGATACGAATATCTAAGTCCAGGTGGGGCTTGGTCAGAGACGCCCCCAGCAGGCCCCCGAAGATGCCCCGGTTGGAGCCTCCTCCCCCGCCTATGCCGCCACTTCCCCCTGCCGCCTGGGGCTCAAAATCAGATACCACGACATTTATTACCAGGTCGGCGTTATTCTTGGGCTCCTGGGCCTGAAGATCTTTAGTTTTATCCGCCGG
Source organism: Candidatus Omnitrophota bacterium (assembly GCA_028710405.1). Taxonomy (GTDB): domain Bacteria; phylum Omnitrophota; class Gorgyraeia; order Gygaellales; family Profunditerraquicolaceae; genus JAQTUD01. The sequence continues at coordinate 1,201 of JAQTUD010000119.1, forward strand.
CTTAGGAGTAATTTCAATGGCTTCTTTAGCAACGGCGGGTTCTTGATGCGCTACTATCAGGAAACGATCGCTGTCACTAAGAGCGGCTATCATTATCTTCCGGAAGTCTGCGCCGATCTCTTTTGTCACCCTGCTGGTCTTTATTTCAAAATCGGGCACGATAATCTTTGCCCTGAGTCCGTCATAAGGAGGCAGTAATGCCGAGACAAAACGCAGCCCGCCGGGGATAAACGGTATCTTGGACCTTACCGAGGCGCAGCCGCAAAGCGTAAATACCAGCATCAACAGGATAACGGTTCTTCTCATCTTATTTTTTAATATATTACCGAATGCAATACCTGTCAAGCAAAACCGCCGCAGGCCTCTAGTATCTCCTGTGCCGCTGCCTCTAACCCCTCTTCTGTCTTGGGCGAAAGGCTAAAGCCCCACTCCACCGAGAGCGGCTGTATGCCCACGATTATAGTCCGGCAGCCGATAGACTGGTAGAGGTAATCCCGTAGGATCTTAAACGGCATCCGGTGCGTAGAAAAAGATGCCCCCGCATCTTTAGCAAGATCAATGACCTTGACCTGGCCTGCCCTCCCTTGAAAATCTACCGCGTCAATAATCACCAGGTGGCTGGGCTTGAATTTTTTTATCTGGCCGGTAAGGTTCTCCGGAGCGGTCCATCCCAAAAAAACTTTTACCCCGCCCTTCCTTCCTATTGCCCCGTACTTCTGCCTTGGAAGGGCGGGGTTTACCGTTCTGGCTTTCCTTTTAGCAAGGAGCAGCCTTATCCGGCAGGAAACAACGCACCCGGCGGCATCGTCTCCCCTGAACTCAGAACCGACCCCCAATATGGCTATCTTACGCGCGCCTTTTAATTTATTGGCCAGGGCTGCTTTTATTTTCGGCATGAAAGATCACTTTTAACTTTTCCGGGTCTAAACTGGCGAGCTCAAACTCCGCGGTTATCTCCAGGGCCTTTTTCAGGCAGGAATCCACGCATTGGCCGCAGTATATGCATTTTCCCAGGTTAATATGCGCCTGGAATTCTTTTTCTCCGGTTTTGATTATCTCAATCGCCCCGCTGGGGCAATCGCGCATGCATAATTTACAGCCGATACAATTTTTGGCGTTGAACTTTAATTTCCCCCGGAACCCCTCCGGCATACCGCTGGCCTCGGCCGGATAATTTATGGTCGCCGGTTTCATAAATAAAGACTTCAGGAGTTGCCTGGACATCTTTGCGGGGCGGCTCATCTGGGCAACACTCCTTTCAGGATAAGATTTAATATTACCTGCGCAAACGCCAACGGCGCCAGGTATTTCCAGCAGAAATTTATCATCTGGTCAAGGCGCAGGCGTGCGAAAACCGCGCGCAGAAAAGAGATCAAGGCGATGATGAAGATAACCTGGGCGATATAGAAAATAAA
>JAQTUD010000120.1 GCA_028710405.1 Candidatus Omnitrophota bacterium
ATACCCGATGAGAATAATAAACAGATTCACCGCGTATTCCATTATCCCCAGGCCGATAATGATCTTGATAATGTTACGTTTCCTCACTAAGCTGTAAAGCCCGACGCAGAATAATATCAGGCATAAAAAGTACGCGCTCATTTTTCACCCTCAGGGCCGGTTAAAAGTATCAACGCCAAAAAGATCACGAATAACCCCGCGCCGACTATCCCGGCAGCGGCGATATCGCTTAAAGGAATAGTTCCGCCGCCAAAAAGGTCAAATCTGCCATTACCGGATAAAATTTTACCTCTTGCGCCCCAGACAAAGAGCGCGGTAGATAATAGAATGATGGCGCAGATACTGGATATAAATAACCCGCGCTTCTCATTCAGCTTAGTTAACACCGCCTCTTTTCCGAAAGCAAGCATCAGGTGGATAAAAGATAGGGCGATGATCACGCCTCCGGCAAAACCCCCTCCCGGACCGATATGGCCGCGCAAGACTATGTATATACCGTAGATCAGTATCAAGCCCACGGTAAGCCGGGTAATGGTCTTGACTATCAGGGTCATCCCCGCTTCTTTTTTATTTATCATTTTTCTCTACCTTCGCCACCCTTCTGGCGATGACTAATACGCCTATTAATGCGGTAAAGATGACTACCGCCTCGCCTAAGGCGTCAAAATTCCGGAAGAATAAAGTGATCGCGCTTACGATGTTGGCTGAATGCGCGGTGGCAGCGGCCTCTTCCAGGTACCGGCCGGCTACAACTAATAACGGCTCCCCGAAACGTGGGAGTTCTTTTAAGGCAAACCAGCTCAGTATCAAAAAGAAGCTGATAAATGAGAGCGTGGATACGGTATTAAAAAACCAGCGCCCGTCTTTTACCAGGAAGATATCCTTGTTAATAGTGGCGCGTATTAATATGATGATACATAGTATCTCCACCACCAGCTGGGTAATGGCCAGGTTCGGCGCCTTGAGGATGAGAAACGCAAGCGATAACCCTAAGCCTGCGGCGCTTAAGGCAATGAGGCTGGATAACAAGTCCTCCATCATTACCGCGGCAGTGGCCGCGCAAATCATAAATATCAGGATCAGATGTATTTCCATAGATACTGAGTTAACGTAATACTAGAAACACAAAAAACATGCCTAATAATACCCAGACCAGATACGTCGGCAGGATGCCGTTATGCAGGAACTTTAAAAAATTAGAAAGCGTAAGTATCTTTTTACCCTGCTGGTAAATATCAAATACGCCTGCCTCGGCTTTTTTATAGATAGCCTTGAGTATGCCGTATTCTTTAATAGTGTTGTAAAATTCCGTGCCTGAGACCCGCGCCTGGCCTTCTTTTAATTCCACAGTCTCAGCACCAATAAAAGGCTTATCTTCCCTGAATGTCGGCCTGAGCCATTTCGATCCGAAAACTATCAGGCCCAGGGCTAACCCGGCGAGGACAAGTAAAGCCGATAATCCCGCGCCCCAGGCGCCATTGAAACTGACTCCGGGCACAGCAGGAAAGATAAAGTATTTCAAGGGAAGCTGATTGGCAAAGATACCGAAGATAATACAGATAACCGCTAATATCGCGCAAGGCAGCCACATAGACCAGCTCACCTCATTGTTCTTTAGTTCTTCAATTCTTTGGTTTTTTGGTTGCGCAAGGAATGCGGCGTGGATCAACTTCATAAAACTGGCCAGGGTCAGGCCGGAACCGAACATCGCCGCCACCAGGCACACTACACTGGTGACTTGGTGACTTGGTGACTTGGTAATACCCAGAATAATACCTTGATAAATCATCCATTTAGAAACAAAGCCGTTAAAGAGCGGGACTCCGGATATAGAGAGGCTGGCCACCAAACAGCACAAGAAAGTAATAGGCATGGTCTTCGCCAAACCCCCTAAATCATCCAGCTCGGTAGTCTTGGCGCGGTATTCTACGTTACCGGCGACCAGAAATAAAGAGGATTTATACACCGCGTTATTCAACATATGGAATAGCCCTCCGGCAATACCGATAGGGTTTCCTGTGCCGATACCTAATATCATATAACCTACCTGGGAAACCGCGTGATACCCCAAGAGCCGCTTCATATTATGCTGTACCAGGGCCATCATTACCCCCGCCACGATAGTAAAAGCGCCGATAAACATCAGCATGGTATTCATCGCAGGGTTCATCACAAACATATTCAGCGAGATCCTGGCCAAGAGATAGATCCCTAATAATTTATCTAACGCCGCCGGCAGATAAGCCACCACCGGCAGAGGCGCTTCTTGAGCACACTCCGGGATCCAGGTATGAAACGGCATTGCCCCGGCCTTGGCAAAACAGGCAATGGCAAGACACAAATAAGCGGCATTAGCCAGAAGAGGCTGATATCCGGAGGCTAAAGAAATAGAAACCTGATCTATTTGAAATGTCCCGGCCAGAGAATAAATAAGCGCTATACCCAATAACATCAAGGCATCTGTGCCGCCGACAATAATAAAAGTCTTCTTGGCTACTTTGCTGCTCTCCTTGGTACCCATATTAATCAATAGATATAATGTAAGCCCCAGAAATCCCCAGGAAGTAAGCAGGACCAGCAGA
>JAQTUD010000121.1 GCA_028710405.1 Candidatus Omnitrophota bacterium
ACTGTTGTCTTTGACAGCTCTAAGGCTATAACGGCGATAAGGGATTCCTGCAGAAAGAAAAAGTGCAGGATTTTAGCGTGAATAAGATCCTTCCTTCTCTGGAGGATGTGTTTGTCTGCTCCATTGAGAACTACGATAAGGAACATAAGGGATGAATTTAAGAAGAGTTAAAGCTGTTGCCTGGAAGGAGTTTGTCCAGATAAGGCGCGACCCGCGCAGTCTGGGGCTGGCCCTGGGGATCCCGATGTTTCTGTTGGTGATTTTCGGTTACGGGCTTTCTCTGGACATTGACCATGTGCGCACTGTGGTATGGAATCAGGATGCTTCGTCCGAGCTTAGCCGTGATTTCCTGCTCAATTTTAGCAACTCAAAATATTTCAAGATAGTCAAACATACCGATAACTACCGTGATATCGAGCATATGATTGACAGCGGCCAGATTATGATGGCCTTGATTATCCCCAAGGATTTCTCGCATTTTATCGAATCCGGAAAAGCTGCGCCGCTGCAATTGATAATAGACGGAAGCGACGCTAATACCGCCACCATTGCCAGGGGCTATGTGCAGTCAGTAGTTGCCAATTACAATGTGAATCTATTATCCAGCGCATTTAACCGCCATGGCCTGCAGGCCCCTCAAAGCATAGATGCCCGCTCAAGGATATGGTTCAATATGGGCTTGACCAGCACCTGGTTTATCGCTCCCGGCGTAATTGCCATGATCATTATGATCATCGCCGCGCTTCTTACCTCTATCTGCGTCGCCCGCGAATGGGAGAGGGGCACGATGGAGCAGCTGATCTCTACTCCGGTGAAAGCCCCGGAACTGATCATTGGTAAATTCATACCTTACTTTGCCATCGGATTCTTTGACCTTGTGGTAGGAGTGCTCATGGCCAGGTTTTTATTCGGCGTCCCTTTCCGGGGAAATTATTTCCTGCTTGCCGCATTAAGCGCGCTTTTCCTGACCGGGGCGCTTTCGCAAGGGATAATAATTTCTGTAGTTGCCAAAAGCCAGTTGATGGCCAGCCAATTAGCCACCCTGACCACTATGGTCCCGACCATGATCTTGTCCGGTTTTATCTACCCGATTTTTAATATGCCGCAGGCATTGCAGGTAGTCACGTATCTGATCCCGGCGCGTTATTACATCGTTGTATTAAGGGAGTTATTCTTGAAAGGCGGGGGGATGGATATACTCTGGGATGAGGCGCTTTTTCTGTCTATATTTGCTTTTATAATGCTTGGCCTGGCTATAAAGAAATTTAAGAAAAAGGTGGCGTAAACAAAAACTGGGGTATTTATGTTTGAGCGGATAAGGGCAATCCTGATAAAAGAATTCAAGCAGATCTTCCGTGACCCGCGGATGAAGACGGTGATTTTTATTACGCCGCTTGTCCAAATAATCCTGTTTGGCTACGCCGCTAATAAAGATATTAATTTTGTCCCTACCGCAATCCTTGACCGGGATAACAGCGTTGAAAGCCGCGAGTTGCTGCGCAGATTCACCTACTCCAAGTATTTTATCCCTGAGCGGTATATTTATAGCGAAAAGGAACAGAATTATGTCCTGGATAAAGGTTCGGCTAGCGTGGTGATCCATATTGACCGCGGTTTCGGCCGCGCCATTAATGCCGGCAAAGACGCGGCAGTGCAATTGGCCTTTGACGGCACAGACTCAAACACGGCGATGATCGTGATGGGCTATGCCAATACGGTGGTGGGCAATTATCGATATGACACCTTAAAACAAAAAGCTGAATCAGCGGGATGGACGGAGCCATTCCCTACCGTAGACCTAAGGGACCGCGCCTGGTTTAACGGTAATCTCGTCTCAAGGAATTATTATCTGCCCGGGGTAATCGCTATCATAGTAACCATGATGTCGCTTTTGCTCAGCGCCATGGCTATTGTAAAAGAAAAAGAGATCGGCACCATGGAACAGCTGACCGTCAGCCCGATCAAACCGATAGAACTTATTGTGGGAAAGCTTCTGCCTTTTGCTGTAATAGCGCTTATCCAGATCACTCTTGTTACCATGCTGGGGGTGTTCTGGTTCCATCTGCCATTGAGGGGAAATTTACTTTTATTGCTTTTTTCTACCTGCATTTATTTATTTACTACTCTGGGAATAGGGTTGTTTATCTCCACGATATCCTCGACCCAGCAGGAGTCGATGATGTCGGTCTTTCTTTTCTTCATGCCGACCATGCTTCTATCCGGATTTGCTTATCCTATTTCCAATATGCCTCAGGTCATCCAGTGGCTTACCTTTATCAATCCTTTGCGTTATTTTATGGTAGTGATCAGGAGCATATTTTTAAAAGGGACCGGGATCGATGTTCTTTGGGTCCAGCTGGTGCCGTTATTGATCATGGGTTTACTGGTGATCACTTTCAGCGCTTTAAGGTTCCGCAAGAGCCTGGGATGATTCTTACATACCCTTGATTAAATAAACATTTGGACATATAATATGGCTGGTAACCAGGAGACCCCCTTCAATGTCCCAAAAGATCGCTTTTAATTATTCCACGCCGGGAGCGCTACGGATCAAATTCAGCGGAGAC
>JAQTUD010000042.1 GCA_028710405.1 Candidatus Omnitrophota bacterium
TGTAAAGATCAGGCTGTTACAGCAGCTTAAAGATAAGATAGATATAGTCTTGTGTATCTACGCCGGGGATATTGAGAAGGGGAGGGTGCGCGGGGATTTTGGGATCACCTATGACGCCGCTACTCTCAAACTGATTGATGACCTTAGGAAATGGGGGCTGGATATACTGGCGGTAGTGATTACCCGTTTTGCCAACCAGCCCACGGCGGTGATCTTTAAGAATAAACTGCAGCGCCGCGGGGTCAAGGTATACCTGCATTACCCTATTGAAGGCTATCCCGCGGACGTGGATTCCATTGTCAGCGATAAAGGCTTCGGTAAGAATGAATATATAGAAACGAAAAACCCGATAGTAGTAGTTACTGCCCCGGGCCCCAACAGCGGAAAACTCTCTACCTGTCTTTCGCAGTTATATCATGAGCATAAGCGTAACATAAGCGCCGGTTACGCCAAGTTTGAGACATTCCCTATCTGGAATATCCCCCTTAAGCATCCGGTAAATGTCGCTTATGAGGCAGCTACCGCGGATATCCAGGATTTTAACCTCATCGATCCCTTTCATCTTAATAAATATAACCAGACGGCGATAAATTATAACCGTGACGTGGAGAGTTTCCCGATATTAAAACTGATCCTGAGCAGGATCTCCGATAATAGCTCAAGCCTGCCGATGTATAATTCTCCTACCGATATGGGGGTCAACCGCGCGGGTTTCGGCATAGTAGATGATGCCCTGGTCCAGATTGCCTCAAGACAGGAGCTCATCCGCAGGTATTTTCGTTATAACGCCGAATACCTGTTGGGCATAGAAAAGAAAGAAACCGTGGATAGAGTAGCTTTATTGATGGAGGAATTAGGGGTAAAGGTCACGGATAGGCCGGTAGTGGAGGTGGCCAGGGCCGCCGCTGAAAAAGCGGAAGCTAAAGGTAAAGGTAACCAGGGTATATATTGCGGCGCGGCGATCGAATTGGCTGACGGGAGGATAATCACCGGGGCGAATTCCGTATTGATGCATGCCGCCTCCAGCCTTATCCTGAATGCCGTGAAGATCCTGGCTAATATTCCGGATGAGATCCTTTTACTCTCTCCGCATGTTATAAACCAGATAGCCAAATTAAAAGAGGGGATACTGGGGTCCGAACATGAGAGCCTGGACCTGGAAGAGACCCTGATTGCCCTCTCTATCAGCGCCACTACTAACCACACCGCCGAGCTTGCGATGAATAGGCTGGTAGAATTAAGGGGCGTGCAAGTGCATATGACCCATATCCCCACCCCCGGAGATGAAGTGGGCCTAAAAAGATTAGGCGTAAACCTGACTACGGACGGGAAATTCTCCTCCCCCAATCTCTTCGTAACTTAGAAAATGGATCCCAAAATTAGAAGATACGCGGCGCGCTTTGTGGCACTCTTGGTATTCGTGCTCTTAGTCTGGCGGCTGGGTAAGTATTTTCCCGTGGGCGCCGGAGGCATACAGGATTATCTGGCAAGGTTCCCGAAGCTCTACAGCGGATTATTATATATATTACTGTATGTTATTATAACCTTCTTTGTCTGGTTCTCCAAAGATGTATTCTGGGTTGTCGGGGCAGTTTTATTCGGGGCTTTTTTCAGCGCCTTATATGTCTGGATCGCCGAGATCATTAACGCGGTGATCTTATTTTATCTTGCCCGTTCGCTGGGAAGGAAGTTCGTAGAGTATTACGCCAGGGCCAGGTTTGGCGATTTAGACAAGAAAATAGGTTGCCTTAATTTCTCCTGGTTTTTTCTGCTCAGGGCCATTCCGATTGTACCTTATAGATTTATAGATCTGGTTGCCGGGCTTACCTGTATCTCTTTTGGAAGATATATGGCGGCAGTAATACTTGGCTCTGGGGTAAAGATCTTCTGGATACAATATATACTGGCGCAGGTAGGGGTGGTTATCTTTAGGGATCCTTACGTGGTAGTAGAGTATTTTTTAAATAACAGGGCGCTATTTTATCTGAGCCTGATATACCTTCTGCTGGTGATAGTCGTGACGGTAAAATTCAGGGTAAAACTAAAGAGGTAGGCCTTATGCCCATATCCATAAAATTTTTAGGCGGGGCGCGGGAAGTCACCGGCTCCAGCCACCTGGTCCAGGCGGGTAAATTCAGTATCCTTATTGACGCCGGGCTTTTCCAGGGCCGGCGCGACGAATTTTATCAGGTCAACAGCACCTTCAATTATAATCCGCGCGCTGTAGGCGCCCTGGTTTTATCTCACGCGCATATGGATCATTGCGGGAATCTCCCCAGCCTGGTCAAGAATGGCCTGCGTTGTAAGATCTATTCTACCGCCGCCACTAAAGACCTAGCCCGTCTTATGCTTGAAGATTCCGGTAAGATACAGGAGGAAGATACAAGGTATGTGAATAAGATCAATAAACGCATGGGCCTGCCTTTAAGAAAACCTCTTTATACTTTAAGGGAAGCCAGTAAGGCGGCCAAGAGGATCCATCCTCTTTCTTACGGCCAGAGGTTGTGCTTAAATAAGGACATCTGGCTGACTTTCTTTGATGCCGGCCATATCTTGGGTTCGGCGATCATAGTTTTGGATATGAAGCTTGCCTCTAAAAGTATCCGCTTGGGTTACGCGGTGGACTTGGGAAGAAAAGGGCTGCCGATACTCAATGACCCGGCCAGCGTGCAAGGCCTGGATTATCTTATCCTGGAGACGACTTACGGCGACAGGTTCCACGCCCCGATAGAGGAGGCCAAGACAAAATTAAAAGACGCCATTAACCAGACGGCATCCCGTAAAGGCAAGATCCTCATCCCCGCTTTTACCCTGGAGCGCACCCAGGAGGTAGTTTATTACTTAAGCGAGCTCTCCAAGGAGAAGGCCATACCGAATATACCTATATATGTGGATAGCCCACTGGCGAAAAACATAACCGTTACCTTCCAGCATCATCTGGATTATATGGATAGAAAGACCCGCCTGGCTATTAACCGGGGGGATAACCCTTTTGAGATATTAAACTTAAGATACATCACCGAGCAGAAGGAATCCAAGGCCTTGAATACCGATAAACGTCCGATGATCATTATCGCCGGCAGCGGGATGTGCGAGTCCGGCAGGATCCTGCATCATTTGCGGAACAATATTGAGGATTCCCGCAATACCATTCTAGTCGTGGGATATATGGCCCAGAATACCTTAGGTAAGAGGATAGTGGATAAGGTGCCTTTTGTGCGCATATTCGGGGTAGAGCATGAACTTAACGCCCAGGTGGTGGTGATTAACGCTTTCTCCGGGCACGCGGATAAGAATGAACTTCTGGATTTTGTTTCGCGCTGCCTTCCTTTAAAGCGCGTATTCCTGGTGCACGGTGAGCCCGGGCAGTCCCAGGCCTTTTTGGAAGCGCTCAAAGAAAAAGGCGTTGACGCTTATCTGCCGGCCAAGAATGAAGAGGCCTTGCTTAGTTAGGGAATATATGTTAATATCTAATCCCTAAGTAAAAAACAGTAGAAGAGTAAAAATCAGTAAGAAAGTAAAAATCGGAGGATAAGATGATAGGTGGATTTTCAACGCCCAAAAAAGATAAGATGTTAAAGGTCTCCACAGGACAACTGGTCAAGACAGGGCAGATCCTGATGCGGGGCCTGCCTTATTATAAGGCTGGGATCAATACTAAAGGCCGGGGCACGGTATTCGCGCTTTGCCCGGGGAAGGTTTATTTTACCAAGAAGAAGACCAGTCATGGTAAATTCCGCACTTTCATAAACATAGCGCCAGCCAAGGAAGAGTCTTCCAAGTAGGATGAGTTCCGCCAAGAACAGATCATTGCTGGATATTGAAGAGAAGATGAAGGGCCTTGAGCCCGAGTCTTTGCGTTATCATATCTTAGATAGCGCCAAGAACTTTAAGACCTCCTGGATAGAGCTGGGCCGTTCGCTTTACTCGGCCTGGAAAGATAAGTTATATAAGGAGTGGGGGTATAATAATTTTGACGTATATTCTTCTAAAGAGATAGGCATAAGGAAGCAGACCGCATTAAAGCTATTAAGGTCTTATTATTTCCTGGAGAAAGAGGAGCCGGATTATCTGAGGCAGGGTTACGTTGAATCTACCGAAGCCTCCAGAGTCCCCAGTTATGAATCCGTGGACCTCCTGCGCCTGGCAAAGAAGAACCGTAATCTGGATAGCCAGGATTACGCCAAGCTGAAGAAAGAGGTCTTCCAGGAAGGTAAAGACGCGCGCCAGGCAAAAAAAGACCTGACTATGCTTATTCGCCAGAGAGAGGAGTTGGAACCGCAGGAGGCATTTCAGAAGAAGAAGTTGGCGGTCTTAAAAAGATTCCTCGGGGCATTGAAATCATTAAAGCAGCAGGCGGAACTAGAAAAACTATTGCCTTATCCGCTGATCAAAGAAGCGGATGAGCTGATCAAAAAAATCCAATCAGAAGTCTCGTAAGGGGATACTTTCCTAGATATGTCTAAATAGATGTCTACGGAAAATGTCCCCTAGCTGAATCGGGAAACTTTTTTAACGTAAAAATACGGAAAGTTTACCCTGCCGTCAAATGGATTTATAGATGCTTTCTGCGGCACGGGCGCAGGCACCCTCCTGGCCAAGGGTGGATTTCAGGTGCGAGAGGTTATTTTTTATCTCTTCTATTTCTAACGGGCTTTTAAGGATCTCTAAGGTTTTTTGGGCGATCTTCTTCGGCCTTGCCCGGAATTGCACAAACTCCGGAATAATCATTTTTCCCGCCACTATATTTACCATCCCTATATAAGGTATCCTGACCTGCGGCCGGTAGAGCAGGTAATTCAAGATATTCATTTTATAGACGACAGAGAATGGCTTTCCTATTATCGCCGCCTCTAATGTAGCGGTCCCGGAGCAGACCAAAGAAAAGTCCGCGGTATTAAGGCAGTCGTAAGTTTTACCTTCCACGACCTTTATCTCTAACCCCGAATCTTTGATTAGGCTGTTATATATTTCCCAGCCGACTTGCGGAGATTTGGCGATTACAAACTGCGCCTGGGTTCCTTTGAGGATAATGCTAGCAGCTTTCAACATTATCGGAAGAATATTCTTTATCTCCTGCCGGCGTGAACCAGGCAGGAGGGCAATGGTGGCTTTGGATTCCAAGAAGCCTAATTTCTCCGGCAGTTCTTTTTTTGACATCGTAGGCTTTACGATATCCAGCAACGGGTGGCCGAAGAATTCCGCGTCTATACCGTGTTTCTTGTAAAACTCCTCCTCAAATTTAAAGATCACGATCATCTTACGGATATATTTCCTGATAGTCTTTATCCTCCCGGGCCTGGATGCCCAGACTTGCGGGCTGACATAGTAGATAGTAGGTATAGTATTATTGATTTCTTTAGCCAGGCGTAGGTTGAACCCGCCAAAGTCCACGAAGATTACGGCAGCCGGTTTATCTTCTTTTATTTTTTGCAGGAGGAGTTTTTTTAAGGAGAGAAAGAGGGGGAGTCTTTTTAATACATCAAAGAGGCCGAAGACGCTCAAGTCTTTTATATCATGATAAATCTCATCCGCGTGCTGGCGCAGGCCTGCGCCTCCTACCCCGGAGATCTTTATCCGCGGGTCTATCTGTTTTAATTCCCGGGCGAGATTTCCGGCGTGCAGGTCCCCTGAAGGCTCACCGCAGATGATTATTATCTTTTTCTCTTCCATATCTGTTTTTGGATCTCTAGGGCTACCTCTAGGGCCTGGCGCGCGACAAGGCCCGAGACCAGCGGTTGGCGGCGGTTGGATACGCAATCAATAAAAGAGGCCAGTTCTTTAGCAAGAGGTTCTTCTTTTTCAATAGGCAGGTCGTCTTTACGGATGGCAAGGCCGTCCTTTCTATATATGCTGGCCTTGGCTTCTTTATAATCCAGGGATATATATGTATCTTGCTGGAATATCCGGATACGGCGCATTACTTCATCAGAGACGCGGCTGGCAGTGAGATTGGCGATGCAGCCGTTTTTAAAGGTTATCCGGGCGTTGGCGATATCTTCAAAAGGGGTCAGGACATTTACCCCTACGGATTCGATCTTTTTTATCCCGCAGGGGACAAGGCCTAAAACGATATCTATGTCGTGAATCATAATGTCTAACACCGCGCCCACATCCAGCGAGCGGCCGGGGAAGGGGCTTAAGCGATGGCACTCAATAAATTGCGGGTCTTTGATCAGTTTGGCGGTGGCCGAGTATGCGGAGTTAAACCTCTCAATGTGGCCGACCTGCAGGATGAGTTTATTCCTGGCAGCGGTTTTAATGAGCTCATCCGCCTCTTTGAGGGTATTGGTAAAGGGTTTCTCCACCAGGCAGTGAATATCCTGTTTCAGGAAACTAAGGGCGATCTGGTAGTGCAGGTTAGTGGGGACAGCCACACTTACCGCCTCAACCTTACCGAAGAGCTGGCGATAGTCGGTATATCCCGGGACTCCCAAAGCCGCGGCAGTCTGTTCCAGGCGGGATTTATCAGTATCGCAGACCCCCTCCAGAGAACAGCCAGGGATATCCTTATATATCTTGGCATGCCTGCTGCCCAAGTGGCCGGTGCCGATTACCGCTACCCTTATTTTATTCATGCCCCAAATCATAGCAGACTCACCCGTCCCTTGCAACTAAAATATATTTGACAAAACCTTATTCTGTGTTCTAATGATCTTTAGAAATTAGAAACGGGGAGGTCGTAAATACGGCCTGAGAGTTCCGCACGCGCCCTACGGGCGCAGAGCGGATTACCCTAACAACCTGATCTGGATAATGCCAGCGGAGGGAAAGGAGGCTAGATTTCTATAACCCTTATGCTGTGGCGTAAGGGTTTTTTTATTGAGCAGACGATTTACGGAAGCGGTAGCGACGTAAATCGTAGCCGCAGCTAAAAGATAGTTTCCGGCGTCTGCGAAATAATCCCTGCAGCTACGTAGATCCTTAAAAAAATGGCGCAGTGTTTAGCTGCGGGGATAGAGTATTTGCTGTCCGCGTCTGCGAAATAATCCCGAGCCTGCGTGAGCCCCTGCTTTATTGAACAAAGCAGCAGTGGGGCAAGCGTTTAGGTGAGGGATAAACAAAGGAGATTAAAAATGTTCGCTAAGATTTCAGAGTCTCAGATTAGCCGAGCGATTGTCGGTGAGTTTACCAAGTGGTTTAATGATTATATTGTTTCGGATGTGATAATCGTGGGCGCAGGGCCCAGCGGCCTTATGGCAGCGCGCGATCTGGCAAACGCGGGTTTTAAGACCTTAATAATCGAAAGCAACAACTATATAGGGGGAGGTTTTTGGGTCGGCGGATATTTTATGAATACCTTGACCTTTAGGGCGCCGGCAGATAGAATACTTAACGAGTTAAAAATACCTCACAAACAGATAGAAGACGGGTTATTTGTCGCGGATGGGCCGAGTGCCTGCTCAAAACTCATATCCAGCGCGTGTGACGCGGGAGCAAAAATACTGAACCTGACAAAGTTTGATGACCTGGTGTTACGCAACAATAGGGTGGAAGGGGCGGTAATTAACTGGTCTCCGGTTTCAGCCTTACCCAGGCAGATCACTTGCGTGGACCCGATTGCCTTAGAATCAAAGGTCGTAATTGATGCCACCGGTCATGATGCATGGGTAGCTAAGAGCCTTGAGAAAAGAGGCCTGTTAAAATTACAAACTTACGGCCCTATGGATGTCAATGTTTCGGAGGACCTTGTCGTGGAGAAGACAGGAGAGATCTATCCCGGCCTCTACGCGATCGGCATGGCCGTATCTGCTGTTTACGGTATACCGCGCATGGGCCCTACCTTTGCGGGCATGCTTTTTTCAGGAAGGAAGGCCGCGCAGGAGATATCAAAACGATTACTCCGGCCGGAAGGTGCTACTTCGCAAAAAGAACTGGCCGCGCTTTAAATACGCGGTTTTAAAAAAATGGACGAATTCAATAAGAGAGAAATAGAATACATCATAAGCTCGTTCAAATGCCCGAAAAACTTCAGATGCTATAAATCAGGATTTAAGGATATCTGTAAGGTGGAGGATACGGGCCAGGAACTGTTCGTCAAATGTTTAGAAGAAGACCCCAGGCAGTGCCCTTTCGCGCTGCGCCTGGGGTCCTATTTTTGCAAGTGCCCGCTGCGTATCTATATTATTAACAAACTAAAAAAGTAAAACCCTAAAAAATTCTCAAAAATATACTTGACATTTTTTTATTTTCCTATATACTCTACTATGTAGATAGGAATTATAGAGTTAGGGGGATAGGAATGAGGCTTACGTATAGAGGCGATTACGCGTTAAAGGCAATTTTAGATTTAGCGCTAAATTACGACGGGAGATTAACTACGGCTAATGATATGGCTAAGCGCATAGACGCGCCCGTAAAGTTTTTAGAGCAGGTCCTTTTGGAGTTGAAGAAGGGCGGTTTCGTAGAGAGCAGGCGCGGTAATATCGGTGGGTATCTATTATCCAGGCCGCCGGATGAGATTACCGTAGGGGAAGTGGTAAGGTTTATTGACGGACCGACAGAGCCGATTTCATGCGTTATGAAAGGTTACTCCAACTGCCAGGATTTAAATAAATGCGTCTTCAAGAAACTTTGGCAGAAGGTTTCCGGAGCTACTTCGGATATCATTGATAACGTGACTTTTAAAGATCTGGTTTCACAGGTTAGCCAGCAGCAGCGGGTGCTGGCGTATTCTATTTAAGAAGGATAATTACAATGGTTATTTATATTAAGGATTTGAATATGATGATGTGTTGCTTGGGCTTATGCAGCCTCTGGGGTAGAGGAGGGCCGCCTATGTAACTGTCATTATAGGTTAATTTGTAGGGCGGGACAACCCACTACCTAAAGGAATAAAAATGGTAAGTGGGTTTTTTGTTGCCACAGAAAAGGAGAAATAGATGAGTGCTAAGCAAAATGCAAGAAATATAATAAACGATTCCATTATAAAAGACATTAGAGATGCTGTCGAAGGATTATCCTACGGCACCGTAATGATTACAGTCCATAATGAAAAGATAACACAGATCGAAATAGCCAAGAAACAACGTTTTGATGATGTTTGGAAAATTGAGGGAGGAGGCGGTATTTAAAAAACAACCGTGGGCAATGCCGCTAAACAGAAATTAAAAGAAAGGAGTAATAAGATGAGCAAAATTGATTGTAAATTAAAAATAGAAACACTTGCTTTGCATGGGGGCCAGGAGGCTGATCCCACAACCGGATCTAGAGCTGTCCCCATCTATCAGACAACTTCGTACCAGTTTAAAAGCACCGAACACGCCGCCAATCTTTTTGGCTTGCGCGAGTTTGGCAATATTTATACCCGCCTAATGAATCCAACGACCGACGTTTTTGAAAAAAGAGTCGCGGCCCTGGATGGCGGCGTCGGCGCCTTGGCTGTCGCCAGCGGACAGTCCGCGATCACACTGGCGTTGCTTAATATCGCGCAAGCCGGGGATGAAATTGTGTCCGCGGATAATCTCTATGGCGGGACGTACAATTTATTTCATTATACCTTCCCGCGCTTAGGGGTAAAAGTGAAATTCGTCAGGTCCAACGACCTTGAAGCGTTTCAGAAGGCGATAACTCCGAAGACAAAGGCCATCTATGCTGAATCCATAGGTAATCCCAAATTAGACGTCGCGGAATTAGAAGGAATATCCAAGGTTGCCCACAAAAACGGCATACCATTTGTTTTGGATAACACAGTTTCTCCGTATCTGTTGCGGCCGATAGAACATGGAGTTGATATCGTTGTATATTCGGCGACAAAATTCATCGGCGGCCATGGAACAAGCTTAGGCGGGGTAATCGTTGATTCCGGTAAGTTTAACTGGGATAACGGTAAATTCCCGCTTATCTCAGAACCGGATCCCAGTTACCACGGTATCG
>JAQTUD010000122.1 GCA_028710405.1 Candidatus Omnitrophota bacterium
CGCATCTTAAACTTTCTCTAACACCTTACAAGACAACAAGAAACCCCCGTTTTTCTTGATTGACAGCGTCTTTATTTTGCTATATAATTGTTAAACTATGGAGCTAAACGAACTTATTGAGCAGAGGAAGGCAAAATTAGAGCTTTTGAAGAGCAAGGGCATATCAGGATATCCCAGTTTCCGGGCTCAAGCCGCTAATATTGCCGATATTCTGAAAGATTTTCAGGAAGGCCAGAAGGTCAATCTTTGCGGCCGGATAACCGCCAAGCGCCTGCATGGTAAGGCGGCTTTTCTGGACTTAAGGGATTCCGGGGCAAGGATACAGCTTTATTTCAAGGCTGATATCGTAGGCGCGGATAATTTCGCCCTTTTTGAGAATATAGATATCGCCGATATTATCGCGGTCGAAGGAGAGCTTTTTAAGACCCATACCGGCGAGCCGACAGTCAAAGTGGAAAAATTCACCTTTTTGACCAAGGCCTTAAGGCCGCTGCCGGAGAAATGGCACGGCTTAAAAGATGTGGACCTGCGTTATCGCCAGCGTTACCTGGATTTGATCGTTAATGAAGAAGTAAAAAAGGTATTTACTTTGCGTTCGCGCATCATAAAGGGTATCAGGCAATTCCTGGATGAACGGGGTTTCCAGGAAGTAGAGACTCCTATGATGCATGACATCGCCGGAGGCGCTGCCGGCAGGCCCTTTAAGACCCACCATAACGAATATCACCTGGACCTGTATTTAAGGATTGCGCCGGAGTTGTATCTTAAGAGGCTTTTAGTCGGCGGGCTGGATAAGGTCTATGAAATAAACCGGAGTTTCCGTAACGAAGGCGTATCCACCAGGCATAATCCTGAATTTACCATGCTTGAGGTCTATAGCGCTTACGCCAATTATGAAGATATGATGCAGTTAAGCCAGGATTTAATCATCTCAGTAGCTAGGGAGGTATTCGGTAAAGAGGAGTTTGTTTATCAGGGTAAGGAGATTTCCCTGGTTGCTCCCTGGCAGAGGCGTTCTTTTGCCGATATGGTCAAAACTAAATTTGATATTGAACCGCAGGATGAAGTTGGGGTGATGCTGAAGAAGCTTCAGGACAAAGGGCTTGCCAAGGATAAGAGTCGCCTTAGCCGCTCGCAGATAAATTCGATAATCGAGGACACCCTGGAGCAGGATATGAATCTGAACCCTACTTTTGTCACCGACTATTTCACCAGCTTATGCCCTTTGGCAAAGACTAAAAAAGATAACCCTTTGATCTCCGAAAGGTTTGAATTGTATGTTGCCGGAATGGAGATAGGCAATGCCTATTCGGAGTTAAACGACCCGATTGAGCAAAAGAAACGTTTTGAAGAAGAGATCAAGGAATTGACCGCGGATGAGAAGAAGCAGGTTGACGATGATTATGTCCTGGCTTTGGAGCACGGTATGCCTCCGGCCGGCGGGTTAGGCATCGGCATAGACAGGCTGGTGATGCTGCTGACCGACCAGCCTTCGATCAGGGACGTGATCCTGTTCCCCCTGCTCAGGCCGCAGGAATAGAGGCTCATGTTAACTGAATTATGGATAAGTAAGCGCTACCTGAAAAAGTCAGGACAGAAGGAAAGGATCATCTCCCTTACCGCGCTTATTTCTATCATCGGCATTGCCATCGGGGTGATGGTCTTGATCGTGGTAATCTCGGTGATGAGCGGTTTTGACATTTACCTGCAGGATAAAATGGTGGGCACTAATTCACACCTGTTCCTGCAGTTTTACCGCGGCAATAACCAGCCGTACGCCCTGATAGATGAATTAAAAAAGATGCCCCATATCGTAGCCTGTTCACCTTTTGTCGCCGGGCAGGGTTTTATAAAAAAAGACGGCAATATCATCGGTGTGGATATGCGCGGTATCGATCCCCGGTTGCAGCCTGAGATCTCCAAGATGAAAGAATATATGCGCCGGGGTACTATGGAAATAGAAGGTAACCAGATAATCATGGGGGAAGAACTGGCTTTCAGGCTGGGGGTAGGTTTGGGAGATAAGGTCAGTTTGATCTCTCCGGTTACCCTGGCGCCGGTAGATTTTACGGTCAAGGGGCTTTTTAACAGCGGGATGTATCTTTACGACTCCGGCCTGATCATGACCAGCATAAAAGGGGCCCAGGATTTCTTTAAGATAGGCGGATTGGTCACCGGCATAGCCGTTAAAGTCGATGATATCTACAGGGTGGCCCAGATAAAAGAAGAAATATACCGGACTATAAAGTTGCCGGGAGCGTATGAAATATCTACCTGGGTCGACGCCAATAAAAATTTTTTGAACGCATTAAAATTAGAAAAAGCAGTGATGTTCATCGTGGTGACTATGACCACGGTAGTGGCGGCGTTCGGCATAATCAGCACGCTGATAATGTCGGTAATGAGCAAGATAAAAGATATCGGGATATTAAGGGCAGTGGGAGAAAAGGCAAAGGGCATAGTTTCGATATTTATCTTCCAGGGTTTAAGCATCGGGATATCCGGGATAGTCTTAGGGATAATCGGGGGCGTGTCCCTGGCAGGTTCCCTTAA
>JAQTUD010000043.1 GCA_028710405.1 Candidatus Omnitrophota bacterium
CTTTTCTTTTCCAGGCGCTCCAATATATCGTCTAATACGGCATAGGTTATTCCCATCTCCCCTTCATCGGTCTGCCCCAGCCAGAGCCCGGCAGAAGGCGGCTTGGTGATGATCCGCTCCGGTATACCTAATTCTTTAGCCAGCGCCCAGACCTGTTTCTTTAATAAATTCCCTAAAGGCAGCAGATCAGTAGCCCCGTCGCCGTGTTTTGTAAAATATCCGACCATCAGCTCTGACTTATTCCCTGTGCCGCAGACCAGATAGTTAAGTTTATTGGCGTAGTAATATAAAACCAGCATGCGCAGGCGCGGTTTCAGGTTTGTCTTGGCAAGATTTCCCGCGCCGGGCAATATTTTCATAAAATTATCGTATATCCCGGAGAGCTCAATGACTTTAGTCTTTATCCCTAACCCACGCGCCACCAATCTGGCATCTTCTAAGTCCTGCTTATGGCTCTGGCAGGGCATAACTAACGCTAACAGATTTTTTTGGCCTACCGCCTTCTTGCAGAGCGCGGCCACCACCGCCGAATCCACCCCCCCGCTTAAACCCAGGACAATACCTTTTGCCTTAGCATCTCTGACCTGGTCTTTGATCCAGCGAACGATTTTTTCCCCCATTAACGGTTATCCTTGCCCTGCAGGCCCAACTGCGCTATTTGCTTGATTAACTCTTTATCCAGATAGTCGGTAACAAACGGCTTAATAATATATCCATCTGCCCCCAGAGACCTGGCGTGGTCTATATTTTCCTGGTCGTTCAAGGCAGTAACCATTATCGCCTTTATGGCGCGGTCAAATCCCTTTATTTTTTTTAAAACATCTATCCCCGAGGCCTCCCCTAAACGTATATCCAGGAGTACCAGATGCGGCTTTTCTTTCTCTACCAGCTGCATTGCCTCATCCGCGGAGGTAGCCCCGAAAGTACAGTATTTCCTCTTCCTTAAGAAACTGCGGGTCAATTCGCAGATCTCTTCTTCGTCATCCACGACCAGTATCTTGATTATTTCCATAGGGCTCCTTAATCTTTATAATATACCATATTTTATAAAAAAGGGCAATATCGGGAACCTTGTCCTGCCCTGGGGGCAGGATAAGGCTAAAGGACATATCGGGAGGGTAAAGTTACTTGGATTTTATCGCCACTACCTTTATTAAATCAGCGGCATCCTCTATCTTATCAGTTACTCCTTCTAAGTATTCGGCTAACTGGTAACATAAAAGCAGGCTGGTCGGATCAAGATTGGCGTGTATGATCGCCTCTATCAAAAGCTTCTTCTGGTCATCCGCCTGATGCTCTATGCGATCTACCTCTTCACAATCTAACAGCGCCTTCTTGAGGTCATTCTTGGTCAGGGCGTGGATTGATTCCTGGAGCTTAGAGATAGAGGTAAAGATCAATTCGGTGCCAGCGGAAATATTATTTAAAACATTCTGCGGCGGCGTGCGTTCAATAAAACCTAATATCCTGGCCGCGCCGTTAGTCCAGTCGGCGATCTTATCCAGGGTCTTGACAAAATGCATCAGGTCTTCCCGGTCCGGAGGAAGAAGCAGGCCTTCGGAGAGCTCATTGACCATCTTGGAGCGCAGGATATCCGCGGCGTGCTCACTCTGGCGCACATTTTCTATCGCCGTGCCCTTGGCGTTATTATCCCCCTGGATAAATGCCTTTACCGCTTCGGCGAAGTAAGTCACGGTCTTATAAGTCTCCTCCACGTGCTTCTGGGCGTCCTGCAGGATAGACTGCTCTTCTGCCATCCCCAACCAACCTAAAATATTACGCGTCTCTTTCATGTTATCCTCCTTACTTATTTTATAAACATGACGATTAACTTTAAAATTACAAAAGCAACCGCCCCCGAAACAAAAGGCGTAGCCAGCCAACAGATAATTATCTCTCTCATAATCCGCAGGTTTATCACCCGCGCCCCGCGCACTAAACCCACGCCAAAGATTGCCCCCACGATAGAATGGCTGGTAGAGACCGGGATCCCGAATATGGTATAAATATGCACATTGACTGCACTTGCTAATTGTGCCGCAAAAGCCATGATCGGCAAGAGATGGGTGATCTCAGAGCCGATGGTCTCAATGACCTTATAACCCCAGGTGATGATCCCCAGGACTATCGCCAATCCCCCAAAAATAACACTCATTGTGGGCGTAAACACCCCGGCTCCGGCAACTAACCCGGTGGCATTGGCGACATCGTTGGCGCCCCAGGAATAGGCCACGTAACAGCCGCTTATTATAATCAATATCGTCATGCATAATTTGATATAGCGGCGGTTAACAAACCTATAGAATATATTTTTAAAAATCCGGTAAAATACATAACCTAAAATAGCCGAGCCCACTGGCGTAAAAATCCAACAGATGAATATATCAAAAAGCACCTTCCAGTTCACCGGCGCGTGTATTGCCAGGCCCGCCCCTGCCACGGCCCCGACGATAGAATGGCTGGTGGATATGGGCATCTTCCAATAAGTGGCCAAAACTACCCAGCAGCAGGCGGCAAAGGTCGCCACTATTGCCAGATATAAAGCCATATCCTTATCCAACTGGTCTATCGGCACGATCCCACGGCCGATGGTCTTGGTTACATAGGACCCCTGCAGGAACGCCCCGAGAAATCCAAAAATACAGATCAGGATGATCGCCTGTTTGAGATTGAGCACGCGGGAGCCGACTGCGGTGCCCAGGGAATTTGCCGCGTCATTGGCGCCGATTGACCAGCCAATGCCCACGGCCATCAACATAACTGAAGCGACTAAAAATATATACATTTTTGTTTATTAAAGATTCTATGGTTTTTCAGGACGGGATTTAACAAAAAGAATTCTAACACAGGAATCTCTTTTGGGCAACTACAATTTTTCCGCCCCTCTTGCACCTACGCATACTTTGACGCAGACCCCGCAGATATACTGGTCAACTAATCTCTTCTTCTGAAATTCTTTCAACTGCTCAAAACACTTAATATGCTCAAAATCTTCCGGTTTATCTTTTATCGCCTGCGCCGGGCAGGCATCCACGCACAACCCGCATTTCCCGCATGCGAAAGCCACCGGCTGATCTATCTTTAAAGGCATATCCGTCAAGACAGAAACCAGGCGGAATTGGCTCCCCAGTTTTTTATTCACCAGCAGATTATTCCTGCCTATCCAGCCCAGGCCGGCTAGGGCACCGAGTTTTTTATGCGAGAGGTGCGCGCTCTGCTTATCCCAATCCACGATCTGCGAGGCAGGCACAGCAATAGCGTAATAACCTTTATCCTCTATATAATTACTTAATTTTAAAGCTGTTTGGTCCAGGAAGGCGTTTACCGTACGATAGTGATGGAAATATAGCCGGGTGGGGCTATCGGCGATATCCTCCAATACGCCCGCGGATAATCTTACGCCCAAACATACCGCTTTATCTAATTTTTTTAAAATATCCGCACAGAGCAGGAAATCTTTTTTTATCACGCCGATATTCGCCACCCCGAATAGATCCGCGCCCAGGGCAGCGCAAAATTCCTTCAAATTATCATAATCATTCATATTTTTTAAGATAAACTATTAAAAGTGAGATTGCCGCCGGGGTGACCCCGGAAATACGGGAGGCCTGGCCTAAATTAAGCGGCCGGGATCTCTGCAGCTTCTCTTTTACCTCCCGGGAGAGGCTCTTGATACAACTATAATCCAGATCCGCGGGTAGGCTGATCTTCTCCAGATGTTTAAACTTCTCCACGTCTTTGAGCTGCCTCTGAATAAACCCAGCATATTTTACCTCAATCTCCACCTGCTGCAAAGCGGAATCGGGGATATCAAGGTTCGTTTCCAGGAAGCCCTTTAGACTCTCTAAATTCAACTGCGGCCTCTTTAGAAGTTCTTCCAGGGTCGCGGATTTCTTAAGTGGCGCGGTATTAAAACTGGCCAGCCGTACGTTTACCTCTGCTGTTGGCTTCAAGTGGGTATCCCTTAAAAAACGCGTCCCCCTCTCTGTCGCCGTAATCTTCTCCTGCGTCAGTTCATACTCTTTCTTACTGACCAGGCCTAAGTCATAACCTATTTTTCTTAAACGGATATCCGCGTTATCCTGGCGTAATATCAGCCGGTATTCCACCCGGGAGGTAAACATCCGATAAGGTTCATTAGTGCCAATGGTAGTCAGGTCATCAAGCAATACCCCGATATAACTGGAGGCGCGGTCTAAGACCAGGGGCTCCTTATTTTTAAAATGTAATGCCGCGTTAATACCCGCGACTAACCCTTGCGCTGCCGCTTCTTCATAACCGGTAGTCCCGTTAATTTGGCCAGCCAAGTATAAATTTTTAATTAATTTCGTCTCCAGCGTCGGATAAAGTTGCGTGGGACTGACCACGGCATATTCTATCCCATAACCAAACCTGATAACTTTAACCTCCTCTAAGCCGGCGATGGAATGCAGGATCTTAAGCTGCACATCTTCGGGAAGGCTGGTAGAGATACCATTAGGATAAATCTCATCCGTATCCAGGCCCTGCGGCTCCAGGAATACCTGGTGCCTGTCCCTATCGGGAAATTTCATCACTTTATCTTCTACGGAAGGGCAGTAGCGCACACCGGTGGCCTTGATCAGGCCGGCGTAAAGCGGGGAGCGGTCAAGGTTGGCGCGAATGATCTTATGCGTGTCGGCGTTTGTATAAGTTATGTGGCAGGAGAGTTGCGGTTGGGCAACCCTGTGGCTTGAGAAAGAAAAGAACTGCCGCTGCTCATCCCCTTCCTGCCTGATAAGCCCGGAGAAATCTATTGTTTTTTTATCCAGGCGCGGGCAGGTGCCGGTCTTAAACCTCAAAATAGAAAAACCTGATTTCTTCAGGTCATCCGCCAGACCCTTGCTTGCCGGTTCATTAAATCTTCCGCCCTCACTAGACTTAAGGCCCACGTAAATCAACCCGTCCAAAAATGTCCCCGGAGTAATGACTACGCAAGACGCGTAAATATTCTCCTTCTTATCCGTTACAACTCCTTTTACCTGCCCGTTATTAATGATCAGGCTTTCTACCTGCGCTTCTTTAATAGAAAGGCCCTCTTGTTTCTCCAGTAGGCTGCAGATGTATTTATTATACCTATACATATCCACCTGCGCGCGCAGAGACTGGACTGCCGGGCCCTTGGAGGCATTGAGCAAGCGGAACTGTATACCACAGGCATCCGCGGCACGGCCCATCTGGCCACCCAAGGCGTCTATCTCTTTTACTAACTGCCCCTTGCCGACCCCGCCGATAGCCGGGTTACAACTCATTAACCCCGCTTTTTCTTTGTCTTGTGTAACCAACAGGGTCTTGGCACCCATACGGCTGGTCGCTACCGCCGCTTCCACACCGGCGTGGCCTGCACCGATCACGATAATGTCGTAGTCGTTCATGTTTTAATAACTAGTTACTAATTTTATTATTCTTTTGCGAACTTAACAAGGAGAGGCATGATTTCCTGGCCGCGCAGCCGGCCGATGGAGCCACCGGATGCGGTTTTTTCAGAGAAGTCTGCCGAACCGTCGGGCTTGATATTTCCGCCGCAGACCAATAAAGGCACGGGGTCAGCGGAGTGCGCCTTTATCGCGCAGACAGTAGAGTGATCGGCAGTAACAGCTATAATCGTATTTTTCATATCTAACCCGGGCAGGAGCCCACAGAAGAAGAATTTATCTATCGCTTCCACAATTTCTTTTTTCTTGCGGAAATCCCCGTCGTGGGCAGGCTCATCCGGGCCCTTAATATGCACATAGATCCCGCCGTATTTCTTCAAGGAATCCAGGGCAATCTTGGCCCATATAGGATAATCCACATCCAGGTGCCCGGTTGACTCCGGCACATCAATTATATCAATACCGGTCAAAAGTGCTATACCCTTCTCTACCGGCATCTGCACAAAGGAACCAAAATGTATATTAAAGAGGGTGTCGATCTTGGGAAATTTAGGCAGATGGTCGCCGGCATCGCGGGATAAAATTACGTTTGCCGGCATCTTATTCTCTGCGATCCTCTTCTTATTTATCGGGGATTCGTTAAGTACTTTATTCGACTTGGCGGTAAATTCATTTAAAAGGCTCGCCGCTTCTTTTGCCTCCAGGGAATTCTGGTATCCCGGCATCGCTTCGGCTTGAGCGACAAAATTCTCGAAACTCTCCTTGGCCACGCCAAATACACCTTCACGATCATAAGCAGGGTCGGTGTTAGTTATCCAACCGGATAACTTGGAACGGATACCTCTGATCACCAGGACCCCGCGGTGGCCGATAGTATTCTTGAATTCAAAAGTCGCTCCCGACAAAGTAACTTTGGCATTTATTTCTTTGGCCAGGCCTGAGGCCTCTTCGGTGGTCAGGTTCCTCCCCACTCGCCGATCCTTTATAGTCCTGGCGTCGTCGGCAACGGTGGCGAAATTCACCCGGAAGGCCACATCCCCATCCTTAACCGATAATCCCTCGGCAAAAGATTCCAACGGCCCGCGGCCGGTATAATATTTGTGCGCGTCATAGCCTAAAAGACTGATCACCGCGATATCCGACTCCGGGGCAATACCTTTGGCTACCGGATAAACTAAGCCGGTCTTCCCCCGCTTGGCCAGATCATCCAAGTGCGGAGTGGCTGCCGCTTCAAGCGGAGTTTTGTTCCCCAGCTCCTTGATCGGCAGGTCTCCCAGGCCATCTAAGACTATGTATAATATTTTTTTCAACATTTAGAAAAACCGCAGGCATGGCACTTCTGGCATCCCTCTTCATGCCGAAGAGCACCGCCGCAATCCGGGCAGACACCCACAATATCCCCGCTGTCAGAGACATCTACAGCGGCATGTCCATCTTCATGAGAATGCTTCATTGCCACCGCGCTCTCCATAGCTGCCGAGGCGACCTGGCCGTTCACCAGGCGCTTCTCAATTACCCTGGCGATAGCGTCGGCGCAGGAAAAGATACGCTGGCCTTTCTCCCAGGACGGAGAAGGACAACGGATATTGCGCAACTGCTCAATTATTGATTTTACTTCAATGCTGGAACGAAAACCCAAAGATACCAGCCTCCCGATAGCCTCAAGCTGGCTGCCGGCGCACCCGCCAGCCTTGCCCATCTGGGTAAAAAGCTCAAAAGGCTTTCCTTCCTCATCAACGTTTATAGTCACGTAAAGATTCCCGCAACCGGTAGAGACTTTAGTAGTGGTGCCAATAATTACCTCCGGGCGCGGGCGCGGGGCGATCTCTTTTTTTGCCTGCGGCGCTTTATCCGGCGTGGCGGCAGCGCTCCCCACATTCAGGACCTGCTCTTCACGGCTCCGGTCACGATAAATAGTGATCCCCTTGCAGCCCAGTTTATACGCCAATAGATAAGCCTTACGCACATCCTCAATTTTAGCGTCATGGGCGAAATTAATGGTCTTGGAGGTGGCGTTATGCACGTATTTCTGGAAGGCGGCCTGCATGCGCACGTGCCACTCCGGAGAGATATCATGGGCGGTAACAAATATCCTTCTGACATCAGCGGGGACCTCCTCCATATCCTGTATAGAGGTATTCTCGGCGATCTTCTCCATTAACTGCCGGCTGTAAAACCCTCTCTCTTTGGCGATCTCCTCAAATAACGGGTCAACCTCAACCAACTTATCCTTATCCATGACATTGCGATAATAGGATATGGCAAACAGCGGCTCAATCCCCGAGGAGCAGGGGCCGGCGATGATACTGATGGTCCCGGTGGGGGCGATAGTGGTCAAGGTGGCATTACGCACCCTCTGCGCCCCATCCTTCTTATCATAAATACTGCCCTTAAAAGCCGGGAATGTGCCTTTTGTTTTTCCTAACTCCAGAGATTTTTTAGTGGCTTCATCTAAAACAAAGGCCATCACCTTCTCTGCCAAGGCTACTGCCTCTTCGCTGTTGTAAGGAATACCCAGGCGTATCAATAGGCTTGCCCAACCCATAATGCCTAAGCCGATCTTACGGGTGGCCTTGGTGGCCTTCTCTATCTCGCTAAGCGGGAATTTATTTACATCAATCAGGTTATCCAGGAAATGCACCGCCAGGCGGGTTACCTCTTTTAATCTCTCCCAGTCAATTTCGCAGCGCCCGCCTACCTTCTTGCACATCTGCAATAAGTTTATCGAGCCCAGGTCGCAGCTTTCGTAAGGCAGGAGCACCTGTTCGCCGCAAGGATTAGTGGATTCATATTTTCCTAATTTCGGCGTGGGGTTGAAGTGGTTCATCCGGTCAATAAAGATCACCCCGGGTTCCCCGTTCTTATGCGCCTGTTTTACTATTAGCTCAAAGACATCTTTGGGATTAAGCCGGCTTACCGAAGAGTGGGTATGCGGGTCAATAAGATCGTACTCCTGGCCCTTTTCAAGCTTCTGCATAAAATCATCGGTGATGGCCACGGAGATATTAAAATTATTGATCTCTTTATTATTTTCTTTACAGATAATGAATTCCATTATATCCGGATGGTCAACCCGCAGGATCCCCATATTGGCCCCTCTCCTGCTTCCGCCCTGCTTTACCGCTTCGGTTGCCGCGTCGTAAACCCGCATAAAAGAAACCGGCCCGCTGGCAATACCTCCGGTAGTCCTGACTACCGCGTTCTTCGGGCGCAGGCGAGAAAAAGAGAACCCCGTCCCTCCTCCACTCTTGTGTATCTGGGCGGTTATCTTTAATGACTCAAATATTGAATCCATGGAATCTTCGATGGGCAGGACAAAACAAGCGGAGAGTTGGCCTAAGTCTTTCCCCGCATTCATCAGGCACGGAGAATTCGGCATAAATTGCGCCTCTGTCATGATGCGGTAAAACGCCTCTTCTTGCGCGGCTACTTCCTGGGCGGACTTGCCAAAACCTTTATCAGCTATAGCGATCGCCTGCGCCACCCGGTGGAACATCTCCTCCGGGGTCTCAATCACTTTACCTTGTTCATCTTTTTTCAGGTACCGCCGCTCTAAAACTTTGAGCGCGTTCTGGGAGAGTTTTAAAGGCATGTCTTGTCCTCCTGGAGGCTGTCGCGGTTGATTTATAATACAGATACAATTATATCTTAAACTGATCCCCTGTCAAGAACAAATACAATATATGGTATTTTTTAATTTTTAATATACAACAAATTGTGTTAGGCGCAATTACGGGTGGTTAGGTGGATTTGGCCCTACGGCGGATTCCCGGATCACCAGTTCCGCCGCCAAGAGCATCCTTTTTACGGCGGTAACTTTACCGCCGCTTATAAGACGGTTTAATTCCTTTACGCCCTCTTGCGCCATTTTTATTAACGGTTGCCTGACGGTAGTCAGGGCTACCGGGCCGTAAAGCCCGGAGGGGTTATCATCAAAACCCACGATAGATAATTCCCGCGGGATATCGCGCCCTATTTCTTTTGCCACCGCCATCACCTCCAGGGCCATGGAATCAGAAGCCACAAATACCGCGGTGGGAGAATCCGGCATCTTAAATAGTTCTTCTGCCGCGCGCCTTGCCTGCCCACGGGAATAATCCGTCTTAAAAATATAATCTTCCCTGAGCTGGATATTATTTTCTTTGAGCGCGCGCTTATACCCTTCCAGACGCTGGCTGGCGGATTGAGTCACTATGTCCCCTGTGATATGCGCTATCTTTTTATGCCCCAAGCCGACCAGGTATTGTACTACTTCCTGCGCGCTCTTTACGTTATCTATGGCAATACAACTGACCTCCAGGTCCTTGATGTAATTATTGATCACCACACACGGTATCTTCTGGGCCAGGGCGTCTTGAAGCTGCTGACGGTTGCCGATGATATCCGCGAAGATTATCCCGC
>JAQTUD010000123.1 GCA_028710405.1 Candidatus Omnitrophota bacterium
CGAGAAGTTGATGAAGATTGAGGAAGAACTGCACAGGCGGGTGGTGGGGCAAAACGAGGCTATCGAGGCCATTGCCCACGCTGTCAGGCGTTCGCGCGCCGGCATTAAAGACCCCAAGAGGCCCATCGGCTCATTTGTATTTTTAGGGCCGACCGGCGTAGGCAAGACTCTCCTGGCACGCGCCCTGGCGGAATTTATGTTTGGCGACGAAGACGCGCTTTTGCAATTAGACATGTCGGAGTATATGGAGAAATTTAATGTCTCGCGCTTGATCGGCGCTCCTCCCGGATACGTCGGATACGAAGAGGGTGGGCAGCTTACCGAAAAGGTCAGGCGCAGGCCTTACGCCGTGATATTATTAGATGAAATAGAGAAAGCGCATCCCGATGTTTTCAACCTGCTCCTGCAGGTATTCGAAGAAGGCCGGCTCACGGACAGCTTTGGCAGAAAGGTTGATTTCAGGAATACGGTGATTATTATGACCTCCAATGTCGGGGCAGACCTGATACGCAAGAGCGGGTCGTTGGGTTTTAAGACCCAGAAGGAAGAGGTAAGCTATCAGGAGATGAAGGATAAATTGCTGGAAGAAGTAAAGCGCACCTTTAAGCCGGAGTTTTTAAACCGCATAGACGATATCATAGTTTTCCGTCAGCTAATCAAAGAAGATTTAGAGAAAATTATCGATATCGAAATAGGTTTTGTCGCCCAGAGGCTAAAGGAGCAGAATATAACTTTAGAGGTAACTTTCGAGGCCAAAGATCTGCTTATCGAGAAAGGCTTTGACCCTGTTTTCGGGGCCAGGCCCCTGAAGAGGACCATACAAAGATTTCTGGAGGACCCCCTGGCCTCTGAGATAATCTCCAGAAAATCCAAGGAGGCGGTAAAGATTACGGTCTTGCGTAAAAATCAAGAACTGGTCTTTGAACAATTATGATTAAATTATTGATAGCCTTAGGCAGGAAGGTCATATCCATACTTTATATGCTCGGAGGCTTAAGCTACCTGATCGGGCAGTCTTTTTACCTGTCTTTCGTCCCGCCGCTTAGAAAAGACCGCATTGTTGAGCAGATAAAGAAGGCAGGTTACGATAGCCTGCCTATAATATCGCTGGTGTCTTTATTTATCGGTTTTATCTTTGCCTTGCAGACTGCGTACTTTATGCAGCGTATAGGCTCTGAGATTTATATTGCCAGCATGGTTGCGCTTTCTATCGTAAGAGAACTAGGGCCCGTAATCACGGCACTGGTTGTAGCCGGAAGGGTAGGGGCAGCTATCGCCGCAGAGATCGGCACTATGCAGGTAACCGAGCAGATAGACGCCCTGGAGAGTTTTGCCACGAATCCCATTAAATACCTGGTTGTGCCCCGCTTCATTGCCTTAAGCATTGTCCTGCCAATACTGACTTTATACGCAAATATCATCGGCATATTGGGCGGATACATGATCTGCGTATATAAATTAGGGATATCCTCCAGCATGTACCTGCATGTTACCTTTGATGCCTTGCTGCATAAAGATTTGTTCACTGGGCTGTTTAAAACCATATTCTTCGGGATGATTATTGCCTTTGTGAGCTGCTACGAAGGGTTTAACGTGGAAGGGGGAGCTGAAGGCGTGGGTAAGGCCACGATGCGCGCGGTAGTCAGCGCCTTTATCCTCATTATTATGGCGGATTGTTTCTTTACCGCGATGTTCTATTTTATATTCCCATGATAGATATAAAAGACCTACATAAATCATTAGGCGGTCATAAGGTTTTAGACGGCGTCAACCTCAAAATAGAAAAGGGGTTGACCTGCGGGATTATCGGACGTTCCGGTTGCGGGAAAAGCGTATTATTAAAGCATATCGTCGGGATCTTAAGAGCAGATAGCGGAGAGGTCTTTGTGGACAATAAAGAGGTAGGGATTTTAAGGGAAAAGGAGCTATTTGCTTTGAGGATGAAGATGGGCATGGTTTTTCAGGGTGGGGCGCTCTTTGATTCCATGAATGTTGCCGAGAACGTCGGTTTTGGTTTGATAGAACACGACCGCTTAAGCCGTAAAGAATTATTGGAAAGAATAGAAGAGTCCTTATGCATGGTAGGTTTATCCGGTATCGGAAACCTGATGCCTTCTGAATTAAGCGGCGGGATGAAAAAAAGAGTATCCTTGGCGCGCGCCTTATGTATAAGGCCGGAAATCATACTTTATGATGAACCCACCACAGGAGTAGACCCAATCACCGCGGACAGCATAAATGACCTGATCGTGGAGTTGCACGATAAGTTAAAGGTTACCTCTATCGTGGTTACCCACGATATGAAAAGCGCCTACAAGGTTTCTAACAGGATATCCATGCTTTATCACGGAAGGATTATCGCAGAGGGCACTCCCTCCGAGATAGAAAATAGCACGCATCCGGTAGTGCATCAGTTTGTCAACGGCCTGGCTAAGGGCCCGATAACCGAAACTATAGATCACTTCAAATAAACGGAGGGTTTAAAATGATATTCGGCAAAACCAAGATGGAATTAAAGGT
>JAQTUD010000044.1 GCA_028710405.1 Candidatus Omnitrophota bacterium
AGGGAATATCCATTAGAGTGAATACCGGTGGATTCAATACCGATCACCGCATCACCGGCACAAATAGCAGAGCCGTCAATAATTTTAGGCTTCTCCACTATCCCCACGCAGAAACCCGCCAAATCATATTCGCCCTCTCTGTACATCCCGGGCATCTGCGCGGTCTCTCCGCCGATCAGAGAGCAACCCGCGTCAATACAACCGGCGGTCAAACCCTTGATCAGATCAGCCAGAATATTCGGCTTAACTTTACTGTAAGCGATATAATCCAGGAAAAAAAGCGGTTCGGCCCCGGTACAAAGGATATCATTAACATTCATCGCCACCGCGTCAATACCCACGCTATCGTGTTTATTCAGCAAAGATGCAATCTTCAACTTTGTGCCTACCCCGTCGCTGGATGAGACCAGCACCGGCTCTCTGTATTTGGCGCCGCTCAAGTTGAAAAAACTCCCGAACCCGCCGATATCTTTGAGCACCTCCGGCCGGAAGGACTTTCTCACCAGCGCCTTTATACCAGCTTTAAAATCTCCCGCCTTTTCTATATCCACGCCTGATTTTTTATAGGTCAACTTTGCCATTTATGGCTCCTTCCCGGTCCAGCAATACACGCAGAGATCATCCTGCGGCATGCCGATCGCCCCCACCATATCTTTTAAAGTCTGATACCTTAAAGTGGTAGCGCCCAGTTCCTCGGTGATTATCTCCACCATCTTTTTATATTTGGCGGATTTCTCATCCAGGTATGGGGTTATATCTTTTACCTCTTTGCCTTCTATCTTTGAAATAGCGCGCCGGGCAGCCAGCTCTGTCAGGGTGCGCGTGGAATAATTAAATTTGCAGGGGAACATCAGCGGCGGGCAGGCGATCCGCAAGTGGATCTCTTTTGCGCCGCAGTCTTTCAATTTCTGTATCGTATAATTCTTCAATTGTGTCCCGCGTACAATTGAATCATCGCAGAAAACAATACTCTTGCCGTTAATGATCTCCGGGATGGGGATAAGTTTCATCCGGGCGATCAGGTCCCTGGTCTCCTGCGAAGGCGGGGTGTAACTACGGTCAAAACCAGGGGTGTATTTTACCAGCGAACGACGGAAAGGCACGCCCGATTCCATAGCATAACCGATGGCATGCGCCGTCCCGGAATCCGGGATACCGCAGGCCATATCAGCCTTTACTTTATCGCCTTTTGCCAGGCAGCGCCCGCATTTTTCGCGGGCGACTTCCACGTTTATCCCGTCATAACAAGAAGCGGGAAATCCGGTGTATATCCAGAGAAAAGAACAGATCTGGTTTGCCTTCTTTACCTTACCCTTGGCTTTCGGGCCACTTTCAGTCAAAAAGATTATCTCTCCGGGCTGGATAAACTTCTGGATCTTGTACCCTAAATTATAAAAGGCGCTGCTTTCGGTAGTTACTGCCCAGGCCCCTTCCTTTTTTCCCAAGGCCAGGGGCGAATAACCCACCCTATCCCGCGCCGCGTAAATCCCGTCTTCGGCCAATAAAAGTAACGAGCAGGAACCTTTTATCCGCGAGAACATATCTTCTATACCGCTAGCCAGATCCTTACCCTGGATGATCAGTTTGGCCACTAACTCCGCAGTGTTCACGCTCCCGTCAGTAACTTCACTGAAAGACTGCCCCTTGGCATAAAGCTGATCAGCTAATTCCTTGGCGTTATCAATAAAGCCATTGACCACAATGGCAAACGGCCCAAAGCGGGAGTTAACCACGATCGGCTGCTCATCAGTAGCGCTGATCACTCCGATCCCTCTATTGCCGTGCATATTTTTATAGTCTTCGTAGAATTTTGCCTTAAACTGGCTCCCCCTGATGTCGTGGATCTTGCGTACCAGCTCCTTGTTCCAGACCGCCAGGCCCCCGAACTGCGTGCCTAAATGAGAATGATAATCCGTGCCATAATATAAGTCCGTCGTGCAGCTTTGCTTTGAGACCACGCCAAAGATCCCGCTCATTTTTAACTCCTTGCCTAAAGACGCTTCTTTGCGTAATTAACCGCGTTGATAAATATACCTAAACCGCCACCTTGCGGTTTAACTTTCTGGCTTGCCCAGCGTGGATGCTGGGAAAAAACTATATGCCTCTCCGGATGCGGCATCAGCCCCAGGATCCTGCCGGTTTCGTCGCATATTCCGGCGATACCATCTGTGGAGCCATTAGGGTTGCCGGGATATCCGCAGGCGCGCCCCTTATCGTCGCAATATTGAAAGATAACCTGGCCGTTCTTGTTTAATCTTTGTAATACGGCTTTATCCTGCGCCACGAATTTTCCTTCACCGTGAGCAACAGGAAGATATATCACTTCAGGTAAATCCTTTGTCCACACGCATTTGACTGGTGACTGGTGACTGGTGACTGGTGACTTTAAATAAACCCACCTATCTTCAAACTTCCCCGAATCATTAATAATCAGGCTGGCCTCCTGCTTAAACTCGGCGTTTCCAGGCAGGAGCCCTGCCTTAACCAGGATCTGAAAACCATTACAGATACCAATGATCAACTTCCCATCTTCTATGAATTTCCGGATATCATCGGCGAGTTTGTAGCGCAGTTCATTAGCCAATATTTTGCCCGCGGCAATATCATCCCCATAGCTAAACCCACCGGGGAGCGCCAGGATCTGGTAATCGGATAAATCTTTTATTCCGCTAATGAATTTATTTACATGCGCCAGCTCAACTACAGCGCCCGCCTTACTGAACGCGAAGGCAGTCTCCTTATCACAGTTGGTCCCAGCGGTCCGAAGTACGCATACCTTAGGCTTTTTCATAGAATTTTTTGATCGCCCCGATTACTTCTTTCGGCGTATCCACCACTGTAAAAATTTTCAGTTCATCCTTATTGATACAGCCGCTCTTTAAAACCATCTCCTGGAGCCACTGCAACATCCCCTTCCAATATGCCGAGTCAAATAATATCACGGGGAAACGCTGGATCCTCTGGGTCTGGATAAGGTTAATGGCCTCGGTGAATTCATCCAGCGTGCCGTAGCCTCCGGGCATGATCACGAATGCCCGGGCGTATTTAACAAACATCACCTTGCGCACAAAGAAATAACGGAAATCCAGCAACGTCTCCACGTATTTATTCGGTTTCTGCTCCGAAGGTATCTGGATATTCAGGCCTACAGAATGCCCCTTGGCCCTGGTTGCCCCTTTATTGGCGGCCTCCATTAACCCCGGCCCGCTGCCGGTAATAACCGCGTAACCCTCTTTTGCCAAAAGATAAGCCACCTCTTCGGCTAGTTTGTAATATTTAGTGCCAGGCTTGGTGCGGGCTGAACCGAATATGGAAACGGCCTTTCCTACTTTGGAGAGGACCTCAAAG
Organism: Candidatus Omnitrophota bacterium; assembly: GCA_028710405.1. Lineage (GTDB taxonomy): Bacteria > Omnitrophota > Gorgyraeia > Gygaellales > Profunditerraquicolaceae > JAQTUD01. The sequence continues at coordinate 3,349 of JAQTUD010000044.1, forward strand.
CCTTCCACAAACTCCGACATAATGCGAAAAACGCGCCAGGGATCTTCCTGGGTAAAATCATCCTTGATCTTTATTCTGCCCATCATTTTACCACCTCAATGGTTTTTGCCAGGCTTCTTTTAGATCCGTTATCCTGGCATTGATACAAACTTTACCATCATGGCCATAGGCCTTGAATTTCTTCTCTTTAACCAGGCAACCGGCTAAACCGAAAACTACACCCTTCGATTTTAAAATCTTTTCAAATTCTTTTTGCTTCTTCTTCTCTACTTCCACGATAAACCTGGAATTAGATTCCGAGAATAATATAAAATCATTTCTTTTTGCTCCGGAAGATTTATAGGGTACTTCCGCCAGGAATAATTCCATCCCCAGTCCACCGGAGAAAGCCATCTCTGCGGCGGCCACGCCGATACCGCCCTCGGAGCAGTCATGCATCGCCTTAATCAATCCCGCCCCGGATGCCTGGCTTAAGGCGGCAAAAGTTTTTTTGGCCTGTACCGGATCTACCTTCGGGACGCTATTTCCTGTTACTCCGAATAAATCGCAATAATGCGAACTGCCCAGCTCATCATAGGTCTGCCCCACCACGTATATCGGATCACCGGCTTCCTTGGCATACATTGAAACCGCCTTCGCGGCATCATCCATTACCGAGATCGCTGAGATCAAAAGTGTGCCGGGTATGGATAAAGATTTTCCCCTGACGGTATATTCATTATTCAAACTATCTTTGCCGGAGATAAATGGGACCCCGAAACCCTTGGCAATATCATAACAGCCGTAAGAGGCGCGCACCAGGCTGCCTAACCTGTCCGGCTTATCGGGATTACCCCAGCAGAAATTATCCAGGATCGCCACTTCCTTTAGTGATCCGCCCACAGAGATAATCTGACGCAGGGCCTCATCTATACAGGAAGCCGCCATCCAGTAAGGATCAATAAAACCATACCTGAAATTAATCCCGCAGGAGACAACTAAACCTTTTTTAGAACCTAAGACCGGCTTGACTATGCTGGCATCCCCCGGACCGTCGTTCTCTACACCTGACAGAGGTTTTAAAACCGACCCCCCCTGGACCTCGTGGTCGTATTGCCTGATGATCCACTCCTTTGAGCAGATATCATAACGCGAAAATAAGCGCAATAAATGTTTAGTCAAGTCCTTTGGACAGGCGAATCTCGGCTCTTTATGTTTAGGCTGGATAAATACCGCTTCCCTGGCAATCTTAGGCAGGCCTTCGTGCAAGAAGCGCATATCTAGGTCACAGACCGGGTTATCGTTATAATAAAGTTGCAGCCTTTTGGTATCGGTGAATTCTCCGATCACCGCCGACTCCACATTCTCGCTCTCAAATAATTCCTGCAACTGCGCGATCTTATCCGGAGATACAGAAAGGACCATCCTCTCCTGGGATTCCGAGATCCAGATCTCCATATACGATAATCCGGAATATTTTAAAGGCACTTTATCCAAATAAACCTTAGCCCCTAACTGGGCGCCCATCTCCCCTACCGCGCTGGAGAGGCCTCCTGCACCACAATCAGTGATAGCGCTGTAAAGCCCCTTATCCCGCGCCGCCAGGATCACATCCATCATCTTCTTCTCCTGGATGGGATTGCCTATTTGCACCGCCCCCGATGAAACTGTCTCTGATTCGTGGGTCAATTCTCCGGAAGAGAACGTTGCCCCATGTATGCCGTCCCTACCTGTCCTGCCTCCTACTACAACGGCCAGGTCACCTACCAGGGTCTTCTTAAAAGATTTATCTTTAGGCATGATCCCCACTGTGCCGCAATAGACCAGAGGGTTGCCGACGAAACGCTCGTGGAAGAGGACCGCCCCATTTACCGTAGGGATCCCCATCTTATTCCCGTAATCCCGCACCCCGGAGACTACCCCTTTCATCACCCGCTTAGGATGCAGCGTGCCGACGGGAAGTTTGGAGAAAGGATGATCCGGCGGGCCAAAACAAAACACATCGGTATTGAGGATGGGTTTTGCCCCCAGGCCGGTGCCTAAAGGATCGCGGATCACCCCGCCGATGCCGGTATTGGCGCCGCCAAAAGGCTCCAGCGCCGAAGGATGGTTATGCGTTTCTACCTTAAAACAGACATTATGCTTTTGGTCAAATCTGATCACCCCGGAATTATCCTGAAACACCGAAACGCACCAGGGCTTATTTAATTCTTTGGTCACCTTCATGATCGTGGATTTCAACAGGTTATCGATTTTTACAGTCGCGGGCTTTGCGTCGCTAACCTTAGACTTATAATTTATTTTTCCGCGGAATGTCTTGTGCCAGCAATGCTCTGACCAGGTCTGGGCGATAGTCTCCAGCTCGCAGTCGGTGGGTTCGCGCTTTTGCCCCTGAAAATATTTTTTGATCTGGCGCATCTCGGCCAGATTTAGGAATAACTGACCATCTTTACTCAAACGCGCTAACTCTTTGTCCGAAACATCCAACAGACTGACTGTGGCCAGTTTAAAATCATAGCTTAGTCCTTCGATGGCCGATGGTCGATAGTCGATGGTCGATAGAACAACAATATGCTGAATCAATTTATTATAGAGGAGTTTCTCGGAGATTACTTTTAGCTGGCTTGCGCTGAGGTTGCCCTTAAGCAGATATTTCTTGGAGGCCTTTATTGAGGTAACATTTTCAATTCCCAGATCCCGAATGCCCTTAAGAGCCGAATCCTCTACCGGATCCATCACCCCGGGATTATGCGCGACTTCAATTTCGTATTGGCCGCCGGCCGCCTGCTGACCGTTGCCGCTATTAATTACATAATCCTGAGCGACCCTATCCACCAGCAGCTCAACGCAGATCTTCTTTACTTCTTCTTCGCTTAAGGAGCCATCAATAGTATAAACCTGGATAAAGCGCACATCTTCTACGCTTTTTATCCCCAGGTCCAGGATATCCTTTTTAATGCCGCTGCCTGCGGCATCAAAAATGCCCGGTTTGTCTTTTATTTCGATTTTATACTGCATGGTATATCAAGGATTTTTTAAGGCGGGTACGTTATAAACCTAACCTGCGAAAGATCTTGTTTACATTACGCAGATAATAATCCAGGTCAAATATCCTATCCAGATCTTCTTTCACAAGATACTTCATAACTTCTCCATCTCCGGAGAGATTATCTTTAAAATGCGAGCCGTCTCTCCAGGTCTTCATTGCTAGGCGCTGCACCAGGTCGTATGCCTTGGGCCGAGTAAGCCCTTTATCCATCAATTCCAGCAACACGCGTTGGGAGAAAATCAGCCCGCGGGTCTTGACTAAATTCGCCAACATATTGTCCGGATAAATGATCAGCCCGTCGATAACAGCGATAAATTTATTCAGCATATAATCCAGGAGGATAGTGGAATCAGGCAGTATTATCCTCTCCGCCGAGGAATGGCTGATATCGCGCTCATGCCATAGGGCAACATTCTCCATGGCGCAGACGGAATTACCGCGCAATACGCGGCTTAAGCCGCAGATCCTCTCGCAGATCACCGGATTGCGCTTGTGCGGCATAGCCGATGATCCCTTCTGCCCTCTGCCAAACGGCTCCTCTGCTTCTAAAACTTCAGTGCGCTGCAAGTGCCTGATCTCAGTAGCGAATTTTTCCAGGGATGAGCCGATAATCGCCAGAGTGGCCATATATTGTGCATATACATCCCTTTGTATGACCTGGGTAGAAATCCTGGCGGCCGTAAGGCCTAACTTCCGACAGATGTATGCCTCCACCTGTGGCTCAATATTGGCATAAGTGCCTACTGCCCCGGAGATCTTACCTTGCGATACTGCTTCTTTGGCTGTTAAAAGGCGCTCTAAATTACGCCTTGTTTCTTCATACATCAACGCTAGTTTCAGGCCGAATGTAGTGGGCTCGGCATGCACCCCGTGAGTGCGACCGATGCAGGCCATATCCTTATATTTCTTGGACTTTCTACCCAGGAGTTTTAACAACCTCTCCATATCTTCAACTAATATCTGGGAAGCGGCTTTTAATTGCACCCCCAGTGTTGTATCAATGACATCTGAAGATGTCAGCCCCAGATGCAGATATTTGGCATCAGGCCCAATATATTGGGCTACATTAGTGACGAAAGCCACTACATCATGTTGTGTCTTCTCTTCTATTTTTTTAATCTGGGTGAGGTTAAATTTGGCTTTTTTTCTGATTCTTTTTACTGCGGGTAAAGGGACTTTCTTCTGTTGGGCGAGTGCCTCCAGGGCAAGCAACTCTATCTCCAGCATTGCCTTGAATTTAAATTCCTCCTGCCAGATAGCAGACATTTTGGGTAAGCTATAACGCTCGATCATAGATGCTCCTTGTTGAGGATTTTATTATACCAGAAACGCGCGTTTTCGCAACAACAAAAAAAGGGGTCTGACCCCTTTTTTGAAAAAGCGCCTGACCCCTTTTTGTTGGTTGCGGGGGCGCGATTTGAACGCGCGACCTCAAGGTTATGAGCCTTGCGAGCTACCAGGCTGCTCCACCCCGCGATCTTATAATAAAAGAACTAGCGTTTCTTTTCCGGCACTAACCTGACGGGGATCTCGCCTTTACGCACTACCCCCATCTTATCCCTTAAGACCCTCTCTTGATAAAGAGGATCGTTCTCTGCCTTTTTTAATTCTTCCTGCAGCAGGACATTCTCCATATTCAGGCGCCTGATCTTTGCTTCCAAATCACGGTTCTTATCTTTGAGTTCCTGCAACTTCGTAAACCCCGGCAGGAAGATCACCAATAAGAGAACTATCGTCCCGAAAACCCCGAATGTCCTTTTTAAAGTTGCTAACATCGCTTATTTCCAAAGAGCTCCGGCGTAAACCGCTTTTGTCCCTAGCTCCTCCTCAATCCTGAGGAGCTCATTATATTTGCATATCCTGTCAGTGCGCGAGAGCGAACCGGTCTTAATCTGCCCCACTCCGGTGGCCACTGCCAGATGGGCGATAGTAGTATCCTCAGTCTCCCCGGAACGATGCGAAATTATCGCCTTGTATTTGTTCTTCTTGGCGATATCTATCGCCTCCAGCGTCTCCGAGAGGCTGCCGATCTGGTTTACTTTTATCAGTATAGCATTACCTATCTTTTGCGCAATACCTTTTTTGAATATCGCCGGATTAGTGACAAAAATATCATCGCCCACTAACTGCGCCTTACCCCCTAATTCCTTAGTCATCTGCGCCCAGCCGCTCCAGTCGTGCTCGGCGAGGCCGTCTTCAATGGATAAGAGCGGGTATTTAGCGAGCCACTTCCCGTAGATCGCTATCAATTCCGCGACGCCCTTCTGAGAACCTTCAAAAGTATAAACCCCATCTTTACAAAAAGAACTGGCAGCGCAGTCTAAGGCCAAAGAAACATCTTTCCCCGGCTTGTAACCTGCTTTTTCAATCGACTGCAATATCAGATTCAGCGCTTCTTCGTTAGAGCTAAGATTTGGCGCGAATCCCCCTTCATCTCCGACGGAGGTGGATAACTTCTTTGATTTCAACAAAGACTTCAGGCTATGAAAAACCTCCGCGGCCATGCGCAGGGCTTCGGAAAATTTAGGCGCCCCTATCGGCATGATCATAAACTCCTGGATATCCAGGTTATTGTCCGCGTGCATGCCGCCATTTAAAATATTCATCAAGGGCACAGGAAGAATGTTGGCTTTATCCCCGCCCAAGAACCTGTATAACGGCTCTTTTTTAGATAAAGCAGCTGCCTTTGCCGCGGCCATAGATACCGCCAGTATGGCGTTGGCGCCTAATTGTCCCTTATTCTCTGTACCGTCAATTTTTATAAGAAGACTGTCTATATTTTTAAAATCCGGCTCTAAACCTTTTATTTTTGAAGCGATTACGGTATTTACGTTATTGACCGCCTTGAGCACGCCCTTACCTAAATATCTCTTCTTATCCCCGTCCCTTAATTCCAGGGCCT
>JAQTUD010000045.1 GCA_028710405.1 Candidatus Omnitrophota bacterium
GTTCCATAAGTTGTCCGCTCATTTAAGGAGGCAAACTCAATATGATCGGAGCAATCGTAATTTTTGCTTTTGGTTCAATCGTCGGCAGTTTCTTAAATGTCTGCATCCACCGCATGCCGCTTGGGGAATCGGTGGTCTGGCCGGGTTCGCACTGCCCTAAATGCAAGAAGAGGATCCATGCCTACGATAATATCCCTTATATAAGCTATCTATTTTTAGGAGGCAAGTGCCGTTTCTGTCACCAGAAGATATCTTTCAGGTATGTGATCGTGGAGCTCTTGACCGCGGCACTTTTCGTGATACTTTTTAACAAATACGGGATAAGTTATGACCTGTTTTTTTATATGGTCCTATTTGCCGCGCTTATCGCGGCTACCTTCATTGATATTGCTCACCGTATTATCCCGGATGAGATCTCTATCGGCGGGATCATTTTAGGCTTTATTTTAAGTACGATCAAAGGGATCAACCTGAAGCCCTTGGCTTTCGCGCCCGCGCATATGTTTAATTCTCTCCTGGGCATTGTCGCCGGCGGTGCGGTGATTTATCTTACCGGCAAGGCCTTTGACCTGGTTTACTTTAAGTTATTAAAACATCCTCCTATTCAGGGAGAGACCGAGTCTATGGGCGGAGGGGATGTAAAGTTACTGGCGATGATCGGGGCCTTTCTGGGTTGGCAGAAGGCCTTGGCGGTATTTTTGCTTGCCCCATTCTTTGGGGTGATCGTGGGAGTATGGAGCCTGATCTTTAAAAAAGACCATACTATACCCTACGGCCCGTTCTTGTCTTTAGCGGCCATCCTGTCGGCATTATGGCTGGGGCAGATAGTCGGTTTCTATACTTCTTCCATGGATAAGATATTAAATTTAATTTTTCCCTAAAGGATAATGGCTATCTCTGTTTCTGGGACGATTTCAGCGGATAAGTGGGATAAGATTAAGGCAAATAAGAGGGCGGGTGTATTGGCGCCCTTATTTTGTTTATATTCGGCCAAAAGCGCAGGTGTCGGTGATCTGCGTGACCTAAAGTTATTGATAGATTGGGCCAAGCTGACAGGCAATTCCATAGTCCAGCTCCTGCCGATGAACCAGATGGGGCCGGTGAATTGCCCCTACGATGCGTTGAGCTCTTTTGCCTTAGAGCCGGTATATGTCTGCCTGGATGATATCTGTGCGCCTGGAGATAAGGATATCTCTACGCAGATCAATAAAGCCAGAAAGAATTTTTCCGCCGGAAAGCCCCACCTGGATTACGCTATAAGAACAGAAAAAGAGTTGATACTACGGCAGTGTTTTGCGCGGGCGCAGGTTAAGCAAGGCGCTGGATTCAAGAAGTTTTGCCAGGAGAATAGTTATTGGTTGGCGGATTTCGCGCTCTATAAGTCATTAAAAGAATTCCATCAGGGCCTACCCTGGTATGATTGGCCGGATAAATATAAAAGCCGGAATAAAGAAGCCTTGGATTCTTATCGTAAGAGCCACGCCGAGGAGATTGAATTTCAGGCCTGGTTGCAGTGGCAGCTTTACCGGCAATTCAAAGAGGCCCGGTCTTACGCGTCTTCCCGGGGTATTCTCATAAAAGGCGACTTGCCTATTCTGGTCTCGCGTGACAGCTCTGATGTCTGGGCCCATCCGGAATTCTTTAAATTGGAATTTGCCAGCGGCGCCCCGCCGGATATGTATTGCGCCAAGGGGCAGCGTTGGGGAATGCCTACTTATAACTGGGAGAATATCGCCCAAGACGGATACCAATATCTTAAAGAGAAACTCAAATACGCGCAGAATTTTTATGATATCTTAAGGATTGACCACGTGGTCGGCCTATTCCGTATCTGGAGTATCCCATATAACGAGCCTTTAGAGAATCAGGGCTTGAATGGTTTCTTTGACCCTTCGGATCAGAATAAATGGGGGCAGCATGGCAGGAATTTACTGACGGTGATGTCGGAGAATACTCGGATGCTTCTTTGTGCTGAAGACTTAGGGGTGATACCGCAGGTATGCACCGATACCCTAAGAGAATTAGGCATACCGGGAAACGATGTGCAGCGCTGGGTTAAGGATTGGAAGATAAAGCATGATTTTTTACCTCCCCAGGAATATCGCGCGCTTTCCGTGGCAATGCTCTCTACTCACGATACTACTAACTGGCCGGCCTGGTGGGAAAATGAAGCCGGAACCGTTGATGAGGGCTTATTCATCCGCAAGTGCTCCGACCATCGTCAGATCAACTTTGAAAAGATAAAAGATAAATTGTTTGATCCCAAACGTTGCGGCCACGGCAGGTTACGCTGGTTGGAGAGCGTGGATTCGGTAGATAAATTAGTGGCGATATTGGAAAAACCCAAGGAACACGTGGGAGACTTTATTGATTTGTATGTAAATAGCTATTGCGAGAAGGAGAAGCTCTGGAGGCAATTAATGGGGAAGGGCCGGATGAAGGAGGCTTCAGACACCAGGCTCCTTAAGTCCGCTTTGAAGTTAACTCTTGATTCGCTCGCAGTTTGCTGCGTCAATACTATCGTTGATTATCTGTATCTTGGAGATATTTTTAAGGGCGATGCTTACGCGTACCGGATGAATACCCCCGGAACTACGAGCTCCGTTAACTGGTCTTTAACCATCCCGCTCTCCCTGGAAGAATTATTAAAACATAAACTCAATAAAGATATCCGCCGGCTGATTACCGATTCCGGGAGGATCTAAGTTTTGCGGGTCCTGCCTCGGGGTATTTTCGCGGGGACGCTCATTTTGCCCCAGCGTGGCAAAATTTCGCTCGCCTGCGGACCCTCGCTCTCACAGATATCTATTATGGGGTGAACCGTGCCCGCTCGGGTCCTCGGACGCCCCGCTCAAACACCCCGAGTCACCCGCAAAAAGAACTTGTCTTAGTGGGTGGATTGGCTGGGATTTCGAGGGACGTGGAGGCAAGGAGCGGGCAGGGTTCCCGCAGCCGGCTCCTAAATTAAAAAAAAGATTTTATCCAGGGCCCGGATGCGGGAGAGCGACGCAGCCGACCCGAGTGAAGTTCGGCCTCGCTGGGGCCGAACGAGCGTTCCCGAGAAACCCAGACAAGCCACACGCTACGTAGAGCACACGGCGAAAATTTTCAGGGTTAAGTATGTCAAATATAAAGGGGCAGGAGTATTATATTTCTAAGCGCGTCGGCCGCGCAATAATGGATTACAAGATGCTCGCCGAGGGGGACAAGATTGCTGTCGCGGTATCGGGCGGCAAGGATAGCCTTACCCTGCTTAAGATCCTTAAGGACCGGATGTCCTTTGTGCCGATAAAATATAGCCTCCTTGCGGTGCATGTGGATATGGGTTACCCGCGTTCATACGCGGCGAAATTAAAAAAATATTTCCAAAAGATCGGCGTGCCCTATCATATTGAGAAGGTGGACACGCTCAGGAAGACCAAGAAGAAGGATATCAACTGTTTCTGGTGCTCCTGGAACCGTAGAAAGGCGTTATTTGAGGTCTCACACCGCCTCAAATGCACCAAGACCGCCCTGGGCCATCATAAAGACGATATCGTAGAGACCATTCTCTTGAATCTTTTCTTCCAGGGGGAGATCTCGGCGATGCTGCCGAAGCAGGAACTCTTTGGCGGAAAAATCACCCTTATCCGTCCTCTTGCCTACGTGGAAGAGTATATGATCAAGCGCTTTGCCAAAGAGCAAAACCTGCCGCACGACAGCTGCGTCTGTCCGCATTCTATTACTTCTAATCGCGCCAGAGTAGGCAAGATCATTGGTGGCTTAAAGCGGGTCTGCCCGGAGATAAAAACTAATATTTTCAAGAGCGCGCAGAGGATAAAGAAGGATTATTTGCTTTAAGAGCGGCAATAATAATGTTATAATTAACCCATGATCTGGTTGACCGCGGTAATCGTAATATTGGGTTTATCAATAATCGCCTTCCTGGTTTTAAAGATATCCGGCAATATAAACCAGCAGTTAAGTTCTGTTACCCAGCAGCTAAATGACCGCCTGCGCGAAACTTCTATTGCCCTGCAGGATACGCATAAGACCGTCGGACAGAGGCTGGATTCGGCGACAAAGGTCTTTGGCGATGTCCAGAAGAGCCTGGGCAGGTTAGAGGAGACGCATAAACAAATCTATGAGATCAGTAAAGACATCTCCAGCCTCCAGGATCTTCTGCGCGCCCCTAAATTCAGAGGCGAAATGGGGGAGACTTTATTAGGCAAATTGCTGGAGGAAGTCCTTCCCAAGGAGAATATTAAGCTGCAGTACCATTTTAAGAATGGCGATACGGTGGACGCGGCGGTGGTCATCGGGCAAAATCTTATCTCCATAGACGCCAAATTTCCCTTAGAAAATTTTAGGAAGATGCAGGACGCGCCTGGCGATGAGGAAAGAAAACCCGTCTATCGGGCCTTTGTCCGCGACGTCAAGACACGCATTGATGAAGTGGCCTCCAAATACATCCTCCCTGATGAAGGGACTTTTGATTTTGCCCTCTTATACATACCCGCCGAGGCAGTCTATTACGAGATCAGCCGCGATGAAGAATTAAGTATGTACGCCAAGTCCAGGAAGATCGTCTTTGTTTCGCCGAACACTTTCTACGCTTACCTGCAGGCGATACTTTACGGCTTAAGAGGCATAAGTATCCAGCGTAATATCCAGAAGGTCATGGCAGAACTCGCCAGGGTACAAGGGGATTTTAAAAAGTTCCAGGATGACTTTGATTTAGTCGGCGGCCATCTTACCAATGCCGCCAAGAAATATACCGACGCCAAGTCAAAATTGAGCGCGCTCACCGATAAACTGGCGACTGCCGCGCAGAATAAACAGATCGAAGCCGGACAAGAGGGTGCGTCCTAATATGCGCATAGAAGTCCGCGTTACTCCCAAAGCCAGCAGGGACCTGATAAAGAAAGAAACAGAAATCCTCAAAGTATATCTTACCAAGCCCGCTTGCGAGGGGTTGGCCAATGCCCGTCTGATCGAGTTATTATCCGATTATCTTAAGGTCAAAAAATATCAGATAAAGATTATCCGGGGGCATAAAACAAGGAGTAAGCTCATTGAAGTCAATGTCTAAAACCTCATTTTCCGCGGATGTCCCCGTTATTTATGCCTTCAGCGCGCGCAAGGACGGGAATATGTCTTTATCTTATGGAGATACCGGTGATTCCCTGGATAGCCGCAGGAAATTTTTATCCGGATTAGGTATTGATTATAAGGATTTAGTCTGCGCCAAACAGGTGCATGGGGCAAGGGTTATCTACGCAAGAGAAGGGGAGAGCGGTAAGGGCGCCCTCTCTTATGATAATGCATTAGAAGATACGGATGCCCTGGTAACCGATAAAAAGAACTTGCCACTGGCTATTTTTACCGCGGACTGCCTTTCGGTATTTCTTTATGACGCTCTCACCCCGGCTGCCGGTGTAGTTCATGCAGGATGGCGCAGCTCTAAAGAGAATATCACCGCCGCGGCCATAAAACTGATGCAAAAAGAATTCAATAGCCGCGTAGAGAATATCTATTTGTCTTTTGGGCCGGCGTTAAGGAAATGCTGTTATAAAGTAAGCGCTGATTTTAAGGATCATTTCGGAGCGGAATTCTTCTCTGAACAAAACGGCTCTTATTATTTTGACCTAGTGGGCTTGAATAAAAAGCAGGCTACTGCCTGTGGGATAAGAGAGGGCAATATCTCTGATTGCCAAATATGCACTTCTTGCTCTGGCAAAGAATTCTTTTCTTATCGTAAAGAAGCGGCTTCCTGCGGCAGGATGATTTCGGTAATAATGTTAAGGTGATAAATGATAGAGAAATATCAGTTGGAATTTATTTTGCATTCTTACGACGCTTCCCCGCAGACGGTAAAAAGCGCATTAAGTGAATTCGGCCGGGGTTTAGAGGTTATCGAGGTCAGCGGCGAAGATAACTCTAAAGGCAGAGACTTTAAGGTCAATGTCCGCACCGAAGACCCCACGGTTATCTTTGACCTCTGCGCGCAGTTAGGCAGGATCCGCACCGTCAAGATTAACGAAGGAGAATAGAAATGTATATCGTGATTTTTATTACCTGCGCTAATAAGAAGGAGGCAAAAAAGATAGCAGAAAGATTGATCAAAGAAAAATTGGCCGCCTGCGTGAATATAGTGGATAAGATAGAATCTTTATTCTGGTGGGAGTCTAAGATTGACCGTTCGCAAGAAGTGCTCCTGGTTGTAAAATCAAAGAAAGTAAAATTACCCAGGATCATAAATTCAGTCCGGGTCGCGCACAGCTACAAAGTCCCGGAGATTATCGCCTTACCTATCGTCGCCGGTTACAAACCTTACCTGGAGTGGATAAATGATTCCGTCACTGGAGGTTCTTAATTATCTTAAGGCATTCTTAGGCGGAGTAGGGTTAAGTCTGACTCCCTGCGTGTATCCCTTGATACCGGTGACTGCCGGTTATATCGGGGCAAGTTCCGCCGGCTCCAGGCTAAAGGGTTTATCTCTAAGTTTAGTTTATGTTACCGGGATAGCGATTACTTATTCGCTATTAGGCCTATTTGCTTCTTTGACCGGAACGCTCTTTGGCAGGGTTAGTTCTCATCCATTGACCTATATATTAGTAGGGGTTTTGATCGTGCTCTTTGGCCTCTCTATGGGGAATTTATTCAACATACATTTTCCCCGGATAATCAAACCTTTAGAATTTAAAAAAATAAGCTACTTTTCTGTTTTTGTCCTGGGTTTGAGTTCCGGTCTGGTAGTCGCTCCCTGCGTTACCCCAGTGTTGGGCTCAATATTGCTCCATCTTGCGGCTAAGAAGGATCTATTATATGGGGCGACGCTCTTATTAAGTTTTGCTTATGGTATGGGCCTGATCCTTATTTTAGTAGGGACTTTTAGCGGGCTCTTGGCTAACCTGCCTAAATCAGGCAAGTGGATGGCGTATATACAGAAGATTTTTTCTTTGCTTTTATTAGCGGCTGGGGCCTATTTTATCTATCAGGGTTTACGGAGGATATAAAATGCGCAATCACAAAAATATACTTTTATCGTTTTTATTCTTATCTCTGTTTTTTATCTGGTCTATACAGGCGGCAGGCCCTGCTTTAGCAGAAGGGGATTTTGCCCCGGATTTTAAACTGCAGGACCTGAATAAGAACGAGTATACTTTAAGCGATTACCGGGATAAGCATCCGGTAGTCTTATTCTTCTGGGCTACCTGGTGCCCTTTCTGCCGTAAGGAACTGGGCAAGTTAAAAGAAATATATCCCCGCCTAAAGCAGGATGGCATAGAGTTATTCGCGATAGCGATAGGGGAGGCGGATAATAAAGTAAAAAGTTTTGTAAAAAGTTATGCCCTGAATTTTAAGGTCCTCCTGGACAGGCGGGGGAGCGTTGCCAGCGCCTACGGCATCGTCGGTATACCCACGTACATCTTCCTTAATAAAAAAGGCAGTATTGCTTTCCGGAGTAATAGTTTTTCGCAAGGGGAGTATAAAAGACTTATCGCGGAATAATATTATGGATCAGAGGGTAGATAACCTTATCAAAAATTGGCAGCACAGATATATCTCCGGCATTTACTGCGTGGATAAAAAGGAGGCGGCCGATAGGATATTAGAGATTATCCCTGGCGACGCCTCTGTGGGCCTGTCGGGTTCGGTAACTTTAGAGGAAATAGGGATTATAAAAGCTTTAGAGGCGCGCGGCACAAATGTATTTAACCAGTATAGGCCCGGCGTAAGCAGAGAAGAGGGTCTGGATTTAAGAAAGAAGGGCGCCCGAGCCGATTATTATCTGACTAGCGCCAATGCTATATCAGAAAAAGGGGAGCTAGTGTTTTTTAGCGCCTACGGCCAGCGCATCGCGGGGATCTCTTCGGCGAAGAATTTAATCGTGGTCTGCGGGATAAATAAGATTACGCCGAATTTAGAAGAAGCGCTCCAGCGCGCGCGGCAATATGCCACGCCCTTAAACTGCAAGCGCCTGAATTGGGCTTCAGCCTGCTTAAAAGACGGCATCTGCCGCAAAGAGATCTGCCTCTTGCCGGATTATAAACGGATGTGCTCTCAGGTGCTGGTTATTGAGGCTGAAACCGCTCCGGAGAGAGTAAAAGTTATTCTGGTGGGTGAAAAACTCGGTTTCTGATATACATCTTAGGGGACACTTTCCGTAGAAATATATCTAGATTTACATAGGAAAGTGTCCCCTACAGCGTGGACGGAAAGTGTCCCCCAGAGGAAAGAAAAGTTTCTTTAAGAGAAAGGCAAATATGTTTGAGAAGATGAAGCAGTTGATGGAGATGCAGAAGAATATGCAGGAGGTCAAGCGGCAACTGGAGAATACCGTATTTGATATCACCAGTTCCGACGGGTTGGTGAAGATCACCATGAACGCGGCGCAGGACTTAAAAAACATCAGCATCCAGAGTGACCTGCAAGGGATGGATAAGTTTACCCTTGAGGAATCCATAAAGGATGCATATAATAGGGCGGTAAAGCACGCGCGGGAGGCCGGCGCACAGAAGTTAAAGAGCATCACCGGAATGAATATTCCGGGGTTGACATAATAATGGAAGAAAAGAAAGATTTTTATCAGGCTGCGGAAGAGATCTGCGCCAGGGACCCTCGTTATAAGGCGGATGCCTACGAGTTCCTGATGCAGGCCCTGCACTTCACCCAGACTAAGCTCAAGAGGACTGGCCATATCAGCGGCGTAGAGTTGCTGGAGGGGATACGGGAGTTCGCCGTGGAGCAATACGGAGCGATGGCCAGGACGGTATTGGCCCACTGGGGTATTGCCAAGACCCAGGATTTCGGGAATATTGTTTTTAATATGGTAGAGAGTAAATTACTCTCTAAGACTGATCAGGACAGCGTTAATGATTTTAAGGATATCTATGATTTTGATACAGTCTTCAGTAAGGTCTTAAACGATAGCGTGATAAAGGAAATGAAATAATATGGCGCAGTTAAAAGGTTTGGCTACGGGTATAGGCAGTCTGCCGCATACGCAAGCGTCAATGGCATTGGAACTCATTTTTAAATACTGCCCGCGCGCGCCTTTTTGGCCGCAGCTGCCTAAGCGCGATGTAAAAGAAGGGATGATCGCCCAGTTCAGCCAGAATCTCCCCTGTTTAAGGCTTACGCCGCAGGGGGTTGTCTTTGACCCTACCGAC
>JAQTUD010000003.1 GCA_028710405.1 Candidatus Omnitrophota bacterium
ACACTATAATAGAAGAATTGCAAAAAGGTTACTTATTAAATGACCGGGTGTTGAGGACTTCAAAAGTAAAAGTTTCTAAAAAAACATAGAACAAGAAACAAGGAGGGTAGATATGGCAAAAGTAATCGGAATAGACTTGGGAACTTCTAATTCAGCGGCAGCAGTGATGGAGGGCGGCAGGCCGGTGATCATACCATCGGCTGAAGGCGCCGGTGTTGCATCAGGAAAGGCGTTTCCTTCTTACGTGGCTTTTACCAAAGACGGCCAGAAGCTTGTGGGGGAGCCTGCCAGGCGCCAGGCGGCGATAAACGCCGAAGGCACTATTCAGGCAGCCAAGCGCAAGATGGGGACGGATTTTAAATTTAAGGTCCACGGCAATGAATACTCTCCTCAGCAGATCTCCGCTTTTATCCTGCAGAAGATAAAGCAGGATGCCGAGTCGTATTTAGGCGATAAAGTGGAAGAGGTGGTAATTACCTGTCCCGCTTATTTTGACGACAACCAGCGTACCGCCACAAAAGACGCCGGTGAGATCGCCGGATTAAAAGTGCTGCGTATCATCAATGAACCTACCGCGGCCTGCCTTGCTTACGGTCTGGAAAAAGCCGGTAAGGAACTTAAGATTCTTGTTTTTGATTTCGGCGGCGGGACCTTGGACGTGACCATTATGGAGATGTGGAAGGAAGGCGGCTTTAAGGTCATGGCTACCTCCGGCGACACGCAATTGGGCGGCACGGATATGGACAATGTGCTTATTGATTATATCAATAATGAATTCAAGCGCTCCACCGGCATTGACCTTAAGAATGATAAGATGGCCACGCAGCGTTTACGTGAGGCCGCGGAAAAAGCCAAGGTTGAGCTTTCCAGCACGCTGACTACGGATATCAACCTTCCGTTTATTACTGCCGACGCCACAGGCCCGAAACATCTTACAATGTCGATTAACCGCGCCAAATTAGAGGAACTGGTTGGTTCGATCATCGAACGCTGCCGGCATCCTCTGGAGCAGGCCTTAAAAGACGCTAAAGCGGCGTTTGAAAAAGAAGGCGCCAACTTCGGCGAAAAAGGCGTGGATAAGATCATCATGGTTGGAGGCCCCACCCGGATGCCCATTGTGCAGAAATTTGTCGAGGATTATTTCGGTAAGAAGATCGAGCGCGGTATTGATCCGATGGAGTGTGTGGCCTTAGGGGCTGCGGTACAGGCGGCGATCATCAAGGGTGATGTAAAGGATGTGCTATTGCTTGATGTTACTCCGCTGTCGTTAGGTATTGAGACTCTGGGTGGAGTAAACACTAAGCTTATTGACAGAAATACTACTATCCCCACTCGCAAAAGCCAGATATTTTCTACTGCCGCGGATAATCAGACTGCGGTGACCATACGGGTCATCCAGGGCGAGCGTCAGATGGCCGATGCCGAGGGGAACGTGGAATTAGGCAGGTTTGATCTGGTGGGTATCCCTCCTGCCCAGCGCGGCGTGCCGCAGGTGGAGGTCGCTTTTGATATTGACGCCAACGGCATCGTGCATGTCTCGGCCAAAGACCTGGGTACCGGTAAGGAACAGTCTATCCGCATTACCGCCCCCAAGAAACTTTCCAAGGAAGAGATCGATAAGATGGTCAGGGACGCGGAAAAATTTGCCGCCGAAGACAGCAAGATCAAAGAAGAGGTCGAGGCAACTAACCAGGCGGATCAGTTAGTCTATGCCACCGAAAAGTCGCTTAAGGATTATGGCGACAAGGTAAATCAAGCTGAGCGCGCTAATATAGAGGCAAGCCTTAATGACCTCAAGACTGCGATTAAAGATAAGAATATCGAGAGGATCAAGAAAGGTATGGAGGATCTGACCAAGGTTTCGCATAAATTGGCTGAAGAGATCTATAAACAGGCAGCGGAAAAACAGAAAAACTCCCAAGGACAGAAAGCAGAAGAGCCGAAAACCGAAGGGCCGGATTCCTCCACAGGCCAAGGTACCTCCAGCGGAAAAGACGATGTGATTGACGCGGAGTTTAAGGAAGAGGACGATAAGAAATAATGATGTCTACCAAGCGTGATTATTATGAAATTCTGGGGGTCAAAAAGAGCGCGACCCTGGATGAGATTAAAAAGTCCTATCGGGAAATGGCTTTACGTTATCATCCGGATAGGGTGCCGCACGAACAGAAAAAGGAGGCCGAAGAGAAGTTTAAAGATATCTCTGAGGCCTACGCTGTCTTGTCGGATTCCCAGAAGAGGGCGCTCTATGATCAATATGGCCATTCCGGAATTGACCAGAAGTATGCCTATGAAGATATTTTTAAGGGAGCGGATTTCGGCAGCGTATTTGAGGGCATGTCTGATTTCGGGGTAGGAGGCGGGCTCTTTGATGAAATATTCAGCGATTTAGGTTATGATATTTTTGGCTCACAGGGCAGGCGCGGTTCACGCAGCCGGCGGGGGGCAGATCTACAAGTCGCCGTGGATATCACCTTAGAGGAGGCAGCTACGGGTGTAGAGAAGACCGTAAACCTATTGCGTTATGAAGCCTGCCCTACTTGCTCCGGGAGCGGGGCAAAGCCGGGGACGAAGAAGGCTACCTGCCCGGTATGTAAAGGCGCCGGCCGCACGGTAGTCTCACATGGTTACTTCCAGTTGGCCCAGGCCTGTTCGCGTTGCGGCGGAGAAGGGACGATCATTTCCTCTCCCTGTCCTGAATGTCGCGGAGAGGGACGGGTGAAGATATCGCGGAAGATAAAAGTCAAGATCCCCGCCGGGGTAGATACGGATTCGCATTTGAGAGTAAGAGGCGAAGGCGAGGCAGGAAGCGCCGGAAGAGGAGATCTTTATGTTATTATAGAGGTAAAGCCGCACCCGGTCTTTACCAGGCATAATAATGATATAATCGCCCAGTTGGATATCAGCCTGGGAAAAGCCATATTGGGGGGAGAAGTGGAAGTCCCCACTTTAGGCGCTAACGTAAACATGAAGATACCTGCCGGCACGCAGAGCGGGAAGGTTTTTCGCCTGAGAGAAAAAGGCCTTCCGGACCTGCACTCAAGCCAGATGGGCGATGAATTAGTAAAAGTGAATGTAGAGATACCTACCCGGTTGACTCCCGAGCAACGCAGGCTTATCGAAGAGTTTGCCCGGCTCTGCGGAGAAGATACTGATAAGAATAGTTTCACGGATAAGATCAAGAAGGCGTTTAAATAGGAGCGAAAAAATGCCAACCTACGAATATGAATGTACGCATTGCGGGCATACTTTTGAGGTTTCCCAAAAGATAACCGATAAGCATCTGGAGAAGTGCCCCAAATGCGGTAAAAAAGTCAAGAGGCTTATTGCTTCCGGAGTAGGCGTGATATTCAAGGGGACAGGGTTTTACGCTACTGATTATCCCAAGAAGGGTAAAGGCCACGAAGCCAAAACCCCGGACTGTCCTAGAGGTTGCAAAGGCTGTCCGCAATAGTATATCATCTATGGCTAAGATAAAACCTTTCCAAGCGGTAATTTATAACCAGGAGAAGATCAAGGATCTCTCTAAGGTTGTTTGTCCGCCGTATGATGTGATCTCCGCCAAGCAGCAGGATTATTATCACGGCTTAAGCGAATATAACTTCATTCATATACTCTTGGGTAAGGATATCTCTGGAGAGGATAAGTATGAGCGTTCCGCTGATTATTTCAAGGGTTGGCTTAAAAATAATATACTTATTCGCGACCGTAAGCCTGCCGTATATTTTTATAGCCAGGATTATAAGGTCCGGGGAGAGAATAAGACCCGCCTGGGGTTTATTACGCTATTGCGCCTGGAAGAAGAAAATTCCGCCATATTCCGTCACGAACATACCCGCTTGGCCCCGAAAGAGGATAGATTTAACCTGATGAAGCAGGTAAAAGCAAATCTCAGCCCTATCTTTGTTATTTTCTCTGATAAAAAGCGTATTATCCAACGCGTCTGGCAGAAGGACCTGCAGGGCCAGAAGCCGTTCATTGAGGTTACCGACCAGGACAAGGTAACGCATAGATTATGGAGAATAGAATCCGATGATGTGCTTTCTTATATGCAGGCGGGAATGGCAGAAGAAAATATCTTTATTGCCGACGGCCACCACCGTTATGAAGTTGCCTGCGCATATCGGGCGATGATGTTAAAGGAAGGCCCCGGGAAACCTCAAGAGGAAGAGGATTTCAATTACGTTCTTACTTATTTTACCAATACCGACGCCCGCGGGCTTTCGATATTGCCTTTTCACCGCCTGGTCAGGCTGCAACAGGGTCTGGATATCGAGGACCTGAAGCTGAAGCTAAAAGATGATTTTGACCTGGAGGAGATCAAGGATAAAAGCCGTTTCTTTTTCCTCATGGAGAAAGGCGGACGTAGCGAGCATGTCCTGGGGATGTACAAAGACAAGAGATATTGGCTCCTGCGCCTGAAGAATGTCAGGATCCTGGATAAGATGGTCCCTGATAAGCCTAAGGAATACAGGTCGCTGGATGCGGTCATCCTGAATTACCTGGTTTTAAAAAAGGTCCTTGCTTTCGGGGAACAGGATAACCAGAATATTACTTATGGGCCTTTTCCGGATGAATTCATAGAGAAAGTGGATAATGATCCTTTTTCTATTGCGTTTTTCCTAAATCCAGTCAGAATAGAACAGATAATGGCGGTGGCCGAGAAGGGCGAAAGGATGCCGCCTAAGTCAACTTATTTTTATCCCAAGGTGTTATCGGGCCTGGTAATTAACAAGTTTGATTCTGCAATCTAGTTAACTCCGAGCGAAGCGAGGCAAGATGGCTCTGTTTGGCAAACCAAAATATACCATTGTAAGGTTAAAGAAGAAAGAGATCCCGGACGGGCTCTGGACTAAGTGCGAGGAGTGTTCCGAGACCCTTTATAATAAGACCCTGGATGAAAACTTGAGGGTTTGCCCGAAGTGCAATTACCACTTCACCTTAGGCGCCTACGAAAGGATAAATACACTCTTAGATAAGGATAGCTTCCAGGAGCTTGATAAAGATATGTCTTCCCTGGATCCTTTGAATTTTAAGGGCCCCAAGACTTATAAGGAAAAACTGGCTGCCGACCAAAGCGCTACCGGTTTAAAGGAAGCCGCGGTATACGGAGAGGGATTAATAGAAGGCAAAAAGTTAGTCCTGGCGGTCACGGATTCGCGTTTCATCATGGGTTCTATGGGATCGGTCGTTGGAGAAAAGATCACCCGCGCTATAGAATTAGCTACTAAAAAGAGGCTCCCGCTGGTAATAGTCTCCGGATCAGGCGGCGGCGCCAGAATGTACGAAGGTATGTATAGCCTTATGCAGATGTCCAAGACCTGCGCGGCATTATCCTACCACCACAAAGAAAAACTCCCTTATATTTCCGTGTTGACCAACCCCACTATGGCCGGTGTCATGGCTTCTTTCGCTGGAGTGGCTGATTTAATTATCGCCGAGCCAAAGGCATTGATCGGTTTTACCGGGCCGCGCGTTATTGAACAGACCATAAGGCAGAAGCTGCCTGCCGGTTTCCAACGTTCGGAGTTCCTCCTGGAACATGGCCTCATAGATATGATAATACATCGCAAGAGCTTAAAACAGACATTAAGCCATGTCTTTGACTATCTGAGTTGAGAGATTAGCCGTAGGCCTAAAGACGAAGGAGCCAGGCAGTGGCGCAGGTAAGTCTAAGGAATATTTCGAAGATCTTTGAGAGTAACCATGGCTCGGTCAAGGCGGTAGATAACATTAGCTTAGGGGTTGAGGATAAGGAGTTTATGGTTTTAGTCGGCCCCTCCGGATGTGGCAAGTCTACTACTTTAAGGATGATTGCCGGCCTGGAAGAAATAAGCCAGGGTGATATTTACATAGGGGATAAGAGGGTTAATGATGTCCCGGCCAAGGATCGCGATATCGCGATGGTCTTTCAGAATTACGCGCTCTATCCGCATATGACCGCTTTTGAGAATATGGCCTTTGGCCTGAGGTTGAGGGGGATACCCGGGGATGAAATAACCCAGCGTGTAAATGAGGCAGCCCAGATATTAGGCATTAAACGTCTGCTTAACCGCCGGCCGCCCGAACTCTCCGGAGGAGAGAGGCAGCGCGTCGCCGTCGGTAGGGCCATCGTCAGGAAACCGATGGCTTTTCTTTTTGATGAGCCCTTAAGCAACCTGGATGCCAAAATGAGGGTGCAGATGCGCACCGAGATACATAAACTCCATATTCGCCTGCAGGCCACTATAATATACGTGACTCATGACCAGGTTGAGGCTATGACTATGGGGGATAGGATAGCGATAATAAAAGACGGTATCCTGCAGCAGGTAGCGGATCCCGCCACTATTTACGACCACCCAAAGAATAAGTTTGTCGCCGGATTTATCGGTTCACCTCCCATGAATTTCATGAACGGCAGGATCATCAAGAAAAACGGAAAATTATATTTTGATGAGGGTAAGATCCAGGTTAAACTTATTGAGGATATACATGAGAAGATAATTCCTTATAACGGAAGCGAAATAATCTTTGGTATTCGCTGCGAAGATATTTATGACAAGCTTTTTGTTTCCGAAGCCCCACCTGAAAATGTCATCCGGGCCAACTGCGAGGTATACGAACCGATGGGTTCAGAAGCATACCTGCATCTTAATACGGGCAGGCATGCTTTTATCGTCCGTGTGGGAGCGCACGATAAGCCAAAAGTCAATCAGGACCTGGAAGTAGTTTTTGATATGAGCAAGGCGTACTTCTTCGATAAAAATAGCGAAGAGACCATCGCCTAGGCCATCTTTGGAGGCCTCGCCAAGAGAGATTTTGATGCCTGCGTTCGCAAAAAAAATCCTCTCCTCAAATATACGCCTGCGTATTTTATTGGCGTTGTTTTTCTTAGTATTTTTACCCGTATATATTACTTTTATTTTTAAGGCCCGGGCTTTCCCCGGGCTCTTTCTTTTCTACCTAATAAATGCCGGGATCATATTTTACCATTTCAATAAGTTTTCCCGCCAGAAATACCGCCTGCAGAGCCTAAGCCAGGACCTGCGGGAGAAAATGAATATCCTCGCCGTCTGGAATCTTCAGGAGAAAAAATATAACCTCGCCCTACACCAGAAGATAGAGCGTTATAATATGCTCAAAGATATCGTAGAACAGGTCAACCGTGATCCGTCATTAGACGCTGTATCCGAGAGCCTGCTATCTTTTACATCTTCCCTAATTCCCAATAATCAGGGGGTATGTGTATTGTATCTAATAGACAATGGGTTGGCCCCGGAGGCCTTTGAGGCAAAAAAAGAAAACAAGGGTCCAGGTACCAGGGCAAAACAGGGAGATATATTCGATTATTGGGTGTTAAAACACCGCGCGCCGTTATTGATCGAAGATACAGGTAAGGATTTCCGTTTTGACCCGGACAAACTTCCCAAAGGCAAAGATAGGGTGGTTTCATCATTGATGATCGCGCCGTTGGTAAGCGAACACAGGTTTCTGGGTATAATGCGTTTAGATAACCCGCAGGTAAATTTCTACTCCCAGGAAGATTTGAGGTTATTGGTGAAGATATGCGATTTAGGGGGCGCGGCCCTGGAAAACAGCCAACTCTTTGAAAAGGTCCAGGAGCTTGCTACACACGATGGCCTGACCAAGCTCTTTACCAAAGGGTATTTCCTGGAGCGCTTGAAGGATGAATGCGCCAGAGGATCTCAGGATAAGACCGTTAACTCGGTATTAATGCTGGATATAGATTCCTTTAAAGATTTTAATGATAAGTTCGGCCATGCTGCCGGAGATATCGCGTTAAAGAGGATAAGCAAGGCCATAACTTTCTCTCTGCGTAAATTTAAAACCGCGATAATCAGCCGTTTTGGCGGAGAAGAATTCTGCGTTATGCTCACCCAGATAGCTAAACTTGAAGCCCTTGGCGTGGCTGAGGAGCTACGCCGCCAGATAGAACTGAAAAAAATACCTTTACGTAATAATCCTCAAGGAGTCACTGTATCTATCGGGGTAGCCAGCTTTCCCGAAGATTCTCAGAGTGAGGATGAACTTATCCAGAAGGCAGATAAGGCGATGTATAAGGCAAAGCAGGGAGGAAAGAACCGGGTATGTGGTATATAGCCGCCTTGGTTTTATTAACATTAGTTATATTTATTCTGGCTTTTGAAATTCTGAAGAAGGAATCCTCAAATTTAGGGGGTAGGGCCGGAAGCCTGCGGGTTGAATATGAGTTAGCCTTGCAGGATAATACAACTTTGAAAGCGGATAACGCCGCCCTGGAGAGGGTCGCGGAAGATACCGTCGCCCTTTATGAAATAACCAAGGATATGCGTAAGACCTTAGATGAGAATAAGATATTCAGTCTCTTTAAAGAGCGTATAGATAAATACCTGCCCACGGTAGAGTGCAGATTTGTTAAGACCTCCGTTGAATCTTACGGATACGCCACTGTGCTGCCGTTGGTAATCCAGAAGGATACCATAGGCTATCTGGTGGCGGGTGATATCAAAGAGAAGGACAAAGATAAATTTTATATTTTGGCCCAGCAGTTTTTGATCGGTATCAAAGGCGTTTTTCTTTTTAAAAAGATCCAGGAACTCAGTATTATAGACGGCCTGACGCAGGTATTTAACCGGCGGCATTTCTTAGAGAGGCTAAGAGAAGAATTCCTGCGTTCTAAAAAGTCGGGCTATGACTTCTGTTTCCTTATGGTGGACATAGACCACTTTAAAGATTTCAATGATCATTATGGCCACCTGGTAGGGGACGCGATCTTAAGGCAGGTAGCCGAAGTGATCAAGGAGAACATTCGTCAGGTGGATTTTATGGGTAGATACGGCGGGGAAGAGCTATCCGTGGTATTGACTGAAACTAATAAAGAGCAGGGGAGTTTTGTGGCCGGGCGTATCCGGCAGATTATAGAAAAACATAAATTCCACATTTACGATGAATATATGCAGGTGACGGTAAGTATTGGCATATCTATGTTCCCGGAGGATGCCGCGGATCCGGCGGCGGTCATGGAGAAGGCCGACCTCGCCCTGTATCAGGCCAAGCAGGCAGGCAGGAATATGGTCTGCCTGTATAAAACTCCTTAAAGCACCAGTGATTATCACTTGCAATTAAGATATTTTTATTATAGAATACACCGAAATGGAGAAAAAATTCATTCTCGGGGTTGACTTGGGAGCCACAAATCTAAGGGTCGCGCTTTTTGATTTAGGCTGCGGGATTAAAAAGAAGGATAGTTTTAGTACCGTTGATTTCAGGAATAAGGAAGATTTGATCAGGGCGATTGTCTGCGGCGCAAACAGTATCATAGAAAGAAGCGGCTTAGAGAGAAAGAATATTTTAGGTCTGGGTTTAGGGGTGCCGGGGCCGGTTGATGTAAAAAAAGGCATAATCCATTTCCTTCCTAATATCCCCGGCTGGCGCCAAGTAAGAATAAAAAAAATCCTGCAAGAAAGATTGGGTATGCCCGTATCGTTAGATAACGATGCCAAACTGATGTGTTTGGCGGAATATAAGCTCGGACAGGCCCGTGGTTTCAAGAATGCTTTATGCCTTACATTGGGCACAGGTGTAGGGGGAGGGCTTGTGCTTGGCGGTCGTCTCTATCGCGGAGCGGATAATGCCGCCGGAGAAATCGGCCATATCCCCATTAATGGAAAAGGCCCGCGCTGCAATTGCGGGGGTATTGCCTGTTTGGAATCATATATCGGTAATCATAGAATTATGCATCGGGCAGCCGGAGTTTTTAAACGCAGGATAAGTTTGGAGGAGTTAAGCGCCCTGGCGAAAAAACAAAACAAGAAGGCTCTGCGTATATGGAGAGAGGCCGCCGGAAACTTAGGGATAGCGCTCTCTGGGGTCGTAAACCTGCTTAATCTGGATGCTATTGTTATAGGCGGAGGCGTTTCCGCCTCCGGCAGGATATTATTTGACACAGTAAGGCAGACAATTAAACGCCGGGCAATGTCAGTACAGGCCAAGCGCGTGAAAGTATTCAAAACAAAACTTGGTAATGACGCCGGGTTAATTGGCGCGGCTATTTTAGTTAAAGAAGGCCGAAATATACTTTAAAGAGGGGTCCGGGAGTGAAGATCTTTATTGATACCGCCAACGTCAAAGAAATAAAAGAAGCAACCCAGTTAGGCTTGATTGATGGGGTTACCACCAATCCTACCCTTATCGCTAAAGAAAAACGTCAGGCCCAGGATTTGTTAAGCGAGATTTGTTCTTTAGTATCCGGGCCGGTGAGCGCCGAGGTAATCAGTCTGGATACCGCGGGGATGCTTAAAGAGGCAGAACATCTTTCCAGGATCGCCAAGAACATTGTGATCAAGATCCCTTTGATCAAAGAGGGCCTGAAGGCGGCCAGGGCCCTGGCCCAGGAAGGGATCAAGACCAACGTTACTCTTTGCTTCTCCGCATCGCAGGCCTTATTGGCCGCTAAGGCCCAGGCAACTTACGTCTCGCCCTTTATCGGCAGGTTAGATGATATCAGTCAGACGGGGATGGACCTGATCCGGGATATAAAACAAATTTATTCCAATTATGGTTTTATGACCCAGATCATCGTTGCCTCGGTGCGTAATCCTATGCATGTAGTTAATGCCGCGCTTTTAGGCGCGGATATCGCTACCGTGCCTTTTAGTGTTATTGAGCAATTGATAAAACATCCGCTTACCGACATAGGTATACAGAGATTCCTGGAAGATTATAAGAAGATCCCCAAACAGCAGGCGGAATGCCCAAATTTAAAGTATTAAAAAATTATATTTCTCATTGCCAACACAGCCAATTACAGATTATTCTGCTCTTTGCTTTTTGTTTCCTGCCTTCTGTTACGCTCGCCCAGAATGACGCCGGCGGTTCAGTAGTAGTCAACGGCGACCAGGTTGAGTTTATGACCAACAAGAAGGATGTCGTTGCCACCGGTAATGTAGAGGTATTCTATAAAGGCGCGAAGCTTACTTGCCAGAAACTTACCCTCAATACACTGACTAAGAACGGCCTGGCTGAGG
The DNA here is from genome assembly GCA_028710405.1 of Candidatus Omnitrophota bacterium. Taxonomy (GTDB): domain Bacteria; phylum Omnitrophota; class Gorgyraeia; order Gygaellales; family Profunditerraquicolaceae; genus JAQTUD01. The sequence goes on from JAQTUD010000003.1 coordinate 11,010, forward strand.
GTAACGCCAGGATTGACGATAAGAACGGGGTCATAGAAGGCGAAAAGATAAGCTATAATTTTGATACCAAGACCGGTAATATTATGGACGCGCAGTTCAGGTCTAATCCTTACTTTGGCAAATCGCGTAAAGTTGATAAAGTAAGCGAGAATGAATTTATCTCCCGTTATGGATATACCACTACCTGTAATTTTGACCGTCCCCACTACCGGATAACCTCACAGAAAGTAGATCTTTTTCCGGGAGATAAGATCCAGACCAAGGAAGATATTTTTTATGTGGGCAAAGCTCCGTTGTTCTACCTTCCTCGTTATAACCATAGCCTTAAAGATCCGCTGATGCATGTGCAGTTGATGCCGGGAAAAAGTAAAAAAGAAGGGCCATTCTTGTTGAGCGCCTGGAGGTATAACCTTACCGAAAACTTAAGCGGAAGGATCTACAGCGATTATAGGGATAAGCTGGGTTTTGCCGAAGGTTTCGGGACTAATTTTAAGAGTGATAATCTAGGCAAAGGGGATTTTAAGTTTTATTACACCCAGGAGAGGGTCAAGGATCTTGAAGAGGGCGATCCCGCGGAGTTTGAAAGGTACCTTGTCCGTTTCCGCCACAAGTGGGATATAGATGAACAGACAAATATCAACTCGGAATATTATAAGATCACGGATTCCAAGAGGGCGGTATTAGGCAGCGATAATAACTTGCTGAAGGATTATTTCTTCCGTGAATACGAGAAGGATCCGCAGCCGTTATCTTATATTAATGCGCATCATGCCTTTGGTTACTCCAGTATAGACGCTGTACTCCAGAAACGGACTAACCGCTGGTATACACAGCTGGAAAAGCTTCCTGAGATAAGGTACAGTTTGCCGAGTATTCCGATTGGCGAAAGCCTGTTTTATCTTGATAACAGTTCGCAGGCGGCAAGTTATAATTATAAGCATGCCGTCCCTTCTCCGTCCGCAGACGATATTTATGTTAACAGGCTGGATACCATAAATAAGCTATCTGTATCCAGGAGAGTCAGCTTTATAAACTTCACGCCTTTTGTAAAAGTCGATAACACCTATTATGATCAAAATGTTTACGGGGCCTCCACGGTATTAAGGACTATTTTTTACAGCGGAATGGACGCCAGCACAAAATTCTACCGCGTCTTTAATGCCAAGACCAATTTCTTTAAACTTAATATCAATGGCCTCAGGCATATAATCACTCCTACCGTGGCGTATTCTTATAATCATGAGCCGAGCGTCGCCAGCTCTAAATTAAAACAGATCGATGGGATTGATGCGCTTACCCGTAGTAATGTCGCTGGTTTAGGGTTATCTAATAAATTACAGACTAAAAGAAATGGCACGAGCGTGGATTTGGTTGACGTTAATGTCACCAGCAGTTATATTTTTAAACCCAAAACCGGAGATAAACGAGGGAGTAATCTCTCAGATTTTCTTTTTACCGTAAAACTTCTTCCTTATTCCTGGTTAAGGATAGAAGGAGACACTACTTATAAACGTTCCGGAAACCGTTACGCCGAAGGTTATAATAGTTTTAATAACGCTAATTACGATATTGATTTTGATTTCGGCCAGGAGCGCACTATTGGTTTAGGCCAACGTTACCAGAGAAAGGGAGGTAACGAGATAACCCTGGATGTGGATTGGCGCCTGACTCCCAAATGGAAATTTTTATTTTATCAGAGGCGTAATCGCGGGCATGACCCGACGTTGAAACGCGGATTAAGGCAGCAGGAATATGGTATTGTCAGGGACCTGCATTGCTGGCTGGCGGAGCTTAATTATAGCCTGATCAGGGGGCAGGGTGAGACGATTTGGCTGATCTTTCGCCTCAAGGCCTTCCCGGAATTGGAATTTGAGTATAATCAGAATTATCATCAACCTAAGCCAGGTTCGCAGTCAAACCCATAATAAAAGTAAAAAACAGCAGGAGAGTAGAAAGAGGATGAGGATTTCAATTATCGGTTCAGGTTATGTCGGCCTGGTGTCCGGCGCATGTTTTTCAGAATTAGGCAATAAGGTCATCTGCCTGGATAATAATGCCAAGAAGATTTCCGAGCTTAAAAAAGGCATTATTCCCATTTATGAACCGGGGTTGGCAGAGATGATCAAGCGTAATGTCAGGCGCAAGAGATTGAGTTTTACCTCCAATATAAAAGAGGCGATAATTAAATCCGAGGTTATATTTATTGCTGTGGGCACCCCATCCATGGAGAATGGGGAGGCAGACCTCACGGGGATAGAAAATGTGGCGCGTAATATCGCCTTAAACATGGATAGCTATCGCCTGATAGTGGAGAAGTCTACTGTCCCAGTTGAAACGGGGAATTGGGTCAGGCGCACTATCTCAACCTATATAAAGCGCAAGGTGGAGTTTGACGTGGCCTCTAATCCTGAATTTCTAAAGGAGGGGCAGGCGATAAGCGATTTTATGCATCCGGACAGAATAGTCATCGGGGTTGAATCCAAGAGGGCCGCGGATATCCTGGTGGATTTATATAAACCGCTTAAGGCCCCGATGGTGGTCGCTGATATTAAATCGGCCGAGTTGATTAAACACGCCTCTAATGCTTTCCTGGCTACCAAGATCTCTTTTATTAACGCGCTCTCCAGGATCTGCGATAGGGTGGGCGCTGATATCAAGGAAGTCTCCAAAGGCATGGGGTTGGATAAGAGGATCGGCGCGGGATTTTTACAGGCCGGCATAGGTTACGGAGGCTCCTGTTTTCCCAAAGATGTGGATGCCTTTATCAAGATCTCGGAAAAGATAGGTTATGATTTCAGGTTGCTTAAAGTCGTAAAAAATATTAATGAGGAACAGAGGGATTTTTTCCTGAAAAAGATCAGAGATGTCCTATGGATAGTCAAAGATAAAAGTATCGGAGTATTGGGGCTGTCTTTTAAACCTAATACCGATGACATACGCCAGGCTCCCTCTATAGGTATCATAAAAGCGCTGCAGGCAGAAGGGGCCAAGATCAGGGCTTATGACCCGGAGGCGATGCAAAAGGCAAAAGAGTTATTAACCGGAGTAACCCTATGCAAGAACCCCTATGAAGTATGCAAGGGCTCAGAATGCTTATTGATTGTCACGGAATGGAAGGAGTTCCAGGAGATGGACCTATGCAGGATTAAAAAAATGCTCAAGAGGCACCTGATCATTGATGGGCGTAATATTTTTGATCCGCAAAAACTAAGAAAGATGGGTTTTACTTATATAGGGATAGGCAGGCCGGATAGTGAATAACTATATCAGGGAATTCCAAGGAAGGATCCTTAAGAAAAAAGTCAAGATCGCTGTGGTGGGCTTAGGTTATGTGGGCCTGCCTTTGGCGATAGAGTTTGCCAAAAAAGGTTTGGTAGTTTTGGGGATAGAAATCGATAAGGACAGGCTCAATCATATCAAGAAGAAAGAGTCTTATATTATTGATGTGCCGACCAAGGATCTACGTCAGGCCTTAAGTTCGCGAAGGTTTTGTGCCAGCGGAAAATTTGATAGCCTGAAGGAAATGGATGTGGTTATTGTATGTGTGCCCACGCCGCTAAAAAGAAAATACCATCCGAATATGTCTTATATCATAAATTCGGTAAAATCCATCTCCGGTAACCTTAAAAGAGGGGCATTGGTCATCCTAGAAAGCACTACCTATCCGGGGACGACAGAAGAAGTGATCTTGCCTCTGCTGGAGAAACCTCGCTTTCGGCATAACCGTGATTTTTTCCTTTGTTTTTCTCCTGAAAGGATTGACCCGGGAAATAAAAACTATCCGGTGCATAAGATCCCCAAGATCGTAGGCGGCATAAGCCCGGAAGCGGCCGCCTTGGGCAAAGCGGTTTATCAAAATATAATTGATAAAGTAGTTGTGGTATCTTCCGCCCGGACCGCGGAGGCAGCCAAGCTCCTTGAGAATACCTTCCGTCTGATTAATATCGGCTTAATAGATGAATTGGCGATGATGGCCCATAAAATGAAGATCGATATATGGGAGGTGATCAGCGCGGCGTCAACTAAACCTTTTGGTTTTATGCCTTTTTATCCCGGGCCCGGAGTTGGGGGGCACTGCATTCCAAAGGACCCGTTGTACCTTTATTGGAAGGCCAGGCGTTTCGGGTTCAGCTCGCGTTTTATAAAGCTTGCCTCGGATATTATCAATTATATGCCTGAATATGTGGCCGCAAGAATAGAAGAGGCATCGGGTAAGAGCGCCGCGAAGACGCGGGTCTTAGTAGTAGGAGTTACCTATAAAAAGGATATAAAGGACTTGCGTAAATCACCCAGTATTGATCTAATCGATATCCTAAAACGTAAGGGGTCCAGGGTTTCTTATACCGACCCCCTGATTCCCTATCTAAAGATAAATTCCATTGATCTTAGGTCTGTGGAGTTGACAAAGAGTGTGGTCGGAAAATTTGACTGTGTAGTTATCGCGACAGATCACTCCAGTATTGATTACGGCCTGATCTTAAGGAATGCCAAAATGATCCTTGATACCCGTAATGTATACAAGAATAAGAAGGATAAGAGGATAATCAAGTTATGAGCAGGTTTTTAGTTACAGGAGGCGCCGGTTTTATCGGCGGGCATATCGTAGAAGAACTAGTGAGGAGGCGCCATACTGTCAGGGTCCTGGATAATTTTAGTAGTGGTAATAGAAAAAATTTAGCGGCTGTCGCTGGCAAGATAGAATTGATCAGGGGAGATATCCGTTCCAAGCCGGCCTGTCTTAAGGCAACTAAAGGCGTTGATTTTATCCTGCATCAGGCGGCATTAAGAAGCGTGCCTAAGTCAATGCACAACCCCGGAGATTATAACGAAGTTAATATTGGGGGGACCCTGAATATGTTGCAGGCCGCGCTTGCCAATAAAGTGAAGTGCCTTGTTTTTGCTTCTTCCAGTTCAGTCTATGGGCAGGTACATGATTTTCCGGAGCAGGAAAGTTTCATCCCTGCGCCTATTTCGCCATATGCCTTGACTAAGTTGAGCGGAGAACATTATTGTAGAATCTTCAGCCTTCATTATGGCCTGCCTACGGTATGTTTGCGTTATTTCAATGTCTTTGGGCCACGCCAGTCTTTAGACGATGAATACGCGGTGGTTATCCCGAAGTTCATCAACTGCATGCTTAAGGGCCAGCATCCGCCTATCTTCGGAGATGGGAGGCAGTCGCGGGACTTTACCTATGTCTCAAACGTGGTAGAGGCTAATATCCTGGCGGCAAAGTTGACTAATCTCTCCGGAGGAGCGTTTAATATTGCCTCAGGTAAGGATTATACTATTTTACAACTGGTAAAATTATTGAATAAATTAATGGGTAAATCTATCCGCCCGATATTTTTAAAACCCCGTCCGGGAGACGTATTCAAGACACTTGCCAGTTTATCATTATCAAGGAGTATTTTAGGTTTTAGGCCGAAAGTGGATTTTATAAAAGGGTTGGAGTTATGCGTAAAAAACATATCGTCATAACCGGAGGCGCCGGTTTTATCGGCTCGCACCTCTGTGGCAGATTAATAAAAGAAGATTACAGGGTAATCTGCCTGGATAATCTTATTACCGGTTCCCTGGAGAATATAAGGCATTTGCTTAAAGAAAATAAATTTAAGTTTATAAAGCACGATGTTACCCGCTATATAGATATTAAGGGGAGCCTGGATTATGTCCTGCATTTTGCATCGCCTGCTTCGCCACAGGACTACCTTAAATTTCCCATCCAGACATTAAAGGTAGGTTCCCTGGGGACGCATAATGCCCTGGGCCTGGCTAGGCAAAAAAAAGCAAAGTTTATGCTTGCTTCTACCTCTGAAGTGTACGGCGATCCCCTGGAGCACCCCCAGCCTGAAACCTATTGGGGGAATGTCAATCCCGTCGGGATTCGCGGCTGTTATGATGAAGCCAAACGTTTTGCCGAAGCGATCACTATGGCTTATCGCAGGGTGCATAATATAGATACCAGGATAATCCGGATTTTTAATACTTATGGCCCGCGCATGAGATTGCACGACGGCAGGGTTGTGCCGAACTTCATCTATCAGGCTTTAACTAATAAGCCATTAACGGTATACGGCAGGGGAAAACAGACCAGGAGTTTCTGCTATGTTGATGACCTAGTGGAGGGTATATTCAGGTTGATGCAAGTTAAAGCCGATAGGCCAGTAAACTTAGGCAATCCGTGTGAATTCAGTATTATGGAATTGGCCAGATTGGTGATCAAGCTCACAGGGACAAAGATCAAGATAATCTTTCAGCCCCTGCCTCAAGATGACCCTCGTCAACGTAAGCCCGATATAACTAAAGCCACTAAGTTGATCCATTGGCGCCCAAAAGTGGAATTGGCCGAAGGCCTGGATAAGACCATAAATTGGTTTAAAGCCAAGAAAGCGCTTTCCTTGACACGGCTATAACCTTATGTTATACTTTAACAACTACTTATAACAAAAAGCGAGGTGGGAATGCTGAACATCCTTAAACAGTTCAACTGGCTGGATGTTTTTATCCTAATTCTAATATTTAGAATACTTTACATTTCTATAAAAAGCGGGCTATCCAAGGAGTTTTTTAAATTATTAGGGGTCTTAAGCGCGACCTATCTTTCTCTACATTATTTTACTGTTCTCTCTGATTTGATCTGTAAGAATCTGCCGGTTAAAAAAATGCCCCTGGAGTTCTTTGACTTTCTTCTTTTCACGGTGTTAGCTATCCTGGGTTACTTGGTATTTGTGTTGTTGCGCACCATATTCAACCATTTTATAAAGATGGAAGCCGTGCCGCTGTTGGAGAAGTGGGGAGGGCTGGTTATGGGTATATTGAGGAGCTTCTTTTTGCCGAGCCTGATCATATTCATGTTAGCGATATCCAGTGTCGGCTATCTTAAAAAGAGCGCGCAGTCTTCGTATTTGGGCAAGAAACTTTTTGATGTCGCCCCTGACACATATAGCTGGTTTTGGAATTCTATTACTTCTAAGTTCATGAAAGACGAAAAGTTTAATAATAATGTTTTAAATATTAAGGAAGGTTTTAAACAGGAATGAAACTATCAAAGTTATATAGCCAGGTCTTAAAATTTGGCGCCGAGCGCGACCCGCGCGGTAAAAAAAGCAAGATCAGCTCTTACGAGGATACCGCGATACTTTTCGGCGATCCCGATACAGAGGTCAAGAAGATCCTGGTGGGTATAGATATAGAGGTGCCTGAATTATTGCTGGCAGATAGGATACGCCAGCAAGAAGGCCTGGATCTGGTTCTTTCTCACCATCCGGAAGGCAAAGCCTACGCTTCATTGCATAAGGTGATGCAGTTGCAGGTAGCGATGTTAAAGGGTTTGGGGATGGCCCAAGGCGTGGCCCAGAAGTTTCTTGATGAAAGGATGCGCGAGGTAGAACGCAGGGTAATGCCTCAGAACCATACGCGCCCGGTGGACGCCGCCAGGTTGCTTAATATGCCGTTTATGTGCGCGCATACTCCCGCGGATAACCACGTGCAGAAATTTATTACGGATCTCATGCGTAAAAGAAAGCCCCGCAGGGTCGCTGATATCGTAGATATCCTGATGGAGGTGCCGGAATATGCTCAAGCAGAAAAAAATTCTGCCGGGCCGCGGATCATTTCCGGAAATCCCGCCAAATACGCCGGCCTGATATCCGTGGAGATGACCGGAGGCACCGAAGGGTCAGCTGAAATTTTTGGCAAGCTTTATAAGAAAGGGGTAAGGACCCTGATCTGCATGCATTTAGGTGAAGAACACTTCAAGAAGGTAAAAGATGCGAACCTCAACGTAGTCATCGCCGGCCATATCTCTTCTGATAACCTGGGCCTGAACCTGCTCCTGGATAATATCGAGAAGGAGCAGAAGGAGAGGTTACAGATAATCAGCTGTTCGGGTTTCACCAGAGTAAGAAGACAGTAAATCATTTTTTATGGTATGGAAAAGTATAAAACACTTTCCCAACCACTGAAACTTCATAAGGAAAGTTCTGAATCCCGCCTTTGGCGGAATGAAGTTTCTTGGAAAACAATAATTTTTAAGGTATTTTAAAATGGCAGGCCGTATTCCCGATAATGTATTAGAAGATATCCTGGGCCGCGTGGATATCGTGGAGGTCATCTCGGGCTATATACCGCTCAAAAAAGCAGGCAGGAATTTCAAAGCGCCCTGCCCTTTTCATCACGAGAAAACACCATCTTTTATGGTCTCTGGCGACCGCCAGATCTATCATTGTTTTGGCTGTGGAGAATCCGGAAACGCCTTTAAGTTCCTGATGCGCTATGAACGCATGGATTTCCTTGAGGCGGTAGAAGCTATGGCCAAGAAAGCGGGTGTTATTTTACCGAAGGCCAGGGCAGAGGACCATAAAGCCGAGAGTTTCATTCTGGAACTCTACCGGGTAAATGAGATAGCCGCTGTCTTTTACGCGGATTGCCTGAATAAATCTCCTGAAAGCGCGCGGGCAAAAGACTACCTTTTAAAACGCGGGATAAACGAAGAGACGGTAAAGGCGTTCAGGTTAGGTTTTGCCCCTGGAAAATGGGACAGCTTGATCAACTTTTTAAGGAGTAAAGGCGCTCCTCTTTCTTTGATAGAAAAGGCAGGGCTTATCCTTTCTAAGGAGGGCGGCGGATATTACGACAGGTTCCGTAATCGGGTAATCTTTCCCATATTTGACGTCAAGTCCAGGGTAGTCGGTTTCGGGGGGAGAGTCCTTGATGATGCACAGCCGAAATACCTGAATTCTCCGGAAACCCCGATATATACCAAGGGAAAAAATCTATACGGGCTTAGTTTTGCCAAGGATAGCATAAGGGATGATGATTTCGTGGTGATTGTTGAGGGCCAGCTGGATTTCATTACTCCTTATCAGGCCGGCTTTAAAAATATAACGGCATCACAGGGGACGGCGCTTACCCTTGAGCAGGCCCGGCTTTTAAAACGGCATACGCATAACGTGGTCATGGTCTATGATGCCGATGACGCCGGGCAGCTGGCCACCTTAAGGACCCTGGATATATTTATAGAAGAAGAGATGAACGTGAAAGTAGTCTCTTTGCCGAAAGGCTTTGACCCGGATTCATTCGTGCGTAAATACGGCGTAGATGATTTTCGCCAGATGGTAGCGCAGGCAAAGGGCCTCCTGGATTATAAGCTGGAGGTGTTAAAGGCGCGCTACGGCATAAAAGACGCGGAATCTAAAGCCAGGGTCGTCGAAGGCGTCCTGGAAACTATCGGTAAGTTCAAGAACCTGGTATTAGTTTCGGAATACATTAAGAAATTGGCGCAGGACCTGGACTTAAGGGAAGAGATGCTTCTGGCGGAGTTAAAAAGGACCAAGAAAGATAAAACCGCGGTGGATTATGAAAGGCCCGCTCCGGGCCCGAGCCGCATGAAGATCAATCCCGCGGAAAAATTGTTGATCAAACTCATGCTCGAAGAGACCTCGCTTATCCATAAGATGAGGGGCGAGCTGGAGCCGGCTGATTTTCAGGATGAGAGGACTTCCAAGATCGTCTCAATAATGTTTGACCTTATTGACCAGGGTAAGGCAGTAGAGCCAAGTTCTTTAATGAATGATTTTGGGCAGGAGGATATTTATCAGGTTATCTGCGAGTCGGTCTTCCTGCCGGATGAATTATCCGAGCAGAATAAAGAAAAAATAGTAAATGATTGCGTGCAGCGCCTTAAAAATGATAAATTAAAGCTCAGGAGGCAGAGGCTGCATGACCAGATAGCGACCGCGCAGCATTCAGGCGACCAGGAAGAATTGCGCAGGCTCACAGAAGAGTTCCATAATTTAATCAAGCAGGGGTGAGGGCATGATAAAGAAGAAAAACGATATCAGTAAAGAGATACGTAAAATCGTAGAGCTGGGTAAGCAGAAAGGGTTTCTGACTTATGATGAGGTAAACGGCCTTTTACCCGGAGACCTCTCTTCATCAGAAGAGATTGACCGTTTGTTTGAGGTATTAGGGCAAGAAGATATAATGATTGTGGACAATGAGGAAGAGGGGGCCCCGGCAAAACAGAGCATTATCCCTAAGGCAGACCTTCTGCAGGAACAAATGAAGGCGCAGGAGAAGTTCCTGCCGTTAGACGACCCGATAAAGATGTATCTTAAACAGATGGGTTCGATTTCCTTACTTTCCCGGGAGAACGAGATAGACCTGGCCAAGAAGATAGAGGCGGCTGAGAATATGTTTAAGCGCGCAGTGCTGTCTACGAAATTCGCGCGTAAAGAAATGATGTCAGTTGCAGCAGATCTGCTGGCAGGCAAGATCAATTTAGAAGATATCCTTAAAGACGATATAAAGGCGAATAAGGTAAGCGTCGTAAGCAGGACAAGGAGGACGCTTGACCGCCTCAAAGATACACGCAGCCCTTCCGGAGCGATCGAGTTACTTTTGCGTTTAAATTTTACCACTTCCGTGATTGAAGACATCGTGCGTAAATTAAACGGCCTGCTCAGGGAATTGGATCATATGGCACGCAGGAATATCCGTTCACCGCTCAAGAAGCGCGCTATACTCAAGCAACTCGGCGAGCCTTACGTCAAAATTAAGAAGCAGATGAAATTAATCAGGTCCGCCCAGTTTAAGTTTAACCGCACTAAGAAGAAGCTGGTGGAGGCAAACCTGAGATTAGTCGTCAGTATCGCCAAAAAATACACTAACCGCGGGCTTTCTTTCCTGGATTTGATACAAGAGGGTAATATCGGCCTGATGCGCGCGGTAGAGAAGTTCGAATACCGCAGAGGATATAAATTTTCCACTTACGCCACCTGGTGGATAAGGCAGGCGATCACCCGTTCCATTGCCGATCAGGCCAGGACTATCAGGATACCCGTGCATATGACTGAGACCATAAATAAGATAATCAGGCTATCCCGTGTATTCGTGCAGGAGAACGGCAGGGAACCATTGCCTGAAGACATCGCGGTAAAGATGCGCCTGCCGCAGGAAAAGGTAAAAACAATATTAAAGATCGCGCAGGAGCCGATATCTTTACAGATGCCTATCGGAGATGAAGGGGATACGCATTTCGGGGATTTTATCCAGGATAAAAAGGCGGTCTCTCCGGCCAATGAAACCGTGCGCAATATGTTAAGGGAAGAGATGGGTTCTGCTTTGGCCACGCTTTCCGAGAGAGAGAAGAGGATATTGGTTTTACGTTTCGGTATAAACGACGGATGCGCGCATACACTGGAAGAAGTGGGTAATGTTTTCAGGGTAACGCGTGAGAGGGTCAGGCAGATTGAGGCCAAGGCCTTAAGGAAGTTAAGGCACCCTACCCGTTCAAGGAGATTACGCAGTTTTCTGGATATGACGTTGGCGCATCAGAGGGAATTCTAGACAGATAGTGAAGAGCAGACCAGAAACTATAAAAAGCGGCTTTCTTATTGTATTAAGATAGCCGTTTTTTATTCTAGGGAGGAATAGTTTAGATGGTGAATAAAAGCAAGAGACAGATAAGGCTGGAACAGGAGATAGAGAGGTTGCGTTGCCGTCTTAACAAGGTTCAAGATGAGCTTCGGGTTTCAAACAAAAAGGCACGCCAGATGTCGTTCATAGATATCCAGACTGGGCTCTTTAACCATCAATATCTTGAACGGGTCATGACAGCGGAGTTGCGCCGTTCCCAGAGGTTCGCTTATCCGGTTTCACTGATCGTGTTGGATATAGATTATTTCAAGTCTGTAAATGACCTCTACGGGCGCGTTTTCGGCGACTTTGTCTTAAAACAGCTCGCCGCTGAGTTGAAGAGCAAGGTGAGGGTCTATGATACCGTGGCCCGCCTGGGGGGAGGGGAATTTGTTGTATTATTACCCAGCACCGACGGGGCTGGCGCTTTAGCATTAAGCCGCAGGCTTTTGGATGGTTTTAATTTATATAATTTCGGGGATAAAAGCCGCAAGGTAAAATTAAAGTTGAGCTTTGCGGTTAGCGCTTATCCTGAAGACGGCGTCGTCAATACAACAGATTTGCTCAACCTGGCCCAGAAGATCCTGAATAGGGCAAAAGAGGCCGGTGGTAATAGGGTTTATTCTTATGCGGATCTGGAGAAGGCGGATTCGCAAGAAATAGACCGTCGCAGCGATATCGGTTTCCTGAAATCCAAACTTGAGAAAATGACCAAGAAAACAAATCAGGGCCTGATCGAGTCAATATTTGCCCTGGCCAAGACCGTAGAAGTAAAGGACCACTATACCGGAGAGCACGCGGAGAACACGGTCCGCTATGCCACCGGAATAGCCAGGAAACTGAATTTATCCGAGAATGAAACAGAATTGATCAGGCAGGCCGCCATACTGCATGACCTGGGTAAAATCGGCATAAGCGAAAGGATCCTGCTCAAGAAATCAAAGCTCACTAAAGATGAATTTGCAAAGATCAAAAAACACCCGTATATTGCCGCGGATATCTTGAGGCCGATACAGGCGTTACATGACGTGATCCCTTTAATCTTTTATCATCATGAAAGATGGGACGGCAAAGGATATCCCAGCTCCCTCAAGGCCCAGGAGATACCTTTAGGAGCGCGTATAATCGCTATCGCGGATGTGTATCAGGCCCTGACATCTCGTCGGCCTTACCGTAAGGCCTATTCCAAAAAGGAGGCCCTTAAGATTATCAAGTCCGGAGCCGGGACGCAGTTTGATCCGCAGATGGTCCGCGTATTCACGGAAGTCTTAAATAAAGAAAAATAGTTTTTAGCGGTATGTAAAGTTTAGCATCCGGCGCTTATGCGGTATTGCGCACCTTGGCATAAATGATTGCCAAGTGCGCCCTTTGTGGGCAGCCGGTGTGCCCTAACTGGGCAAGGGAGAGAAGATGAGAATATTATCTTTATTGGTATTAGTTATTTTCTTGGGCGGATGCGCCACATATAAATTCCAGCGCGCCAAGGCCCCGGATAATAAAGGTTATGTGGTTTCTCGGGATGATTATGTGATATTAGAGTATACCGCAGGAAAAGATAATCAAGCGCCGGAACGCAAATTAGCCCAAGAGCGTTTTTTACGGCGCAGGCATATGGTAGAACACTATTATAAAAAGATGGGTTACATAGAGAATCATTTTAAAATGTCCATCTGGGATCCTTGTATTATGTCCCTGAAGGTAATAGGCGGAACTTTCCGTCTTCCTTTTATTGCCGTATCGGACTACAGATACGCTCATAATCCGCAATATAAGGCCAGGATTGAGCGGCTCCAGGAGGCGCGGGATTCATCCGAAGAGGCGCGTATAAAGGGGTTGAGCGCTCAGCTGCATGGATACATAGAAAGCGATTTAGCAAAAGAAGGAGCCATAAAGTGAGGGGATTGGCAGAAAGATTAAACGATAATTATTTATTATTCGTGCTTTTGGGCCTGGCCAGCATATTGATCTTCGCTTATTCCTGGGTGCCCGGCGGCCTGGATGTGGATTCCTGTAACTATGCCGTGGTAGCCAAGGATATTCTCTATACTAATAAATGGCTGAATCTTTATGACCCGATCTATGAAGGGCCGTTCTATTATCATTTTCCGCTCTGTATTTGGGTTACGGCATTGCTCTTTAAATCTTTGGGCATAACTACTTTTGCCGCGAAATTATTCTCTATGGCCTGTGGCTTGGTATTGGTGGCTACGATATATTATTTCGGAAAGCTGCTTAAAGATAAATGGGTAGGGTTTTTTGCCGGAATAAGCCTCCTGCTGACAAATCATATAGTGCGTCTGAGCCGTCAGTGCCGGATGGATATACCGGTAACCCTATTTATTACGCTGGCGATGTTAAGCTTTTTTCTGGCGCAGAGGCGCCGGCGGGCTTATTATCTACTATTTGGTTTATTCACTTGCCTGGCCATATTCGCCAAGGATATCTTCGGTGTCTTCGCGTTAGCTATCGCGCTTGGTTATCTTGTTTTACGGTTGCGCTTTAAAGAAATATTCCATCCCTTATTCTTATCGGGCATAGTGATCGCGCTGCTACCTGTTCTTATCTGGAGAAAACTGGATAATAATATGTTATTCGGTAACTGGTATAGCGCTAACTTCATGCATTTGTGGAAGAATATCGTCATTGAAGTGCCTTGGTATTATTATATATGGGCGATTGTCACTAAATACGCATATCTTCTGCCTTTTGCCCTCTATGGTGGATATCTGGCAGTCAGGGAAGCCGCCAGGAACAGGAATTACGAAGTCTATATTTTATTGATCTGGATCGCTATTTTCCCATTGGCATTTTCTTTTGGCAGGCATAAACTGCATTATTTTATCCTGCCGATATATCCGGCAGCCGCGTTATTGGCGGGATGGGCTTTTGAGGCGATATTTAAAGAGCGGGCTAAAGAGAGAATAGCGGCTACCTGTAAATATATTTTTATTTTCTCCGCTGTTGTTATGTTATGCCTGCCGCTAGATATCCGCAGTAAGCGCTTTGCCCAAACGGTGCGGTTAGGCCCCTTTATAAACCAGATACGAAAACAAATGCCGCTTCATGAATTCATCGTCTATAGGGAGGATAAGTCCGCGCTCTTATTCTACGCGTATGAGATAAAGCGCTCCAGGTCCATCGATGACAAGAAGGTATTTGAAGACATGCTTAAAGCCAAGGACAAAAGTTACCTTTGTTATCTCTCCCAAGGCTCTTTTGAAGAGCTGGATAGCCTTTCTAAGCTAAATTCCCGTATCGTATTAAGATATAAAGACAAAATAGTCCTGGCTACCCCAAAGAATACGGATCTCCCCGTGGCCTTACCTGAGTAAGTGATATCTAAAGGGCATAAAATAATATGAAAATAAAATTAAATTTATCCGCAGCGGTTGAAGATATAGAAGAGGAATTGGCTCAGGCTATGCAGAGGGCAAAGGTAAGCCAGGCCAGCCAGATTGAGATATCCTACGGAACAAGCAAGGGCCAGACCAAGAAGCGCATACTTAATTTTCTGATGAAAAAAGAGCGCCGTGCTTTGTATGACCGGCTGGTGAAAACCAGGGATGGCTGGGGCAGGATTTTTGTGCTTTTTAGGTGGAAATAGCATCTTGAGTATATCAGGGGAGGAGGCGGGAATTGAGGAAGGTTTCTCTGGTTAAGGGTGAGGATAGGTATGAGAATATAAAAAAGGCGCTTGCCTTAATAGGCAAGGACTTGGACGATATCCGGGACAAGAAACGCATTTTGATAAAGCCGAATCTGACGGCTACTAAAAACAAATTTGCCAATACGGATGTCCGGGCTGTGGAGGCGGTGATAGATTTTTTGCTGGATACCTATAGTCAGTTAACCTCAAGCCAGATTACTATCCTGGAGGGTAGCGGAAGCGCTTATTACGAGAAGAAGACAACGAGGCAGGTGTTTGAGGATTTCGGTTACTCTAGGCTAGCCAGGAAATATGCCAATGTGAAACTGGAATGCGTAGAAGACTTTTCCGAATTCACGCAAGCGCAAATTATGTCCATAGCCGGGCCGGAGAAGATAAAAATCGTAAAACGCTTATCCGATTTTGATTTTAGGATATCTGTGGCAGTGCCAAAGGTCCATAATTACGCCATTGCCACTTTTGGCATAAAGAATATGGCGGGATTGATTATGCAGGAGGACAAGTCCTTGCTGCATGGTTTACGTACTCCCAGCGCGCCGGAGGCAAAGACTATATTTACCTATATACCTACATCGGCCATCTCATGGGCAAGGAGAAGATTCCCCGGGTTAGTGAACATGGTATTTAAGAAATCTATGGCTTATATGAAGGCGGTCAAGGTGATCCACCGGAATGTGGCGGATTTAGCTAAGGCCACCCTGCCGGATATGGTGGTGTTGGATGGATTTTATTGCATGGACGGTAATGGCCCGGTAGACGGCTTTCCCGTTGAATTAAAAGCAGCGGTATGTTCCATGGATGCCTTGAAGGCAGACGGGGTAGGGGCCAGGCTGATAGGCCTTGAGCCTTCCGAGATAGGATATCTTTATTACCTCAGCCAGGATAAGGTGGGGGATTATTCTTTAGATGGCTTAGTGGGGGAAGACCTAAAGCAGGTCCGGAAGTTCTTCAAATTACATCCTACCTATAATATCCAGAAAAAATGGAAAGATTCTTAACCAATATCCGGGTAAGATTTTTTTTGTTATTGACTATAGCTATCTTTTATCCCGCTTCTATTTATGCCCAGGAGAATGTTGATCTGGCGGATAGGGTAATCGCCGCGACATTCAAGACATTAGCAAAGGGATATACCGTTGGCGTCAATATCGATAAATTAAAAGAAGATAGCATAGCTAAGCTTCAAAGAATGGATGAGGATAAATTCAGGAAAAGGTATGCCGAAGTTTACGCGGCCATAAAGGACCTGCCACCTGAGCTGAAGCTTAAATATAGGATATCCCAGGATATGACTAAGGAGCAGGTTATTTCCGCCATAAGTGGCGCGGATAAGAAAAAGATATATGAGTTAATAGATTCTGTGCCCGATAAAGCGATATCTACCCAATTTAAGAAATACTTGATTAAGAAGAAGCAGGATATACAGAAGAGTAATATCGCCGCGCAGGTCAACAGGGCTTGGGAGAGGATAACAGGGAAGATAAAGTAGATATCCCGGGTGAAAATGCGCATCTTGACAAAGACCTAAATTATGTTATACTTATAGTGTAAAAAGCACTTTTGACAATTTGGCCTGTCCTACTGAAAAGGTAAACCAGTAGTAATACTGGGGCGCAAAGCTACAGCCCCGACGGTAAGTCGGGGGGCTGAGCTGCCAAAGAGGCGTATAACCCTAAAGATGCCTTTTAGGGTTTTTTTGTGTGCCCCGGTTATCATCTGCTTTAAGCGCAGATGGCCGGGGTTTTTGTTTTAAGGGGTGGGTAAGATCCGCCAATGCAAAGGAGGTGAGCGGGATGAAGAAGGATAAGGAGGGGGTAAAAGCAGGGTTGAGTACCCACCGTGTTATCACCAAACTGGACCGCAGGGAGATCGATTTCCTGGATAAATTAGGAAAAGACGCCCTTTTTACTACAGGACACAAGCTCTCGTATAATGAGATATTAAGAGGGCTGATTGATTTTGCCATGGTGTCCGGTATTTCAGGGGATAATATAGATTCTACTCTGACGTTAAAAGCGAAATTACAGCAGTGGAGCAGGCAAAACAGCAGTTAGATATTATAAAAAGGAGGATCAGATGAGAATTAGAACTATTTTATTGGCTTGCGTAGTTGGCGCGGTTGTTTCAATGTTGGCGATGGCAGGAGCCTACGCCAATGATCAGGATATCTACTATGACAGCGATAATCAGGATATCTACTACGACGGAGATTATCACCATATCTACTATGACAGCATTGTGGCCGATGATATTGCTTATGAAAATAGCCCGATAAATAAACTGGGGCGCGGCACGATCAATACCGCGACCTGCTGGGCAGAAGTGCCGGCGCGCGTATTCGAAGTATCCAACAGGCATGACCCGCTTACCGGCTTTACTTTAGGTACGGTGGAAGGGGTTTTTACCGGGATATTTCGCGGCTTGACTGGTATATTTGACGCGGTGACATTTATTATCCCCCCCTATGATGAGCCGATAATGCAGCCTGAGTATGCGTTGACCAGGGCGGATAGGGAGATCAAAGAGTATTTGTGGTAACCTCGTTGTTCAAGCAAAATAAGGGCGCTTTTTTACTATATAAAAGGCGCCCTTATTTTTTATCCTCAGGCAAAAATCCCTAATTTTATCTTGCCAAAATCACCATAAAATAGTAAAATAGAAGTCTTAATTTGGGGCCCATAGCTCAGCTGGTCAGAGCAGTTGACTCATAATCAATTGGTCCGGGGTTCAAATCCCTGTGGGCCCAGAGGGGCATTTAGCTCAGTTGGTTAGAGCGCTACACTCACATTGTAGAGGTCAGAGGTTCAAGTCCTCTAATGCCCATTTATAATTCTTAAATCCAATCGCAGGAGAACCAAGAAGTGCCGACAATTGATTTAAAAACACAGTTAGGCAATCTTTTAAAGTTGCAATCCCTGGATACTGAGATCTATGGTTTAGGCAGGGAAAAACAGGCCAAGCCAGAAGAGATAAAGGTTTTAGAAGCGGATTTCCAGGCCAAGAAAGAGCATCTGGCGCAGCTGGAGAAGGATTCCTTAGACCTGCAGAAACAAAGGAAAGACAAGGAATTAGAGCTGGCTTCAAAGGAAGAAGGGGTCAAGAAACTGCAGACGCAGCTTTATTCGCTTAAGACTAATAAGGAATACCAGACGATGCTGCAACAGATACAAGATGCCAAGGCAGATGGCTCTTTAATAGAAGATAAGATACTGGAATTATTTGAGAAGGCGGATAAACTTAAGAACGAGATAGCCCAGGAGAAACAGAAGGTTGGCGAAGAAGAGAAGGTTTTTCTGGGGAAAAAGAAAAATATTGAAGATAGGGTAAAGGAAATAGATGGGCGATTGAGCCAGTTAGAGGCGCAGAGGAAGCAGGCGGTAGTCGGCATTGAGCCTAAGATGCTTTCACAATATGACAGGATATTGTCCGGCCGCGATGGGTTAGCGATAGTATCGGTGCAACATGATTCCTGCGGAGGATGCAATATGTTTGTCCCACCGCAGGTAATCAATCTCATTAAGATGTATGAGAAGATCATTACCTGCGAAATCTGTAACCGGATATTATATATAGATGATTCCGGATAAGCTTATAGAGATATACATAGATGGGGCTTCAAAAGGCAACCCCGGGCCCAGCGGTATAGGGGTGGTGATCTGCCAGGGTACGGAAACGATCAGAAACATCTCTAGTTTTATCGGTAACACCACCAATAATATTGCCGAATATACCGCTCTTATCTATGGATTGGAAGAAGCCCTGTTGCTGAAGGCCCAGGTATTAAAGATATACAGTGACAGCCAGTTATTATGCCGGCAGTTAAATAAGGTTTATAAAGTAAAAGACCCGGATATACTGGAGTTATATAAACGGGCGGTGCATCTTATCCCCGGTTTTAAAAAAGTTACCATAGATAATATTCCCCGTGAAAGTAATCGCGGCGCGGATAAATTGGCTAATAAAGCGGTAAGGGAACGGTTAAGGAAAGGTCTTTGATAAGGCGGGTAGAAAGTGGCTGCTCCGACGTATTGTCGGAGAGGAAAGTCCGAGCTCCAGAGGACAGCGTAATGGGATAATGCCCATCTCCGCCGCGAATCGCGGTGGAAGGATTAGAGCCACAGAGACGATACCTTGCTTTACGGCAAGGGGTGAAACGGGCAATCTCTACGCGGAGCAAGGCAGAATAGGAGACGAGCGCTGGTTCCGGCGCGCTAATAGTCTTGGGGTAAGCTGCTTGAGCCCCGGATGTAAATCCGGGATCTAAGAGAAATGGCCACTAGATGCGGATAATCGTATCGACGACAAAACTCGGCTTATTCTACCCGCCTGATAAATTTGTATCATATATAGAACATTGTACCTGCGTTACGCATTACACAGTTAACATTACACAATCATATCCTAAGGAGGAACACAATGTCCGGTCATTCTAAATGGAAGACGAATAAAGGGAAAAAAATGGTGGCTGATGCTAAAAGAGGAGCCGCCTTTACCAAAATTATCAAGGAACTTACTGTAGTCGCCCGGGAGGGGGGTGGTAACCCTGACACTAATCCCAAGTTACGTATGGTGATGCTCCGCGCCAAGGAGCTTAATATGCCTAGCGATAACGTGAAGATGGCTATAAAGCGTGGCACAGGCGAATTGCCCGGGGTAATTTATGAAAATGTGGTCTACGAGGCCTATGGGCCGGGAGGCGTGGCCATCATTATTGAGGCGCTTACTGATAATAAAAATCGCACCACCGCGGAATTACGCAATATTATGTCTAAAAGAGGCGGGAATATGGCCGGCAGCGGTTCGGTAAGCTGGATGTTTACCAAGAAGGGTTATCTGCTTATTGAAAAAAGCCAGATCGGCGAGGAAGAGATCATGTCTTTGGCTCTGGATGCCGGGGCCGAGGATATCAAGTCCGATGAAAAAAATTACGAGGTCATTACTTCGGTGCAGGATTTTGAAAAAGTAAAACAGGCCATTCAGGATAAAGGAATAAAGTTCCAGGACGCCGAACTGACCATGTTGCCGTCTTCTTCAATAAAATTAGGCGGCAATGAAGCCAAGCAGTTATTGGCCTTGATCGACAGCCTGGAAGAGCATGATGATGTGCAACAGGTGTATGCTAACTTTGATATACCTGATGAGATCTTGGAGCAGTTAGCATCTGAATAAAATATGGTCATTCTGGGTATCGACCCGGCACTGGCTACGACCGGATACGGTGTTATTGAAACAGCCAGGAACAAGATCTTTTTATTAGAGGCGGGGATTATATCGACTTGCGCGGCCGATAAGTTACCCCAGCGCCTGAATAAAATATATACCGGGGTTTCAAAATTAATCAGCGACACACGCCCGGGGTGCCTGGTCTTAGAAAAGTTATACGCGCACTATCGTCATCCTACTACCGCGTATCTGTTGGGAGAGGCCCGCGGGGTGATCTGTCTTGCCTGTGCGCGAGAGAATATTCCTTTCTTTGAATACGCCGCTACGCGCATAAAGAAGGCGATAGTCGGCCAGGGGCTGGCATCAAAATTACAGGTGCAGCGGATGGTGATGAGCTTGCTTGATATCCGCCAGTTGCCCAAATATACAGACATCACCGATGCCTTGGCTTTAGCCATCGGGCATAGCTTTATGACGAGAATAGCCAGATGATCTCCAGGATCTCCGGAAAAATAGTAGAGAAGGGCGCGAATTACCTGCTTGTGGATATGGGGGGTATTTGTTATGAGGTGCTCATACCTGTGGCGGCGATGCAGCGCCTGGCTGAAAATACCGCTAGTGACGGAAGGGTAACCCTGGTGACCTATCATTATCTTCAGGTGGAGCCTTCCAAGAGTATCCCGGTATTGATCGGTTTCTTAAACGAAGTAGAGAGGGATTTCTTTGAAATTTTTATCACTGTCTCCGGCATAGGCCCGCGCGCGGCATTGAAGGCGCTGAATAAGCCCATATCGCAGATAGCCCGGGCGATAGATGAAGCGGATATGAAATTCCTGAAGTCTCTACCCGGTATAGGAGAACAGAAAGCCAGGGAGATCGTCGCCAAACTGCAGAATAAGATAGGCAGGTTTGGCCTTATCCAGGATGGCAAGGCAAAAGAACAGCAGTCAAAGGCCGGGAATATCACCGAAGAGGCCTTGAGTGTTTTGATGCAACTTGAATATAAAAAGCCGGAAGCACAGGAGATGATCAAGAAAGCGCTGGAGACTTCCGGCGGCATAGAGACTACTGAGGAGTTGCTCAACGCAGTCTATAAACAAAGAAAGGCAAGATAGAGATGTCGGATGATAATATCAAGCCGGTGATTGAGGCTTTATTGCTTGCCAGCGATAAGCCGCTGACTATTGATCAGATCAAGAACGTTTTAGATGACCTGCCTGCCCCGCAGATCCGCCAGATCCTGGAGGAGCTAAAAGGTTCTTATGAAGAGTCCGCGCGCGGGATACGTATCATTGAAGTAGCCGGAGGATTCCAGTTGACTACCCCGTCAAACCTCGCCCCATTTGTCAGGAAACTATTTAAAGAACGGCGCGTGGATAGGCTTTCAAAACCGGCGCTGGAGACCCTGGCTATCATCGCCTATAAACAGCCGGTGACTAAATTGGAGATAGAGTCTTTCAGGAATGTGAATATAGACGGGGTGATGGAAAACCTTTTAGGCAAGAACCTGGTGCGTATCTGCGGCAGGAAAGACGCCCCGGGCAGGCCTTTTGTCTTTGGCACCACCCGGCAGTTCCTGGAATATTTCGGCTTGAAATCACTGGAGGAACTTCCTAAATTAGAAGAATTCGCAAATCTCTCGGTGCAGAAGGAGATCGCTTTAGCCGGCGAGAAAGAAAAAATTACGGAGGGGACAAATGGAACTAAATAGTCTGCGTAAAAAAATAGATTCTCTAGACAGCCAGATCACCAAGATGTTGAATATGCGCGCTAGGATCACTCTGTCTATAGCGGCCTCAAAAGAAAAGTCCGGCAAGAGTATTTATTCCCCGGATCGCGAGCGGCAGGTGATCCGCAAGATCACTAAAGAAAATAAAGGGCCCCTTGGCGACAGCGCTTTAGAGGCGATATACCGCGAAGTTATGTCGGGTTGCCTGGCGCTGGAGAAGCCCCTGAAGATATCTTATTTTGGCCCGCAGGCTACCTTTACCCATTTAGCCGCGCTCAAGAGGTTTGGCTCGCAGGTCGGATATGTCGCCTGTGATAGTATCGCGGATGTCTTTCTGGAAGTAGAGAGAGGAAACGCTGATTATGGAGTGGTGCCTATAGAGAATTCTATTGAAGGCGCGGTTACGCACACAATGGATATGCTGGTAGATTCAGACCTAAAGATCTGCGCCCAGATAATTTTAGATATCACGCATAACCTTTTGGCTAATTGCCCGAAGGCGGGGATAAGACGCGTTTATTCCATCTCGCAGGTATTCGGGCAATGCCGTCTCTGGCTTCAAGAGAACCTGCCGGGGGTCGAGCAGATAGAGGTTTCCAGCACTACCCGCGCGGCCCAGATAGCCGCGAAAGAAAAAAAGAGCGCCTGTATAGCCTCTATATTGGCAGCCAAGATCTATAAATTGAAAGTAATTGCCAGCGATATTGAAGATTCGCCGCACAATATCACCAGGTTCCTTGTGGTAGGTAAATCTTCGGTCCCACGCACTGGTTTTGATAAGACTTCGGTCCTCTTCTCGATTAAGGACAGGGTCGGGGCCTTACATGATATGCTTATGTCTTTTAAAAAGAATAAGATAAACCTGACCAAGATAGAATCCCGTCCATCAAAGAAGAAGGCCTGGGATTATTATTTCTTTGTAGATTTACAGGGCCATCAGGATGACGCTAAAGTAAGGAAGGCCCTCTGGGAACTGGAGCAGAAATGCACATTTTTAAAAGTTCTGGGTTCTTACCCGACAGGAGAATAGAAAGAAAATGAGTCTAGCCAGAAAACACATACTTAATATAGTGCCTTATGAATCAGGAAAACCCATAGAGGAACTCAAGAGGCAGCTTAATCTTAAAGAGGTGATCAAGCTTGCTTCCAATGAGAATCCTTTAGGGGTTTCTCCTAGGGCGCAGGAAGCGATCAGAAAAAATCTTTCCAAGATAAACCGCTATCCGGATAGCCGCTGTTTCTATTTAAAAAAGAGGCTGGCGGAATTTTATAATCTCAAAAGCGATAATTTCGTCCTGGGGAATGGCTCTGACGAGCTTATTGATATAATCATCAAGACCTTTGTCGAGGAAGATGAGCATATCATCACCGCGGATTTTACTTTCCTGGAGTATAAGATCATAGCTTCTGTTAAAGACAGGACAGTCATAGTCGTGCCCATAAAATATTTTAAGTATGATCTGGACGCGATCAGGAAGAAGATCGATAAAAAGACTAAGGTGATCTTTATCGCTAATCCTAATAATCCTACCGGAACGTATGTGACTAAATACGAGATTGAGGAGTTCATCCGCGACCTCCCGGAGGATGTCTTGCTGGTTATGGATGAGGCTTATGATACTTTTGTGGACGTAGATGATTTTCCGCAGAGCCTGAAGTACCTGAATAAGAAGAATGTTATTGTGCTTAAGACCTTTTCTAAGGCTTATGGATTGGCCGGGCTGCGCGTGGGTTATTCTATAAGCAATCCGGAACTGGCTTCCTATATGGAGATCACCAGGCAGCCTTTCAACGTGAATTCGCTGGCCCAGGCAGCGGCGATCGCCGCGCTGGATGATAAGGAGTTCCTGAAAAAAACCAGGTCGACTATCCTGGAAGGTAAAAACTATATCTACGATGTCCTAAAAAAGATAGGCCTGGCCTATGTCCCAAGCGTGGCTAATTTTATCCTCATTGATGTAGGTAAAGACGGCACGGATGTCTTTAGGGCGATGCTTAAATACGGAGTGATCGTGCGGGATATGAGACAGTACGGGATGAAGAACTTTATACGCGTAACTATCGGCACCAAAAAAGAAAATGAGAGGTTTGTAAGAGTGCTCAAGAAGGTTTTACAGGCTTAAGGGGAAGATAATATGATAATAGTTTTAAGGCCGGATGCCACAGAAGAACAGATAAATCATATCGTTAGTAAAGTGCAGAAATTGGGGTTAACGCCGCATTTATCCCGCGGCACGCAGCGTACCATCATCGGCGTTATCGGGCCGGAGGATGTCCTGCGGGTCACTCCCTTGGAGGTATTCCCGGGGGTAGAAAATGTTATCCCGGTCCTGGCCCCTTTTAAACTTGTCTCCCGTGAATTCCACAAAGAAGATTCTGTAATCGAGCTGGGCAAGGGAATCAAGATCGGCGGAAACAAGATCGTGGTTATGGCCGGTCCCTGCACAATAGAGAACATCGACCTTTTATATGAGATCGCCAAGGAAGTCAAGGCCGCCGGCGCTACGGTTTTAAGGGGCGGGGCCTTTAAGCCCCGCACTTCTCCATACAGTTTCCAGGGCCTGGGGGAAAAAGGCCTGCAGTATCTGCGGGAGGTCGGCAATGAATTGGGGTTGGTCACGGTAACCGAGGTTATGGATGCCCGCGATGTGGGATTGGTGTCCGGTTACGCCGATGTCTTGCAGATCGGCTGCCGTAATATGCAGAATTTCAACCTTTTAAAAGAAGTAGGCCAGATCCAGAAACCGGTCTTACTTAAACGCGGGATGTCCAGTACCGTAAAAGAGATGCTCATGTCGGCGGAATATATACTCGCAGGGGGAAATTTTAACGTTATACTCTGTGAGCGCGGTATCCGGACATTTGAGGATTCTACCCGCAATACCCTGGATATCAGCGCCGTGGCGGTGGCAAAGCAACTATCTCACTTACCGATAATCATTGATCCTTCTCATGCCGCGGGCAGATGGAGTTATGTCCCGGCGCTTTCTAAGGCGGCAATTGCCTGCGGCGCTGATGGCCTGATCGTTGAAGTGCATAGTCATCCGGAGGAAGCGGTTTCGGATGGCGTGCAATCATTGATCCCATCTAACTTTATGAAGATGATGCAGGAGTTAAAAATATTAGCTAAGGTATCAGGCAGGGAGATTTAAAATATGAAGTCATTTCATAAAGCGGCAATAGTAGGCACTGGTTTGATCGGCGGCTCCATCGCCATGGCCATCAAGAAGCAGGGGCTTGCCGATAAGGTCGTCGGAGTCAGCCGTCATCAAGAAAGCCTGCGTATAGCCAGGCAAAAGGGCGCCATTGACCAGGGCGCGCAAGGGATTAGTATCGTAAAGGGGGCGGATCTTTTAATTTTGGCCTTGCCGGTAGGGTTGATCATAAAACTTGCGCCGCGCCTGGCCAAACTTGTCGCTCCGGGATGCGTAGTCACAGATGTGGGAAGCACAAAGGCCGAAATCACGGCGGCTCTAAGTAAAATTTTTCCCTTTTACGTGGGGAGCCATCCTTTAGCCGGTTCGGAAAAAAGAGGGATAGCCTATGCCGATGCAAAGATATTCAAAAATTCTCTTTGTATATTGACCCCTACCATAAATACAAGGAGCGAGGTTACCAGGAGAGTAAGCGCGTTATGGAAGAAGTTCGGGGCAAGGATAACTTTGCTTTCTCCTGTTACTCACGATAAAATCCTTTCTTTTACCAGCCATTTACCGCACGCGGTTGCTTTCTCTTTAATAGGGGCGGTTCCGCCCGAGCACCTGAAGTTTGCTTCCAGCGGGTTAAAAGATACTACCCGCCTTGCCGCTTCCGAGAGCGGACTCTGGGTGGATATATTCTTGAGTAACCGCAAAGATATCCTGAAGGCGATAGGGGCATTTGAGCGGAATTTGCACGGGCTTAAGACAGCGATAAATAAAAAAGATAGGAAATGGTTAGCCAGGTTTTTAGATAATGCAAAAGAGAAAAGGGGGAGACTTTCCGTCTACGCTGAAGGGGACACTTTCCTG
>JAQTUD010000046.1 GCA_028710405.1 Candidatus Omnitrophota bacterium
CTTGGTGGAGTCCACCGGCACATCCACGCCTAATTCAGAAAAAGTATGTTCATTGTCGGGGTTATTCACCCTGCCGACGGTGCGGTTGACCGAGAATCTTTCTTTGGCTACCTGGCAGATGATCAGATTATCCTCATCATCGCCGGTAACCGCGGCCATGACATCCGCGCGCTCAATGCCGGCCTCTTCTAATATGCGTGGGTCGCAGCCGTCTCCGTTGATTATTAAAGCTTCCAGCTCTTTGGCTATTGTCTCGCAGATATTCTTATCCTTTTCCACGATGCATACCGTATGCTTACTGGTAATCAATCTCTTGGCTAAAAAATAACCTACCTTACCCGCGCCTACGATTAAAATATTCATCGTTTATCTCCGATATTATAGGCCAAATCTCTCCCTGACTTTAACCAGGCTTGCCACTTTAACTATCCCCATTAAAATATCTTCTTTTTTCACGATAGTCTCCGGAGTCGGAATGATTATTCCCTGCAGCCTTCTGAGTGCCACCACCATAAATTCACCCGCGATATTTATTTCCTGGATAGTTTTTCCCGTCAGGCTGAGCTTGGCCTCTATTTCAATAACCCCCAGCTCCTTGGTCTCAATAAGATAGCTGGAGAAACGGCTCTCGATAATTTTATCTCTGAGCATAGCGGCAAAGAGCATGGTCCCGCTGATAATATCCATACCTAAGGCCGAATATATATGCGCCCGCTGCGGGTCATATACCCGGGCGATGACCTTGGGGACCTTGAATATTTTTTTGGCTACCTGTGCCGAGATGAGATTAGTATTATCGCCATTAGTCACGGCGCAGAAGGCATCAGCTTTTTCGATACCCACCTGTTTTAAGAGGGCCAGGTCAAATCCGTTACCCTGCACGGTCAGGCCGTTAAAAGCGCCCCCCATGCGGTCAAAAGAATCCCGGTTCTTATCAATGACTACCACGTTGTGGCCTTCGCTAGAGAGCAGCTTTGCTAATTCCGAACCCACTCTTCCGCAACCGACGATAATTACATACATATCCTCACCCCATTCGGAGTATTAAGTTTATAAGTGTAAAGTGGGTAAGTCCTTGCTTACAAACTTACACACTTACAAACTTACACACTATTGCTTAATCAGTTCAACCAACTTCTTAAATGCCGCGCTGTCTTTTACCGCCAGGTCCGCTAAAACTTTTCTGTCCAGGACAACCTTGGCTTTCTTCAGGCCGTTCATAAACGCGCTATAAGTGATCCCCGCTCCGCGGCAGGCGGCATTAATGCGCGTGATCCAGAGCCTGCGGAAAGTCCTCTTCTTCCTGCGGCGGTCCGCGTATGCGTAAACCAAGGCATGCATAAGAGTGCGGCGCGCCTGCTGGAATTGCTTACTCCGGTCCCCCCAATAGCCCTTTGCCTTCTTTAATACCCTCTTTTTTCTTCTACGCGTTGCCACGCTATGTTTTATTTTAGCCATTTCCTTCCTTGCTCCCTTCTCTGCACTTTCTTACTCTTCTGCTTTCTACTGTTTTTTACTTTTCTAATTACTGCCATAAGGCAACATGCTCTTAATAAATCTTCTCTCTTTTCTGCCCTTTAATGAACCGGACTTCCTTAATTTGCGCAGCCTCTCCGGCTCTTTAGATGACATTAAGTGGCTCTTCCCACCAGGAGAATATTTAATCTTGCCTTTTTTGTTCAATCTGAACCTTTTGGCTACTCCCTTTTTCGTTTTTAACTTAGACATTCTTCTAGTTCTCCTTCTATCGTACGCTTATTTAGGGGCCAGGATAAAAGACATAATCCTGCCTTCCATAGACGGGTTCTTCTCCATCTGGGCGTCGTTCTGGGTGTCGGCAATGAACCTGTCCAAGACCTTCCTGCCTAAATCCAGATGCTCCATCTGCCTTCCCCTAAAGAATAGATTAATTTTTACTTTATCTTTTTTCTTCAAAAATGTGACCGCCTGCTTGAGCTTGGTCTGGTAATCATGGTCGTCAATGTTCGGCTTTAAGCGGATCTCTTTCAGGCGCCCCTGCCTTTGATGCTTCTTTGCTTCGCGTTCTTTCTTCTCCTGGTCGTATTTAAATTTGCTGAAGTCTATGATACGGCAGACCGGAGGATTCACGTTAGGGGCCACCTCCACCAGATCTAAGTCGCTTTGATTAGCCAGATCCTGGGCCTTTTGTATAGATACGATGCCCAGCTGGTTACCTTCAGGGCCGATAAGCCTGACCTGCGGCACGCGGATCTTGTCGTTAATACGGATAAAACTTTTTATAGTAACCACCTCCTCTTTAGGATATTACACGGTTTTATCGTCTATCTCTTTTTTTATCTGTTGTATAAATTCCTCTATTTTGACGCTCCCCTTATCGCCTTCTCCCTTTTTTCTCACCGCGACTGTCCCTTGTTTGGCCTCGCGTTCCCCCAGGATAAGGGTATAAGGTACCTTTTCTAATTCGGCATTACGTATCCGCTTGTCCAGTGTTTCCTTGCGGTCGTCTATATCCAGGCGCACAGCGTTATCCGTAAGCATCTGATTGATCTTGGCGGCGTAATCCTGCGCTGTATCCTTAATAGGTATCAGCCGCACTTGTGTGGGGGCAAGCCAGAGGGGCAACTCGGCATTATAATGTTCCAATAGCGCCCCGAAAAAACGCTCCAGGCTGCCTAGGAGTACGCGGTGTAACATAATGGGTTGTTTCTCTTGGCCGTCGGAATCTGTATAGGCCAGGCCAAACCTCTTGGGCAGGGCAAAATCACACTGAATAGTGGCGCACTGCCATTTTCTTTTCAAGGCGTCCTTTAATTTGATATCGATCTTGGGGCCGTAAAACGCACCTTCTCCGACGCTAACGCTATAGGCTAATCCCTTTTCTTTGAGTGACTCTTCAAGCGCGGCGGTCGCCAATTGCCAATCTTCTTCGGAGCCGATATATTTTTGCGGCCGAGTGCTTAATTCAATATCCAGGTCGCTAAAACCAAAAGCCTTCATGGTATCAAAAACAAAATCGATGATGGCTTTTATCTCCACGCGTAACTGCCCGGGCAGGCAAAATATGTGCGCGTCATCCTGAGTAAACCCGCGCACCCGCAAAAGCCCGTGCAGGACGCCGGCTTTCTCGTGCCGGTAAACCGTACCCAGTTCAAAGAGCCGCAGCGGTAACTCCTTATAGCTCCTGAGCTTTGATTTGTAAATCAAAATATGCCCCGGGCAATTCATCGGCTTGAGGACAAACTCTTTATCGTCTATATTCAGGGTATACATATTCTCCCGGTAATAATCATAGTGGCCGGAGGTCTTCCAAAGCCCGGATTGCATGATGTGCGGGGTAATGGCTATCTGATAACCGCGCTTTAAGTGTTCTTTCTTTAAATAATCCTCAATGAGCGTACGCACCAAGGCTCCCTTAGGATGATAGAAAACTAACCCCGCTCCCGCTTCTTCGTGATATATGTCAAAGAATCCCAGCGCGGGCCCTAATTTACGGTGGTCGCGCTTTTTGGCCTCTTCTAAATTTTTTAAATAATCGTCCAGCTCCTTACGGCTGGTAAAACAAGTTCCGTATATCCTCTGCAACATGGGATTAGTCTCTAAACCATGCCAGTAGGCCCCGGCCAGCGATAATAATTTAAAGGCTTTTATTTTACCGGTCGACTCTATATGCGGCCCGCGGCAGAGATCCAGAAAATCCTTGCCGGTGCGATAAATAGAAACCTTCTGATCAGGTATCTGCTGGATGAGTTCTACTTTATAATCTTCGTTTAATTTTTTAAACAGAGAGGTGGCTTCTTCTTTAGAAATCTCTTCTCTTTTAAACGGCTCATCCCTAGAGATAATCTCCTGCATCTTCTCTTCTATTTTAACTAAGTCCTCGTCGGTAAACGGCTCTTTTTTGTCAAAGTCATAGTAAAAGCCGTCTTCTATAGAGGGGCCGATGCCTAATTTTACATCAGGCCAGAGCCCCTTCACCGCCTGGGCCAAAACATGCGAACAAGAATGTCTTAATATATCTAAATCCATAATCTTCCCTTATCGGGTTTTTAAACTTGGGCCCAAGAGGACTCGGACCTCTGACCTTTGCGATGTCAACGCAACGCTCTAACCAACTGAGCTATGAGCCCCATATTTTTTTTAAAAACTATCGCTCATAGCGAACGCCTCTCAACCAATGACGAGGGATGCTTTTGCATCCCGAGGAATCCCGCGCTTTTTGCGGGACTAAAGCTATGAGCCCTAATTTTTATAATGGGCAAGGAGGGAGTTGAACCCTCATGACCTTGCGGCCAATAGATTTTAAATCTATCGTGTAAGCCATTCCACCACTTGCCCCTAATTGGCCAATGTCGTGCTTGTGCTCCATCCTCGATAAGAATTAGCACATTCGCTAGCTAACTTCATTTTTCTTGCCAAACCAAGACAGCCTTTATAATAACATTTTTTAACAATTTCCCTTGCGGCCATTTTACCGTATTTTAATACCCAGGTGCTAGTCGTATTCTTATGGATCTTACCGCAGGCTCTCAATAATTGTTCAACCGCGTTACTTAACCACTCAATAAACTCCCTAGAGCCAGAATAAATCCTTAAATTCCATTGCTCCCTATAGTTAGAGGGATGTATCCATCGGCGGATAGACCCATCGCCGTCGATTAATCCCCTCAAAAAATCAACAAAATATTGATTCTCAATATTTAAAGAACCAACGGTCAAAGATTTACGCTGCGTAAGACCTATGGAAAGAAGAAAATCATAAAAATTTCTATTGGCAATTTGGATATGAAAAGATTTTTGTTTCATGCCATTATACTTTACGCCGATTTTGTTGCTAATTCTAAATGAATCTTTGATCTCTTTAAGAAACTCATAATCTTTAGAAGTTATATCTATATGCCTTCCGTCCGAGGATAAACAACCGTCGCTGGTAATCAGCCCTACCAAATACCAAAGATTCGGCCCTTCAATTTTTAAATCTTTGCGTTTTTGCGGCATTCTCGTTAGGCACTCCGTTCGCTAAACCGCTTTTCGCGGTTTACCCTTTGGGCCGCTCACTTGAGTGCGATTTTAATTTTGCTTATCGCAAAATTAAAATCGAGGCGCGGAGCGGAATCGAACCGCTGAATAACTGTTTTGCAGACAGTCGCCTTACCTCTTGGCTACCGCGCCAATTATTTAAGATTCTTCTTTACTTCTTTTACTATCGTCTCGACTTCTGCCAAACAACCCGCCCCGAACTTACCACAGGCAAGCCTGCCCGCTCGCGGCTCAATACACTTATAACCCAGGGAATTTATTCTCCTGATATTATCCTGCGTGGCCTTATTCTTGTACATATTCTCATTCATCGCCGGGGCAAAGACCACCGGCGCATCTGCGGCGCAGATAATACAGGTCAATAGATCATCACATATTCCGCAGGCAACCTTAGCAATAATATTGGCGGTAGCTGGAGCGACCAGGATTAGGTCAGCTTTCTCTGCCAGTGATATATGCTCTATCTCCGGCTCTTGCGCTTCTTCAAAAAGCCCGCTAAAAACCTTTCCGCCGGATAAACTCTGAAAAACAATCGGACGGATAAACTCCTGCGCCTCTTTGGTCATCACCACGGTTACAGAATAACCCTGCTCCTTAAGCCTGCGCAGGATATCACAGGCCTTGTAAATGGCGATGCTGGCGGTTACCCCTAAAATAATATTCTTCTCTTTTGCCACTGTATTATTCCGTAGGTTTAACTGACCCCGGCTACAACCCTACCGGCGGCAATTTCATATAATGCCAGAGTTGAAGGCTTAGTCTGAGAATCGGCGTTTACCAGCTTCGGCTGGCCTTCAGCGATCTCCAGCGCCCTCTTGGATGCCAAAATAACCAGCTTATAAATAGAACCCTTACTTTTATCCAAAAGATCTCCTAATGCCACATAACCCATGATTAGTTTTCTCCTTCTTTTAGAACAATATCTTCCAGTTCCCGGACCGCAGATGCTAAATGTTCATTCACTACCGAATAATCGTATTTGTGGGCAGCCTGGACTTCTTTACGTGCCAATTGAAGGCGCCTGGCTATCTCCCTGTTCTTGACCTTACTGCAGCGGCCGGCAATCCTGTTTTTAAGCGCATCTACCGACGGAGGAAGGATAAAGATCGTTACCGTATTCCTCGGATATAACCGCTTTATCCTGGAAGCACCCTTTAAATCCAGGCATAAAACCAGGTGCCTGCCTGCGGAGAGTTTCTCCCGCAGGCGATCCCGAGGAGTTCCGTAATAATAACCCAGATATTTTGTCCATTCAAGGATTTTTTTCGCCCTCAACCGCTCCTTGAATTCCTGTTCACTGAGAAAAAAATACCCCTCTCCTTGGCGTTCACCCGACCTCTTAGGGCGGGTAGTAAAAGAGACGGATTTAGTTAATTTCCCCTTTAACTTTTTTGACTTAAGCAGCAATTCCCTGAGCGTAGTCTTGCCCGAACCCGAAGGCCCGGAAACCACAAATATCTTCCCGGTAATTTGTCTCTTCCTCCCTGTTTGTATATTCCGGCCTCTCACTCTATGTTTTGAACCTGTTCGCGGATCTTCTCAATCTGGCTTTTTATCTGCACCGCGCGCCAGGAGAGCGAGGCGTCACAGGACTTGGCAGCCATAGTATTTGCCTCCCGCTGCATCTCCTGGGCGATAAAATCCAGTTCCTTGCCGGCCGCTCCGCGGCCGCGCAGCTTCTGCTGGAAAGCGTGGATATGAAATAACAGCCTCTCCATCTCCTCGGAGATATCTACCTCTTTTAAAAAAACGGAGCGTTCCACATCGCTAGCAAGAGAACGCACCCTGGTTTCTATTACTTTTTTAAAGCGAGTCCTAATCGCCCCTAGCTGCAGGGTGATCGACCGCGTATATTTTTGCAAAAACCCTGCCAGGGCCTGCCCTTCCTTACGGCGCATCGTCACTACATCATCAACCGCACCGGCCACCAGGGGCCTTAACTGCGGCCATATGCCTATCCGGGATATACCCTCTTCTTCCAAGGAGAGGACCCCCGGCAGGTGTATAAGCGCGTTGAAATCAACTTCACCTTGCAACCGGAATTCGCTCTTTAAATCCTTCAGCGTGTTAATATAATTCTTCAGCAGGTCCTTATTGATAAAGACCGAGGCGCCGGCAGGCTGTATAATATTTATCGCGCAGGTCAGCCTGCCCCTTTGTAGTTTGGACTCAATCTCTTTTTTAATCTTCTCTTCCAGGAAGAGTATCCCCCCGGGCAGATGAAATACTATGTCTAGAAATTTATGATTTACGCTGCGTAACTCCACGCGGACTTTACCGACCCCTTTTATCCGCGCCTCCCTGATCCCATAACCGGTCATCCCCAGCACCATCTTAGTCCCCCTTTAAGCCCATACTTTTTTCTTCTGCTCTTTTACGGCGATCTCCTTGCTCGGGTATAGGTCCACAATGATCTCTTCCGGCTCAAACCAGAGCTTTATCTCTCTTTCCGCCTCCGCGGCGTCGGAGGAAACATGGACTACGTTTTCATAGACGCCGGATGTAGTGATCCTGCCGTATGAGCCTCTGATAGAGGTAGAATCTGCCTCCTCCGGGTTAGTTGACCCGGCAAGTTCCCGACATTTAGTGATCGCGTCCTTACCCCAATAAACAAGGGCCATCACTTTCCGGCGGTCATGCAATTCTCCGAGTATGTATTTTATTAATTCCGGGAAAAAAGGCTTATCCTTCAGGTGCTTGTAATGCTCCTGGGCTAATTCCTTGGAGACACGTTTCATTTTCGCCGCTACTATCTCAAGCTTTGTCTCGGATAAACGGGTCAGGATATTTCCCGTCAGGGATTTCTTTAAACCATCGGGTTTTATTAAAATCAAGGTCGCCTGGCTCATGCCTGCTTTCCCCTCCTTATGATACTCATGATACGCTCTAAGTCACTCTCTGAGTAAAACTCAATCAAAATATGGCCGCGTTTCTTCCTCTTGGTCA
>JAQTUD010000004.1 GCA_028710405.1 Candidatus Omnitrophota bacterium
TCGGCGGAGAGACCGCGCAGATGCCCGGGATGTACAGAGAGGGCGAATATGATTTGGCGGGTTTCTGCGTGGGGATAGTGGAGAAGCCTAAAATTATTGACGGCTCTGCTATTTGTGCCGGTGATGAGGTGATCGGTATTGAATCCAGCGGTATTCACTCTAATGGATATTCTCTGGTCAGAAAAGCACTCTCGCAAAATGAATTAAAGCGCATGGGTAGTGAGTTGCTTAAACCCACGCGAATTTATGTAAAGCCAGTCTTAAATATATTACGCGTGGCCAAGATAAACGGGATAGCCCATATTACCGGTGGGGCTTTCTACGATAAGATCGCGCGTATTCTACCGGCGGATATCAATGTCAGAATAAATAAAGGCTCCTGGCCGGTACCCCAGATCTTTAGGCTTATCCAGAATAAGGGCGGCATAGAAGAGAGGGAGATGTATCATACCTTTAATATGGGTGTAGGGATGGTTCTTATGGCCCCGCAATCCTCTGCCAAATCAATAATCGCAAAGTTAGCGGAATATAAATTGAAGTCCTGGGTTATTGGGGAAGTAGTAAAAGGAAATAAGCAGGTAGAGATTATCTAAGGGGGGTGTAGGATGAATATCGGATATATGATCGGGATAGCGGTAGTGGTATTATTTTTTATGGGGATTAAAGTTGTGCGGCCCACGCACCGTGGTTTAGTTGAAAGGCTGGGAAAATACAACCGTTTTGCCAAGCTGGGATTTAACTGGATTATC
Source organism: Candidatus Omnitrophota bacterium (assembly GCA_028710405.1). Lineage (GTDB taxonomy): Bacteria > Omnitrophota > Gorgyraeia > Gygaellales > Profunditerraquicolaceae > JAQTUD01. Next base: position 750 of record JAQTUD010000004.1, read on the forward strand.
CCGGGAATCGAAAATCTGTATCAGGTCAATGTCACCGAGCAGATGGTAGATGCCGAGCCGCAGGAGATCATCACCAACGATAATTTAAATGCCAGGGTGGACGCGCAGGTTTATTTTAAGGTCAAGGACGATGAGTCCAGTGTTAAAAGTTGCCAGTATAATGTGAATAATTATCAGTGGCAGATAGTGAACTTGGCCAGGACTACCCTGAGGAATATTATCGGGACCCTTACCTTAAAATCCGCCAACAGCGAAAGAGGGAAAATCAATTCTGAGCTGCACAAGACGCTGATGGAAGAGACCTCAACCTGGGGTATAGAGATTGTCAGGACCGAGTTAAAAGAAATAGACCCGCCAAAAGACGTTCAGGAGACGATGAACAAGGTTGTTAAGGCCGAGAATGAGAAGATCGCGGCAGTGGATTTTGCCACCGCTACCGAGACCACTGCCGATGGGCAGAAGAGGGCGGAGATCAAGAAAGCCGAAGGCATAAAGCAGGCCAGGATTTTAGAGGCTGAAGGCGAGGCAGAGGCGATCAAGCTTGTCAATGAAGCCGCCGAAAAATTCTTCGTCGGTAACGCCCAGGTCTTAAGAAAACTTGAAGCCGTAGAGCACGCGCTAAGTAACAACGCCAAGATTGTCGTACCCGCGGGCACGGAATTAGTCAATGTCATCGGCGAAATGGCCGGTATATTGCCTTTAAAGAGAGAATCAAAGGAAAAGTAGCTATAAAGTTTGCTCTTGAGACATAGATTCATTTTATGGTTTTGTACTCCGGCGCTGAAAATTTTCGCCGTCTGCTTCGGTTTACGGTTTGCTTTCGCTCCTGCCTTACCTATCAAGATAAGGTTAGTCGGCTTCAGCAACCCGTAATCCCTCGCAGACAGGACGCATTATATGGGCCGAAAATTTTCTAATGCGCCTTCGCACTAAAACCATAAAATTTAGTAATGGGTTTCTCGGAGGCCTCTCTCAAACACCCCGAGTCACCCGCAAAAAATTAAGTAGCTTACAGTAGCAGACACAGAAACGGTCCTAAGATTGTAAGGAGGCCGAAAGATGAGAAAAATATTATTAATAATTTTTTTATTATTAATTTTTAGTTTTGTAAAATCCAAGGCAGAAGAAACATCCATTGGAACCGCAGGAAATCAAATAGAGACTAATGTAGTTTTATTGCAAAATAAAATTAGCGCCTTAGAGCAGAAAATTAGCACAGTTGATAAAGAGTTGGATAGAGTTTTGCAAACCTCGCAACATATTTGGCAGAATATTTTAACTGCTGTACTTACTATAATGGTGGCGCTCTTAGGAGCTAATATATTTAACACATTCTTTTATACTAGAACTAAAATAAATAAGGCCGAAGGATCATTAAGAAATGAGATAGCGGAAAAGCTGAAACAAATAAAGGGCGAATTTCAAGATAATGTTGATAATAAATTTAATAAGCTCAAAGATGAATACGATATTAAGTTCGATGAGTTAGATGCGGACATATGCGATGCTATTGGTAGGAATTATGTACAGGACAACCAAGAAGTCGGAGCTATGTGGTTTGCCAGGTGTGTTGATAAATATATGGATCCAAAGAGATACCCTAACTTAGATAAAAAGACTGACGACTGGATTAAGGTTCGTATGGAGTGGGTCGTTGATAATCTGAAGAAAGGTGATAAATTGGATGAACCAAGATTTATCGCGGAACTCCAGGAAATTATATCAAGAATAGATGAAAATAAATATAAAGAACAAAAAGAAGAAATACAAAAAGCATTAAAAGAAAATATTAATAAAACAGTATAAATCTTGAATTCCGGAATTCCGGGGACTTAATTTCTAAAAAACAAAAGGGGAATGATTAATGAGGGGGATTATAATATTCTTTATATTTATAATCTTGAGCACAGTTAATTTTGCATATGCGGAAAGTCAAGCAGATAAATTAGAGTTGATCGACAAACAAGATAATCCCAATATTATATACAAATCTAATCAGTATCAACTCATTATTGATAAACTAAAAGAATACACTACAGCAACAAGCGAAGAAGAAATCACTGCTTTAATATTTAAGGTTTACAGTGATTTAGAAAATAAATCTCCGGGACTTACTATTTATGAAGTTGCCGAAGAGATTAAAAAAACAGCAGGAATTCTCTACGATCAAGATGGCGGGAAGAAGCAAGATATTAGAAATATGGCAGCATTTTATATGACAACAAAATAAGGGTAATTTCGGGGACGCAGTACTTAATTATAAATCTTAGCGGGTGGATTGGCTGGGATTTCGAGGGACGTGGAGACAAGGAGCGGGCAAGGTTCACCCTATAAATAGATTGCTGTGAGAGCGACGCAGCCGACCCGAGCGAAGCCCCGCCACGCTGGGGCGGGGCGAGCGTTCCCGAGAAACCCAGACAAGCCAGCCGCGAGCGTTGGAAAGGAGTTAAGTATGAAGAAATTATTCGTATTATCGTTAATCGTTTTATTTCTTACTCCTGCGCTTTGGGCGCAAGGGGAAGAGGATTTTTCGACGCCACTAGCGGCATTCCAAACTTATATCCGCGCTTGTCAGAGTCATGATTTTGATGCCGTAGACAATTGTTTCACCAAAGAGTTCAACAGGTTTAAAAAATCCAACAAGGAATATATGAAACACCGCAACATGGGGCAATTGGATAATGAGCTAAGTTGCGTCTTGAATAAGGAGATCCAGGTTGACCTGCACAGCAGAAAAGCGATCATCTATCTCTACCCGGAAGATAGAAAAACGTCCCCTTATTTTATGACCAAAGAAGGCGGCCAATGGAAGATAGACGGAATGTTCATGTGGAATAACATAATTTTCGATCAAAAAGACGAGTGGCATTGGGGCAACGGGAACAAGGAAAAGGCGTTTTTGAACAGCTGACATATGAGAGTTCTAGTTATCGGAAGCGGAGGACGGGAGCATGCGCTGGTATGGTCGATAGCGCAGTCAAGGATGGTGGATAAGATCTTCTGCGCGCCGGGCAACGGCGGGATCTCTAAACTTGCGGAGTGCGTGGATATCAAGGCCGATGATATAAAGAGGATATTGGATTTCGCCAGGAAAGAAAGAATAGACCTGACGGTAGTCGGCCCGGAAGTGCCTTTATCTGCCGGAATTTCTGATGAATTCATCAATCATAAAATAAAAGTATTCGGCCCCGGGAAAAAAGCCGCGCGCCTGGAGGCAAGCAAGGTTTTTGCCAAGGAGTTGATGGCAAAATATAATATTCCTACCGCAGCTTTCAAGATTTTTGATAACGCCGATTCCGCCAAGAAACATATTGAGAAGAACGGCGCCCCTTGCGTGGTCAAGGCCGATGGCCTGGCCCAGGGCAAGGGGGTAATTGTGGCCAAGACTATTGATGAGGCCAAAGATGCGGTAGATGCCATGATGCAGAAGAAGGTCTTTGGCGAGGCAGGAAGTAAGGTGATTATTGAAGAATGTCTAGTGGGGCAGGAGGCATCAATTTTAGTGATCACCGATTCTAAAGAAGTCATACCTTTGGCCTCGGCGCAAGACCACAAGCGCATTTTTGATAATGACCAGGGCCCTAATACCGGCGGGATGGGGGCTTATTCTCCGGCGCCGATAGTAACCCCGAAACTCTTAGAAGAAATTTTAGATAAAGTTATTTATCGTGCCATAGACGGTTTGAACAAAGAAGGAATAGTTTATCGTGGTGTTTTATATGCCGGTATTATGCTAACCAAAGATGGCCCGAAGACCCTGGAATTCAACGTGCGTTTCGGAGATCCGGAGACGCAGGCGATACTGCCGCGGATGCGTTCAGACTTATTGGAGACAATGCTTGCGGTAAGCGAAGATAAGCTTAGCAAGGTAGCGAAATTAGGTGGGCTTAGCTGGGATAGCAGGCCTTGCGTGTGCGTGGTCTGCGCTGCCGGAGGGTATCCCGGAGATTACCAAAAGGGCCAAGAGATTTTTGGCCTGCAAGAATTAGAGAATAACAAGGAAGCAGTGGTATTCCACGCCGGCACAAAAAAATCCGACGGTAAATATTTTACCAATGGAGGCAGGGTGCTGGGGGTTACCGGTTTAGGCAATAATATTAGAGAGGCGATTGATAAGACATATCAGGCGGTAGATAAAATTCATTTTGAAGGGATGCATTATCGCAAGGATATCGGCAGAAGGGCGATATCCGAGGATTAGGGAGGGGTTATGGCAAAGGCGATCAGTATTATTATGGGAAGTAATTCGGATCTGGAGATAGTGCAGGAATCTATCAATGTGCTCAAGGATTTCGGAGTAAGTTTTGAGGCCAAAGTCCTCTCCGCGCACAGGACCCCTAAAGAATTAGCCCAATACGTGGAGGCAGCCCCCAAGAGGGGGGTAAAAGTTTTTATCGCCGCTGCCGGCGGCTCGGCCGCCCTGGCAGGAGTAGTGGCCGCGCATACTACTTTACCGGTTATCGGTATTCCTATTGAAACTAAGAGTCTAAAGGGACTGGATTCCTTATTGTCCACGGTGCAGATGCCCGCGGGAGTGCCGGTAGCGTCTATGGCCATAGGCAAGGCTGGCGCCAAGAACGCGGCCCTATTTGCCTTAGCGATATTAGGGATCACGGAAAAAAAGATCAACCTGAAATTACTAAAGTATAGGAAAGAATCTGCGGCGAAGATAAAGAGAATCAGATTATAAAGATAAAGACAGCGGAAACACTTTCCTGCATATTCGTTTTAGCATCCCACGGAAAGCGTTTCCTCTAAGCTGGTTACGGAAACAATTGAGTTGGTTATGAGTACGACAAAGATTATTAAGATTGATCCGCTAAGCCCTAATCCGGAGGTCCTCCGGCTGGCAGCCGAGATTTTAGTTAAAGGCGGGTTGGTGATCATCCCTACTGAAACTGTCTATGGGGTAGCGGCGAATATGCAGGATAAAAAGGCGCTGGAGAGATTGTATGGAATAAAGCAGCGGCCTAAAGATAAACCTTTTTCTTTGCTTATAGACTGGAAACTGCGAATTGAAGAGTTCGCCATAAATATACCGGTGGCGGCTTATAAACTGGTGGATAAATTCTGGCCCGGGCCGTTGACAGTGATACTAAAATCAAAAGATGGAGGTAAGGTGGGGCTGCGTATGCCGGATAATGAGGTTGCCCGCGGGATCATTCATCTGGCTGGGGTCCCCCTGGTTTGTCCGTCGGCGAATATCTCCGGTAAACCCGCTCCAACAGATTTCCAGCAGGCTATTCAAGGGCTGGAGGGGTTAGTGGATCTGGCTATAGACGCCGGCAACCCCAGGATACAAGTGGAGTCCACGGTCATAGACCTGACTACTGAACCGGTGCAAGTCTTAAGGGAGGGGGCGATTAAAAAAGAAGAGGTTGAGGCAGTGATTAATAAGAAGGTCGTGCTTTTTGTCTGCACGGGAAACTCCTGCCGCTCAGTAATAGCGGAAGCTTTACTAAAGAAGAAACTAAAAGAAAAGAACAGGAACGATGTGGAAGTCTTATCCGCCGGCACAATGTTAACCGGCGGCATGGGCGCTACTGAATCCACGAAAGAAGTCCTGGCCAGGGAGGGGATAGATGTCTCCGGGCATCTCTCCCGGTCTATCAACGCGGGGATGATCAAGAAATCTGACCTTATCCTAGTAATGGAGAAGGCGCATGAGAATAGGGTCCTGGAGATCGCCCCGGAAGTAAAAAATAGACTTTTCTTATTAAAGGAATTTGCTAAAATAAATGGGAATAACCTTGATATCGCCGATCCTATCGGCAAGCCTCTGGAATCTTACAGCCGGACCCTTGAGGTGATCAAAGAAGCAGTAGAGAAAGTGAGTGTACTGATATGAAAAAGATCGTTATTGCCTCTGACCACGGAGGTTTTGGCCTGAAAGAAAAATTAAAGCCCTACCTGGAAAATAAGGGTTTCCAGGTAAAAGACCTGGGTACGTATTCCAAAGAAAGCTGCGACTATCCCTGTTACGCTTATTCTTTAGCCAAGGAAATATCACAGGGCCGGTATAAAATAGGTATTCTTATATGTAAAAGCGGTATCGGGAATTCCATAGTAGCAAACAGGCTCCCCGGAGTGCGCGCCGCGCTCTGCTATAACATAAAAGCCGCCCGCCTTTCCCGTCGGCATAATGATAGTAACGTTCTGCTCTTGGCTTCTCTTTTCAGCAATACATCTCAAGCAAAGAAGATCACCGCGGCCTGGCTGAACACTGAATTTGAAGGCGGCAGGCATTTAAGGCGTGTTAAACAGATCACGAAAATTGAAAAGGAAATCAAAAGATGGAAAGCCTAAAACATTTAAAGAAGACAGACCCGGAAATTTACACGGCAATAAATGAAGAGATAAAAAGGCAGGAGGATAACCTGGAGTTGATCGCCTCGGAGAATTTCGCGTCTCTGGCGATCCTGGAGGCCCAGGGGTCGGTCCTGACCAATAAGTATGCCGAGGGGTACCCCGGCCATCGCTGGTACGGAGGATGCGAATACGTTGACCAGGCAGAGCAGTTGGCTATAGACCGGGCCAAGGAACTCTTTGGCGGGGATCATGTGAATGTCCAGCCGCACTCCGGAAGCCAGGCGAATATGGCGGTGTATTTTGCGGCGCTTAACCTCGGGGATACGGTCCTGGCAATGGACTTAGCTGCCGGCGGGCACCTCACCCACGGGCATCCGCATAATTTTTCTGGGATGTTTTACAAAATATTCGGTTATGGCGTGGATAGAAAGACAGAGGAGCTGGATTATGACAATATATTAGTCTTAGCCAAAAAACATAAGCCCAAGATGATCCTTGCCGGGGCCTCGGCATATCCGCGCAGGATAGATTTCAAGCAATTCCGTAAGATCTGCGATAAAGTCGGCGCTTATCTTTTTGTGGATATGGCCCATATAGCAGGACTGGTGGCTGCCGGGGTCCATCCCACGCCAGTGCCTTACGCGGAATTCGTGACCTCTACCACTCATAAAACTTTACGCGGGCCGCGCGGCGGATTTGTGATCTGCCGCAAGGAATTCGCCAAGAAAATAGATATGCAGATCTTCCCCGGTATCCAGGGAGGGCCGCTGATGCATGTTATCGCGGCAAAAGCGGTAGCCTTTAAGGAAGCCGGTAGCGCCAAATTCCGGGAGTATCAGCGCCAGATCATCCGTAATTCCCGGGCTTTATCCGCGGGCCTGGCGCAAAAAGGGTTCCGTATTGTCTCCGGAGGGACAGACACGCATTTATTCCTGGTGGATCTCTGCGACAAGAGGATCACCGGTAAGGACGCCTCTTGGGCATTGGGAGAGGCCAGTATTACTGTAAACAAGAACCTCATACCTTTTGATAGAAAGAGCGCCTCGGTCACCAGCGGTATCCGTCTGGGGACAGCGGCAGTGACTACGCGCGGGATGAAGGAAGCGCAGATGCGCCAGATCGCTGTACTTATCAGCGCGGCGGTGGAAGCCAGCGACGACCCGCAGAAATTAAAAGAGATCAAGACAGAGGTCTTGAGCCTGGCCAAGAGATTTCCTTTGTACCCGGAGTTAAAAAGATGAAGAATAAAACACTGAAGAGCCGCGCCAGAATTTATAAACGTCCGTCTTGGGATGAGTATTTCTTACAGGTAGCCCAGCTTGTCTCTAAAAGGTCCACCTGCCTGCGCCGCCACGTAGGGGCAGTGGTAGTGCGCGATAAGAGAATTTTAGCTACCGGATATAACGGCGCTCCCTCGGGGTTAAGGCATTGTATTGAGATCGGCTGCCTACGTGATAAACTGGAAGTTCCATCCGGCCAGAGGCATGAACTCTGCCGAGCTTTACATGCCGAGCAGAACGCGCTTATCCAGGCCTCTTTGTATGGGGTGGGATTAAAGGGGAGCACTCTTTATGCCACCAACCAACCTTGCGTTATCTGCGCCAAGATGCTGATTAACGCCGGGATCAGCGAGATAGTGGTCTGCGACGGTTATCCGGATAGGATGGCGATGGATTTCTTAAAAGAAGCCAAAATAAAAGTAAGAAGGTTAGCTAAATGAAATGCCCGCACTGCGGATATAAAGAAGATAAAGTGGTTGATTCCCGCGCTACCGCCGAAGAATCCGCGGTCAGGCGCCGCCGCGAGTGCCTGAAATGCGGTAAGCGTTTTACCACTTACGAATACATTGAAGAAGTATCCATGATGGTGATAAAGAAAGATAACCGGCGCGAGCCCTTTGACCGTAAAAAGATCCTCGCCGGGGTGATGAAGGCCTGCGAAAAGAGGCCGATCAGCATGGAGAAGATGGAAGATATCGTGGTGCAGGTAGAGCGCTCGATCCAGAAGAAATCCGACCGGGAAGTATCCGGCGCGCGCATCGGAGAATTGGTAATGGAGAAGTTAAAGGCCTTAGATGATGTGGCTTACGTGAGGTTTGCCTCCGTTTACAGGCAATTCAAAGACGTCGGGCAATTTATGGTGGAATTAAAAGATATGTTGAATAAAGGTAAGCGTAAAGGGACCAGGTAAGGGAGAGCCGCCAGATGCTGGAGATGGAATTAAATAAGATCGTCATTGATGAGAAGAGGCACGATCAGCTCATCGTCTTAAAAGAGAAGAACGGCAACCGCATCCTGCCGATTGTTATCGGCTTGGCTGAGGCCTCGGCGATAAAATTAAAGATCAGCGGTTTTACTCCCGCGCGCCCCTTAACCCACGACCTGCTGCATACTACCATAGAAAACCTGGAAGCCAGCATTGACAAGATCATCATCGACAAATTAGAAGAGAGCACTTTTCACGCCAAGATCCTGCTGAAGACCGCAAGCGGCGCGATCAAAACCATAGATGCCCGCCCATCAGATAGCATCGCCCTGGCGGTGAGGGCGCATGCGCCGATATTCGTAGAAGAAGAGATTATTAAGCAGTCGGAGATTTTTAATAAAGAGAAATAGTTTGCGGGTACCGAGGTTTGTTTTCGCAGCACCGCTCCATTTTCCCCACCGTGGAAAATGTCGCTTGGTGTTTATGCTCGCTCGCCCTCAGCTTGCGCTTCGGGCACCATGGCCGCTCGCATAAACAACATGCTGCTCAAATCAAACCTCGCTACCCTTAGTAATGTTAATAAGGTGCAATCTTAATGAAATCCCACTTTGAATTTTCTCTGGAAGAACGAAATCTGCTCAAAGCTGTTTATAGTTTTGCGAAGACGCACAAAGTAAGGCCGTATATCGTCGGGGGGATATTGCGTGATATCTTACTGGGAAGAGAGAAAGAGAACCCAGATATAGATTTCTGTATCAAAAAAGGAGCGATAAATTTCGGTAGGCAGTTAGCCAGAGAGATAAAAGCGGGATTTGTAGTTTTGGACAAAGAGCATGGGGCCTGCCGCTTGGTCAGGAAGGCAAAGGATAAGATCTATACACTGGATTTCACGGATTTTCGCGGCAAAGATCTGGAAGATGACCTGCGCCACCGGGATTTTACCATTAATGCCCTGGCCCTGGAGTGGCCGCGAGGGACGCTTATTGACCCTTGCTCCGGAGCCGCTGACCTTGCTAGAAAAATAATCAGGGTCCCTGATAAGGGCGCGTTTATAGAGGACCCTTTAAGGATATTACGCGCTTTTAGTTTCTCCTCTCTGTTAGGTTTTAAAATCCAGAAGGAGACCCTCCATCTGGCGCGGCAAGCAAAAAAACTGCTCTCTAAAGTTTCTTGCGAGCGCATCCGCGATGAACTATTTAAATTGCTGGATAGCCGCAATTCTTATGAATATTTTCAGGCGTTAGATAAGTTGGGGATACTAAAAATTATCCTGCCGGAGATCGAGTTGATGCGTGGGGTGGCTCAAGGCCCGTATCATAATCTGGGAGTTTGGGAGCATTCCCTGGAGGCGTTAAGGCAGTTTGAGGCGGTTGTTGAAGAATTCAAGAAGAACAGCTTCATCCATGCGCACCTTGAAGAAGAGATCTCTTGCCTCCGGCCGCGCCGATCTCTAATAAAATTGGCTATGCTTTTGCATGATGTGGGTAAGCCCGGCACTATGCGCCGGGAGGGTAAGAAACTTACCTTTCATGGCCATGAGCACCTAAGTTGGGATATCGGCGTAGAGATCGCTCGGCGCCTGAAGCTTTCCAATGATGAATTAGACGCTTTGCGTAAGATGATCGTTAATCATCTGCGTCCCGGGTATCTGGCGGATCAGGGAATACTTACTCCTCGGGCGAAATTCCGTTATTTTCGCGATACCGGCATAGAGGCGCCAAGCGTATTATTGATCTCTCTGGCTGACCAGCGCGCCACCCGCGGCCGTCTGACCACTAAAGAATCGCGCGCCAGGCATGAGAAGACAGTCTCTGTTCTTTTAAGGGAGTATTTTAAACAGAGGGGCCAGAAGAAAGTAACCCGCCTCTTAAACGGCGATGACCTGATCAAGATCTTTAAATTGCAACCCTCGCCTTTGATCGGAAGGATCCTCTCGGAGATAGAAGAGCTGCAGGCCATAGGCAGGATTAAAAATAAGGACGGGGCGCTGAAAATTTCCGCGGGGTTGATCAAAAAGACGAAGGCCAAAAATGAGAAAAAAGAATAAAGTCCTGATCATTGTTTTTCTTTTTATCCTGCTCTCAGGTATCGTGACCGTTTATCTGAATAAGATAGTCCTACCCACAAAGATTAAATCCCTGGTCATAGACAATATCGCGCAGGTAACGCGTAATAAAGTTACCCTGGATTCGCTGCAGTTCAATCTCTTCAAGGGCATAATTTTTAAAAACCTGGATATCTACGATGGCGAAGTCCCCGTAATTAAGATAGAGGAGGCGCGCTGCTCTTTCTTTATCATACCCATCTTTAAGAAGCAACTGGTCATCCCATCTATCAGGTTTAAATCCCCCCGGATAATTTTAATTCATAAAGAGAACCATACTTTTAATCTCCAGAGTTTATTCTCTCCCGACGCCGTAAAAAACAAAAATCCCGGTTTCAAGGTCATCGTGACCAGGATAGTGGTTACAGACGCCAGTATCCATTTTCAGGACCAGGCGCTGGCTGAGCCTTTTGAGAAGGATATAGAAGGCCTGAATTTGAACCTGCATTTAGGTCTGCCTGCCGACGTCAAGTTCAGCCTGAACGCGCGCCTGGCCACGCATAACCTGCCGCCTACGCAAGCCAAACTGGCGGGGAGTTTTTATATTCCCAATCATCAGCTTAAGGCCAGGATACTTTTACAGAATCTGGCCGTCCAGGATTTTGCCCCATATTACCGTAAGTTAGGTATCAATATAACTGAAGGCATAACTGATGCGCGTATGGACCTGGGTCTAGCTGATGGCCTGGTTTCCCTGACCCTGGCGACGCAAAGTAAGGCCTTGGGGCTGACACAGCAGGATATGCAGGCTAAGCTGGGATTAGAAGTTGAGGCTGACATTAAATATAACCTAAAAGATAAGCTGGTCAGTTATTCCGGCACAGCCAATATCACCGGCGGTGCGGTAGAAGGGCTGGCCTTTATTAATGAGCTAAAGGATATCAACGGCCAATTGGCATTTAACCAGTCCGGGGTCACCACGGAAAACTTAAAAATTAATATCCTGGGCCTGCCGGCGCAAGTCAAGGGTAGTCTTACGGATTTCACCGATCCTCTCCTGAAGGCCAATCTCACTTCTTCATTGGATATGAGCGTATTGCAGGCTATGGCAAAAGAAAGATTTAATTTTAGCCCCGGCGCCCAGATGCAGGGCACAGGGAACCTGAATCTTGACCTGCAGGCCAAGATTCTTCCGGCGCTGGGATTGCGCGTGAGCGGGTACCTGGATGTTGTTGATTCAAAGGTAACCCCGGATAAGGGGTTATCCGCTATCGAGAATATTAACGGGAGGCTGGAGTTTACCCAAAGCCAGTTGAAATGGCAGGGATTGAATTTAAAATACCTGGGCCTGCCTTACCAGGCTTCCGGCACCCTGACCAATTTTACTAATCCCAATGTGCAACTCTCTCTATCCGGCCCTGAGCTTAATCTGGACTGCGCGTTTTTGGTCACCAATGGCCTATTTAATTTTTCTAAATTCAGCGGTAAATTCGGGGCTTCGGATTTCTCTTTACAGGGGACCCTTGATACTGCCCGGCAGCCGGATCTGGCGGCAAATATAAAAGGCAGTCTGAATGTGGACCTGGCAGATATGAAAAAATTTATGCCGCAATTTAAAGAGGTGTTGGATAAAACCAGCCTGCAGGGAGTAGTGGCGGGGCAATTTAGCCTCAGAGGTAACCTGAATGATTTTAAGTCCTGCCTGGCACAGGCAGACCTATCCGCCCCATCTCTATCCGCCTGGGGTTTAAAAGGGCAAGATTTGACAGTTGAGCTTAGCCAATCGGCAGGGATACTGGATATCCCTTCCGCGCAACTATCTTTTTATGAAGGATTGATAAATGCTTCCTTTAGCACTAACCTGAATACTCCCGGCCAGCCATATCAGTCATCCATTCAGGCGCAGGGGATAAAGATCGAGAAGTTAAAAAATGATACACCCTTTAAAAAAGAGGACATCTCCGGGGCCATCCAGGCTGAGGCCAGACTGAATGGTTCTTTGAACGATCCGGATAGATTAAGCGGTTCCGGGAAAATCATCATTACCGACGGAAAGCTATGGCAGCTAGACCTATTTAAGGGGTTGGGGGCAATACTTTTTGTCAAAGATTTTGCCAATATTATCTTTGAAGAGGCTTCCTGTTCTTTTCTGGTGCAGGATAAATATGTATCAACCCAGGACCTGCAGTTTAAGAGCAATATCGCCAATCTGTCCGGGACAGCAAAGGTCGGCTTTGACAGCACTATTGATGCCGCCTTAAATGTGCAGGTCTTGGATGAAGGAGCGCCTTTAACCGGAACTTTCCGGGATATTACCACGGCTATCGTAGGGCAGGCAGGCAGGTTCGGGGTGATAAGAATAACCGGCACGTTGGGGGCACCGAAGTATAATTTCCAGACCGCGGTGTTGGATCTTTTTAAAGGGTTAAAGGGCGCTATTTTCGGGAGATAAAATAAATGAAAGAGGGTATGCGCATTATTAAGTGCGGAGTAATCCTTGTCATTCTATTCTGGTGCCATTCAGCAAGCGCGGAGGGCGTAATTGATTCATATTTGCGTTATATGCCGGCGCGTGATGCAAGCGCCCAGGCGGGTAAGGTAGAGATAATAGAGGCAGAGAGTCAGTATGATTATGAATTTAAAGTCCGGGATAAGCTACCAGTTAAGTTCTCTCTAAGCAACAATTATGTGGGTATAGAGAATACTACTGTTGTTAAACTACCGGCGCATTTGGTGGGATTAAGCGCGGATGCAGAGACCACCTTTCCTTTTTTTACGTTTGAGAATACTTATCTGCGTCTGGGGGTCACTCCTTCTTTTTACGGCCAGGATTGGGATTTTCCTGCTTCGGCTTTTCGTATCCCTTCGCGGGCTTTCCTGATTTATCGCCCAAATGAGAAATGGACATTCTTAGGAGGCGTGGCTTTTTATCCGAATTTTGAAAACGAGGTCTTGCCTATATTGGGCTTTATCTATAAGCCGAACCAGAAGCTGACATTTGAGATAGTTCCGAAGAGGCCGAATATCAGTTACGCCCTGAATGAAAAAGCCACTTTATTCACCGAAGCCGGGACCTCTTTCGGTGAATATGAGGTAGATAAGGATGGCCTTAAGAATGTAGTTTTAAGATACCGCCAGACCCACCTGGGCTCAGGAGTAAAGTATAAATTCAATAGATTTATAGAAGCTTCTTTTTCCGGTGGAGCGGTATTTGGGCGCTCGCTTAAATACAGGGATGACGCCCTGGGCAAGGTTAATATAAAAGACGCCGGATACGCGGAATTCAGGTTGGAAGTAAGGATATAAAGAGCGGAGGAGAAATTGAAAAAAATAGCGCTGGTTTTATTTTTTTCTGTATTCATCGGCCTGGCTTACGCGGATACGTTATATCTTAAAAATGGACGTAAGATCACAGGAGTGGTAAAAAGCGAGAATGACCGGGTGGTAGAATTAGAGGTCTGCCGGGGGATAGTAAAATTTAATAAGAGCGAGATCGAAAAAATAGAGAGGGCGGCCGCTGAAGAGGTTGAGGTAATGCGCATGAAGTGGGAGGAGAGTGCTGCCGCCTCCCAGGAAAGAATAGTCCAGCAGCAGGAAAAGATAGAGAAGGCCCCGCGGAGAGTAGATTTTTCACGGGAAGGCCGAGGGATAACTTTAGATGTGTTGTTGAATAAAAAGATAGAGGCCAGCCTGGTCTTGGATACTGGCGCTTCAGTGGTAGTATTAAGAAAGGGTATGGCGGGGAAGTTGGGGATAGACTTGGATAAGGTCAGGCCGGACGCGAAATTGACCGTGGCTGACGGACGCCAGGTTGATGCCAAGCACATTATCTTAAAGAGTGTCAAGGTGCAGGGCGTAGAGGCGGAAAATGTGGATGCCGCCCTGATGATGGAGGAAGTAGGAGACGTTAGTTTCGCGGACGGATTATTGGGGATGTCTTTTTTAAGCAGGTTTAATTTTAAGATCGATAACCAAGAAAAAGAGTTGGTCCTGGAGAAGTTGTAATGCGTTCATATAGGCAATATTTATGGTTTAATACCGCTGGGCGCCAGGAATTTATCAATATCACCTCCCAGGTGGAAGAAGTGTTGAAGAAGAGTGGGATAAAAGAAGGGTTATGCTTAGTCAATGCCATGCATATTACCGCCAGTGTTTTTATTAATGATGACGAAGGCGGCCTGCACCAGGATTTCAGCGCCTGGTTGGAAAAATTGGCTCCTTACGGTAAAGATAAATATAAACATAATTTAAGCGGAGAGGATAACGGGGATAGCCATTTAAAGAGGACGATCATGGGCCGGGAAGTGGTGGTGGCGGTTACCGAGGGAAAATTGGATTTCGGGCCCTGGGAACAGATATTTTACGCTGAGTTTGACGGCATGCGCAAGAAACGCGTGTTGGTAAAGATTATCGGAGAATAGTAATGAAGATAAAAGATACCGAGATTAAAGTCATCTGTGGCGATATTACGGAATTAAAGGTTGATGCCATTGTAAATGCCGCCAATAATAAGTTAGTGATGGGCGGGGGAGTGGCGGGGGCGATCAAAAGAAAGGGCGGCAAGAGCATTGAGGATGAGGCGGTAAAAGCTGGCCCGATAAAGATTGGCGAGGCGGTGGCGACCGGTGCGGGAAACCTGCCGGCCAAATATGTGATCCACGCCGCGACCATGGGGATGGACTTTCAGACCGATGAGATAAAGATCCGGGATTCTGCAGCCAGCGCCCTGCGGGTCGCGCGGGAATTAAAAGTAAAATCAATTGCCTTTCCGGCTTTAGGTTGCGGCACAGGAGGCTTTCCGCTATTGGCCTCAGCAAAGGTGATGGCGCAAGAGGTCTTCCGGCAATTAAAAGAAGAGGAGGTGGGGCTTAAGGAAATAATCTTTTGTCTTTATGATAAAGAAGCGCAGGAGGTTTTCCAGAAGGGAGTGATCGGTTACCTGGAATATATCACCCAGAAGTTGCAAAATGGCCCTTTTACCACGGTAGATGCGATAATCGAGATTTCCGGGGGGATTGTAATAATTGAGCGCAGCAATCCGCCCTTTGGCTACGCGCTTCCCGGAGGTTTTGTGGATTATGGAGAGAGCCTGGAGGAGGCGGTAAAGAGAGAGGCCAAGGAGGAGACTAACCTGGATTTAGTGGGCCTGGAACAGTTCCACACTTATTCGGCACCGCAGCGTGACCCGCGTTTTCACACTATCGGGACGGTATTTATTGCCCAGGGCAAGGGAAACCCCAAGGCTGGCGATGACGCTAAGGCCTTGAAAATAGTGGAGTTAAAAGATATAGAAAAATTAGATTTTGCCTTTGACCATAAAGAGATCATCCGGGATTATATAAAAGCGGCCGTCTCGCGTTAGGGGACACTGTCCCGATTGGATTGGAAACTGTTTCCCGATTGAAGCGGAAACAGTTTCCCAGGGTTTTGGCCTCTTGAAAAAAGCGGTAAAATATGTTATACTATAGGTGTAAAAAGACACTTTGACAATTTGGTAAAAATGTCCTACTGAAAAAGGCAAACTAGCAGTAATGCTGGGGCGCAAAGCGACAGCCCCGACGTAAGTCGGGGGGCTGCGTTGCCAAAGAGGCTTGAAACCCTAAAGACTGCCTTTAGGGTTTATTTGTTTAGCCCTAAGTTTGCCTTAAGTTCAGAAAAAAGGTGAATTTAGGGCTTTTTTATTGGTAAAAACCAACCCCACCAGCCACGGAAGGTGTTTTTAGAGAGGGGTCAGATGGTCCCGCCCTTTACAAAAGGGCGGGGCGCCTGGAGGTGAATAGATATGAAAGAGAAGATAAATACCCACAGAGTAGTGACTTTTCTGACCCGGGAAGAATTAGATTTTTTGGATAAGCTGGAGAAGGATATGATGTTCTCCACGGGCAGGCATATCTCCCGTTCCCAGATCATCCAGGATATGGCCGGCCTGCTCACTGAGACCCAGATGGATGCATCAGGCGTAAAGGATGATACAGAATTACGCAGCAGGATAATGCAGGCTATCGCTAAATTAGTCAAGGAAGAACAAGACAAAAACAGGGGGTAGGCTGATGAAAACCTACACTGAAGAAGCCAGGTTAAAGACATTAGCGTCTAAGGGGGGAGTAATGTATTTTCTGGTAGAGAAACCGGACCGGATCTACCGCGGAATGGTCTTATTATCCCCGGCGCACAACCATAACCGCAAGAGGATCGTCTGTATGAAGGTATATAAGATAAATGAAGAAGGGAGGGCTAAATGAGGCGTTTTTCCCGTAGATCACACAAGAAGGCCAGAAAGAATGATAAAAAACACACCGGGTTCCTTGAGGCGCTCAGGCTTTATGCCGGTATGCCGGTGGAAGTATAAACAGGAGGGATAAAAATGAAGAGAACTCATCGCAGCGGGCACAAAAAACACAGGAGGCAGAAAAGACAATTTGGTATAATGGCCGCGTTAAAATGCATCTTCGGATGTCGGTAAATCCCGGCACCCGTGGCGATGCCGCAAGGCCCGCTCTCGTTTGGGAGCGGGCCTTTTTATTATGCCTCGCGCAGCTGTTTCTCCGCGTCTATCACGTCGCGGTTAGTCACCCGGACAACCTCTTTTATTTTTTCTTTTAAGCCAGGCGAACATACCTTGGCATCCATGATCTCTCTTAAGATCTGTATCGCCATCCTGAAATAGCGCACTACTTCGCCCTCATCGGTATCAGTGAATTGTAATATCTTATCAAAGTTTGTCCCGCGCAGCCATCCTTCCATGCTTGAACTTAAATGAAAATACGGCTGTTTGCTAAAAGGATAAATCTTGTATTTCTGCTCCCGGTGTTTTATTAGTTCATATATCTCTTCGCAGGCATTTTTGACCTTATGGCCGGTCTTTGAGAGGCTGGTTACGCGTTGGTTCTTTCTGGGCTCAAAGACTGCCGCCGAGGCGATGATCCCTAAACCGAACTCATCTAATTGTTCCAGGATATTCTGGTCATAAAGTTCCGCCAGGATAAGCTCGTAACCGTAGACATTCTTGGCGAATTGGCCTTTTTTGGTCAGGGCCCCTTTATCAATGTAACCCCATTCCTTAAGTAAATTTAATTTTGCCTCCATCAGCCTTAAGGCTTCTCTCTGGTGGTTTTTATGGGACTGGAAATAATGCAGCGATAGAGGATAGATTTTAAATAGCTCTTCTTTATGTTTTTCATAGAGGTTCAGGATAGTAGCATAAGAAGTATTGAACTGGCTTCTGACCTGCTCGGCTCGGCCGTAAATAACGCGTTTTGCCTCGTCAAAATTTATGCGGTTTAAATTCAGGCGGCAGTAGACAAAACCTTCCTTGTCTATCCCCCGCCGTCCGGCGCGCCCGGCCATCTGGTAGAAATCCCGTGTTTTAAGATTACGCACATAGTGGCCGTAGAATTTGCGCAGTTCATCCAGGCATACCGAGCGGCTGGGCATATTTATCCCCAGGGCAAAGGTCTCGGTAGTGAATATGACTTTGAGCAGGCGGCTGGTAAATAACCGTTCAATGACTTCTTTGAGGGTAGGAAGCATCCCGGCATGATGATAGGCAATACCCTGCTGTATGAGCGGATACATATTCTGCGCGCTGCGCTCGTGCTTTAAGTCAAAGCGTTCGCAGAGGGAGTTATACAGGTCGGTAATCTCGGCTCTTTCTTTGCCGTTAAGGAAATTAAAACTTTGTAATTCCTGGGCCAGGTCCTCGGCGCGCCTTCTCCCGAAGACAAAATAGATGCAAGGCAGGCCCTCCTTCTGGCGCAGGTAATTGATCAGCGTATTCATTTTATTCGGCCTGGCGAATTTGCCCCTTCTTACTTTGTCGATCTTGTCCACGATCTCATTTGAGCTCTGGAAGAAAAAGTGCAAGGGGACAGGGCGTTTCTCTTCAATTACCGTTTTTACCGGTTTATGGTGTATGGATTCTATCCAGGAGGCAAGTTCATTTATGTTGGGTATGGTTGCCGAGAGCGCCAGCAACTTCATATGTTTGGGAAGGAATATCAGGGATTCCTCCCAGACTGTCCCGCGCTCGGGATTGTCAATATAATGCACCTCGTCAAAGATGATCCAGGAGTACATCTGGAGGCTCTCCGGTTCATCCAGCACTTTATTACGGAAGATCTCGGTAGTCATGATCAATACTGGGGCCTGGGGGTTGATAGAGACATCCCCGGTCAATATACCGATGTTATCACCGAATTGCTGGTAGAAATCGCGGAATTTCTGGTTAGAGAGGGCTTTGATCGGGGCAGTGTAGATGACCCCCAGGTTATTCTGGATGGAGTTATTGATCACATACTCGGCAATAGCGGTTTTTCCCGCTCCGGTGGGCGCCGAGACGATTACCGAACAGCCCTGGTTTATATAATCAATAGATTCCTCCTGGAAGCGGTCATATATCATAGGGTTATTATATAGTTGATTTATCCAGAAATAAAGGGTAAAATAAAAGTAATCCCTCGCCTAAACACGGCAAAAATTTCATAAAACAATAAGCAAGAAACTTTTGCCGTAGGCTTCGGGATAAATTCGCACAAATAACTTATGTCGGCTTCGCCTCCATAAGTTATGTGCTCATTTAATGAAAAAGACTGTGTCATTGATGATATTGGCGTTATTAGCCAGCCTGCCTTTGATCGCCCAGGAGCTGCACGTAGATTATGATCCTAAGAAGGGCATAGTAAGCATTCCTTTCGGCCAGGCCCAGGCCCAGAAGGCTTATGTCCTGGTGAAAAGGGCGGTGGACGGGGATACCCTGTTGTTAGTGGATGGGCAGAGGGTGCGCTTAATCGGCATAGACACTCCGGAGATGCACGAATCGGATAAACTTTACCGCGATGCCCAACGTACCAACCAGGACGTCAACACCATCAAAAAATTAGGCAGGCAGTCTTACGAATTTACCAGGAGTATGGTGGAGGGCAAGCGGGTGAGCCTGGAATTTGACGTAGAAAGGCGCGATAAATACGAACGCCTGCTGGCTTATGTCTATCTTGAAGACGGCACCTTTGTAAACGCCGAGATCGTGAAGCAGGGGTACGCGTCTTTAATGACTATCCCGCCGAATAATAAATACGCGGATCTATTTTTGAAATTATATCAGGAAGCGCGCGAAAATAAGCGCGGGTTGTGGAAGTAAATGAGGCTCTTCCCTTGCCTAAACGCGGCAAAAATTCCAGAAACAAGAGGAAAGGAATTTTTACCGCAGGCTTCGGGATAAATTCGCAGACGGCCCTTACGGGCCTACAACTTATGTCGCTTCGCTCCATAAGTTGTCTGCTCATTTAAGGAGGAGATAAATGTTGAGATGTCTGACCGCAGGGGAGTCGCATGGCAGGGGGATAATCGCCATTTTGGAAGGGATGCCCGCCGGGATAAAGATTGATGTAGCGGTAGTGGATCGGGAATTAAAACGCAGGCAGTCGGGATTTGGCCGGGGTAAGCGCATGCAGATAGAAAATGATTTGGCGCAGCTTGTCTCCGGTTTAAAAAACGGCCTGACCCTGGGGAGTCCGCTGACGCTACTTATTTTGAATAAAGATTTCAGCATAGAGAGGCTGCCTAAGGTGCTTAACCCGCGCCCGGGGCACGCGGATCTGGCCGGCCTGTTAAAATACGGGTTCAGTGACGCCAGGAGTGTTTTGGAACGCGCCTCCGCCAGGAGCACGGTGGCAACCGTAGGGGTAGGGGCGGTCTGTAAGATTTTCTTAAATAATTTCGGCATCAAAATATCCAGCCGGGTCCTCTCTGTCGGGGGTGAGAATACCGCCGAGGGAATAAAAGAGAAGATCACGGAGGCGATACGTAATAAAGATACTGTGGGAGGGATTTTTGAAGTCATTGCCAGAGGCGCGCCTTGCGGGCTGGGTAGTTATGCCCAGGCAGACAGGCGTCTTGATGGCCGCCTTGCCCAGGCGTTAATGTCTATCCCCGGGATCAAGGCCGTAGAAATAGGCCTGGGTTCAGGATACGGGATAAGTTTTGGCTCAGAGGTCCACGACGCGATCTATTATAAAAATGGCAAAGGATATTTTCGTAAGACCAATAATGCCGGCGGAATTGAGGGTGGGATATCTAATGGCCAGGATATTGTGCTGCGGGCCTGCATGAAACCTATTTCTACGTTATTGGATCCGCTGGATTCGGTGAATATAGCCAGTAAGAAACATGCCTTAGCCAGCACCGAGCGTTCGGATATCTGTGTAGTAGAGGCGGCAGGAGTAGTGGCAGAGTCAGCTTGCGCCTATATTTTGGCAGATGCTATCCTGGAGAAGTTCGGCGGGGATAACCTTTCGGATATCAAGAACTCATATCAGGGCTATTTGAAAAGAATTAGATAAAAAATTCCTGTTAGAAAATCGCCTCTTCTACGTCTATTTAGAGTAGAAGGGGGTGATTGGGATGGAAGATAAGGCGATTTGCGTCAGCCGCGTACACAAGGTCGATGGTGATTCCAGTTTAAAGGCCTTTGTGGATATTACACTCGCGGGTATTGTGATAAAGGGCCTGCGCGTGGTCAACGGAAAGAACGGCCTGTTTTTGGGTATGCCGCGCCATCAGGGCAAAGACGGCAAGTGGTATCCTACGGTTTATCCTTTGACCAAGGATATCCAGCAGGAGTTGAGTGATCTGGTACTGCAGGCATATCAGGGAGAGTAAAAAACAGTAGAAATGTCGGAAAAGTCATTGCGAGGAGGCCGTAGGCCGACGAAGCAATCGCATTTTTGAGATTGCTTCGCTTCCTTCGGTCGCTCGCAATGACGGTTCTCCGAAGATATTAATTTATTTAGGTTGCGTATGAATAATATCTATTTAGTGGGATTTATGGCCGCGGGTAAAACCAGCGTGGGCAGGGAACTCGCCAAAAAGAAGAAATGGCAGTTTGCCGACCTAGATGACCTGATCGAGTTGCGGGAAAAAAGGAGTATCACCGATATCTTCGCCACAAGCGGGGAGCCGTATTTCCGCCGGGTAGAAAAGCAGGTCTTAAGAGACGCTTGCAAAGAAAAAAACTTTGTCTTTGCCTGTGGCGGCGGGATCGTCATAGATGAAGAGAATATCAAGATAATGAAAGAAAGCGGGACCTTAATCTGTCTATCCGCCAGCCCGGAGGCAATTTTAAGGCGCGCCAGGGGATGCACGCACCGGCCGCTTTTAAATGTCAAAGACCCGAAGGATCAAATAGAGCTTTTACTGAAATTACGCGCCCCCTACTATGCCCAGGCGGATAAGACTATTAATACCTCCAAACTCTCGGTAAACCAGGTGGTGGCCAAGATTATAAAGGCCACGAGCCGTAAATCCCCAGCCGCAAGCAAGAAACCAAAGAGGAAAAAATGAAAAAATGCCCTTATTGCGCGGAAGAAATACAGGATGAAGCGATAAAGTGCAGGTTTTGCGGAGTGATGTTGGATAATAAAGACCCCAAGACTAAGTGGTATTTTAAAACTTACTGGTTAGTTATTGCTTTCTTGAGCGTAGGCCCATTTGCCTTGCCGCTGGTCTGGCTAAATCCCCGTTATGATCAGAAAAAGAAGATAATTATAACCATAATAATTATTATTTTAACTTATTATGTGGGCTCTTTGCTTATGGGTTCCTTCAGGTCCCTAAAACAATATTACGACATCATCTCGCGGGGTAGTTTCTAAAAAAAGGGGCCTGACCCCTTTTTTTAGAAAAGCGCCTGAGTCCTTTTTTTCTATGACGCAGATTGAAGTATTAGTTGCTTTGAATATGGCTTGTGATATCGGCAGCACGCGCCTAAAGAAGCTGCTGGAATATTTCGGCAAGCCGCAAGAAATCTTAGAAGCCCCGCAGGAGAAGTTAAACGCGGTTGCCGGCATCGGCGAGAATATCGCATCCAGGATCCGCGCGCTTAAAAGCGAGGATATAAGCAAGGAATTTAAATCCGCGCAAAGGCTGGGCCTAAAGATCCTCACGCCTGAAGACGCGGAATATCCGCATAACCTCAAGTATATTTATGATCCGCCGATCGTGCTTTATGTAAAAGGGGAATTGGAGCCGGAGGATAGTCTGGCTTTAGGCATTGTGGGTTCGCGCCGCGCCTCTTTTTACGGCTTATCCTGTGCCCAGAGATTTGCGGAAGAGCTATCCGCACATAATTTTACCATCGTATCCGGCATGGCGCGCGGCGTGGATACTGCCGCGCATCGCGGGGCATTAAAAGCCGGCGGCCGGACCATCGCGGTCATCGGCAGCGGTTTTAATAATATTTATCCGCAGGAGAATGTGGGATTAGCCGAAGAGATTGCCGCCAGCGGGGCGGTAATCTCTGAATTCTCCATAAACACCCAACCCCTCCCCCAGAATTTTCCCCGTCGTAACCGTATCATCAGCGGCCTATCTTTAGGGATATTGGTAGTGGAGGCGGCGCAGAATAGCGGTGCGATGATCACCGCGGATTGTGCCTTAGAACAAGGCAGGGAGGTTTTTGCCCTGCCGGGTAAGGTAGATTCCGCCACTTCTTTCGGTCCAAATACTTTAATCAAGCAGGGAGCGAAGTTAGTCTGCGCAGTGGAGGATATACTAGAGGAATTTAATCTTCTCCCACAAGAGGCAAAAAAAGAAAAGGTGGAAAATACGGATAAAGCCAACGCAGTAATTTCGCAAGAATCTCAGGTGTACGAACTAATATCTTCCGAATCCATCCACCTAGATGAGCTCCTGGAGAAAACAAAACTGGATATTCCCAGGGTATCTGGTATACTTCTCTCATTGCAGCTAAAGAAATTGATCCGGCAACTTCCGGGGAAGCAATTCGTAAGGAATAGAGGCTAAACTACAAAATGAAGAAGGATAAATTAGTTATAGTAGAATCTCCGACCAAGGCCAAGACCATCAGCAGGATATTGGGGGATGATTTCTCCATAGTCTCCTCTATGGGGCATCTGATTGACCTGCCCAAGAAGGATCTGGGGGTAAATATTGAAGAAGGTTTTGTGCCCGAATATGTCACCATCACGGGCAGGCAGAAGATGCTCACCGCCTTAAAGAAAGAGGCCAAGGATAAAAAAATAATCTATGTGGCTACCGACCCTGACCGTGAAGGCGAGGCGATCGGCTGGCAGATCAAGAACCGTCTTTTTAAAAATAAGAAATTCCTGCGGGTAGTCTTTCATGAGATCACCCCGGCGGCAGTCAGGGAGGCCTTTAAGAATCCCCGCGAATTTGACCTGAATATGATCGAGGCCCAGGCCGGCAGAAGGATCCTAGACAGGATCGTGGGTTATTTTTTAAGCCCTCTACTCTGGAAAAAAATCACCCGAGGTTTAAGCGCCGGCAGGGTGCAGTCTGTGGCTTTGCGGTTGATCATCGAGCGGGAGAGGCAGATCGAAAAGTTTATCCCCCAGGAATATTGGGAGATCCAGGCGCAGTTAGCAAAAGCTACCAGTAAGTTCCTGGCTAAATTAGATAAAATAGAGGATAAGAAGGCCCAGATAAAAAATAAGGAAGAAGCGGATAAACTGGTTGAAGATATAAAAGGTAAGCAGTTTATGGTCGCCGACGTTAAAAAGGCGCAGAAGAAACGCTATCCCTTGGCCCCTTTTATCACCAGCACCCTGCAGCAGGATGCATTTAATAAATTAAGGTTCAACGCCACCAGGACTATGATACTGGCCCAGCAGCTTTATGAAGGCATCGATATTGGAGAGGATAATCCAGTCGGCCTTATTACTTATATGCGCACCGACTCCACGCATGTGGCGCCCGAGGCGATGAAAGAACTCAGAGGGTATATCTCCAGGCATTTCGGTAAAGAATATTTACCGGAGGCCCCCAATGTTTATAAGGTTAAAAAATTGGCTCAGGAGGCGCACGAAGCCATCCGTCCGAGTTTCATATCACATTCTCCGGAAAGTTTAAAGGAATTCTTAAGCCCGGACCAGTATAAATTGTATGAACTTATCTGGCGCCGTTTCCTATCCAGCCAAATGACCCCCGCCGAATACCTGGTAACCACGGTGAGCATCTCGGCGGAGAAATATTTATTCAGCGCCTCCGGAAGCCAGCAGGTATTTGACGGCTTCATGGCCGTCTACGATAAGAATAACGGCCAGGAGGAAGAAGAGGATAACCAACAGGAGGCGGCCGATTCTATTCCGCCTTTAGAGAAGGGGGATATTCTAGAGCTCCTGGGACTTATTCCTTCTCAGCATTTTACTAAACCCCCGCCGCGTTTTTCAGATAGTTCCCTGATCAAGGCCCTGGAAGAGGACGGTATCGGCCGGCCTTCCACTTACGCGCCGATAGTCCAGACCCTTATCCTGCGTAATTATATACGCCGTATCAAGGGTTATTTTAACCCTACGGAATTAGGGGTGAAGGTCTGCGACCTATTGGTAGAGTATTTCCCCAAGGTTATGGATGTGAATTTTACAGCACAGATGGAAGAGGAGCTGGATGAAGTGGAGGAGGGGCGCCTGGATAGGCTTAAGGTATTGCAGGATTTTTATGTGCCCTTCAAGGCCAACCTGGATTTCGCGCAAGCCAATATCAAGAAGGAAGTCGTTTACACCGACCAAGTCTGCGATAAGTGCGGGGAGCCGATGATCGTCAAATGGGGCAGGAAAGGGAAATTCTTAAGCTGCTCTACTTTTCCCAAATGTAAAAATTCCAAGTCTATAACCAGCGGAGTAAAGTGCCCGCAGCCTGATTGCGGCGGGGAATTAATAGAACGCCGCTCCTCGCGCGGATTCTTCTATGGCTGCTCCAATTTCCCGAAGTGCACATTTACCTCCAGGACTCTTCCTCAGGAAAAAGAAGGGTGATGGAAAAATATATTGAGAAATTCATCCGCTATTTAGAAATAGAAAAGAATTATTCCCGTCATACTATCCTGAATTACCGCCTTGACCTGAAAAGTTTCCAAGAATTTTTAGGCCCCATAGAATTAGAAAAGATAGATTACCTTACTTTAAGAAAATACCTTGCCGCCTTAAGAGAAAAGAGCCTGGCCTCAAGGAGTATCGCCCGCCGGCTCTCGGCCCTGCGTAGTTTCTTCAGGTTCCTTGCCCGCGATGGTTATCTCAAGGTTAATCCTATCTTAAGCATATCCAGCCCCAAGTCAGAGAAACACCTGCCGCAATTTATGACCGAAGAAGAGGTAAAGAAACTAATTGAATCCGCCTTCGCGAAAAATGATTCAGATTTAAGAGGGTTACGTGACCGGGCAGTGCTGGAGACTTTCTATTCTACGGGCATCAGGATCTCGGAGTTAGCGGCATTAAGCCTGGATGATGTTGATTTTATCGGGGGAGTGGTCACGGTAAAGGGTAAGGGGAAGAAGGAGCGGATGGTCCCTATCGGGGATACGGCAACTATGGCTATCAGAAAGTATCTACAGAAGAGGAAGAAGGAATCCCCGGCCTTATTTTTAAATAGAAGCGCCAGGCGCATCACTGACCGCGGGATACGCAATATCGTGGGTAAATATATACGCCTGGCGGGGTTAAAGAGTAAGGTCTGTCCGCATACCTTCAGGCATTCCTTTGCCACGCATCTATTGAACCGCGGGGCGGACCTGCGCACGGTGCAGGAATTGTTGGGGCACGCTAACCTTGCCACTACCCAGATTTACACGCATCTGACTACTGAGAGATTGAAGAGCGTATATGACAAGGCGCATCCGCGGGCGTAAATAAAGTAAAGAAGCAAGAAAGTAAAAAACAGTAGGAAAGTAGAGACGATGTTTATTGTATATGACATAATATTTTTGATCATAGCGATATTTTTTCTGCCGGTGTATTTATTCCGCGGGAAATTCCACGGCGGATTCTGGGCGCGGCTGGGATTCTTCTCCAAAGACCTGAAATTAGATAAACCCATCTGGGTGCACGCGGTGAGCGTGGGAGAGGCGATGGCCGCCAAGGAATTAATCGCGGGGTTAAGAAAGGCCTATCCGGCAAAGAGGCTGGTTATCTCTACGGTTACGCCTACGGGGAATAAAATCGCCCGCGGCCTTGCCACCGAAACAGACCTAGTGACTTATCTGCCCTTAGATTTCAGCTTTAGCGTGCGCACTGCCATAAAAAGAATAGACCCTTCTTTATTTATCATAGTTGAGACCGAACTCTGGCCGAATCTAATTAGTTATCTGCATAAGAAAAAAATCCCCGTAGTCATTGTCAACGGCAGGCTCTCCGATGATTCCTTCAGGGGTTATTCAGCGATAAAGTTCTTGTTAAAATCCGTGCTCAAAAAAGTGAGCCTTTTTTGCGTGCAGAGCGAGAATGATAAGCGTAAGTTAATCTCGCTGGGCGTAAGCCAGGAGGATATTCAGGTTACCGGGAATATGAAGTTTGACGCCACCGGCCTTAAGATCGAGGCGAACACTCTTATCCAGTGCCGCCGGAATTTAGCGCTGGAGGAGACGGATAAGCTTTGGGTCTGCGGCTCAACACACCCCGGAGAAGAAAAGATGCTTCTTGAGGCCTATAAAAATTTACTCAAAAGTTACCCCGCGCTTAAGTTACTGATCGCCCCGCGGCATCCGGAGCGCGCGCAGGAAGTGGCGGATTTAATAAAGCGTTTTAATTTTGAACCCGTAAGGTTAAGCCTGCTGAACTTAAGAACTGAAGAACTAAAGAACTTAAGAGCTGTGTTTATCCTGGACACCGTCGGCCAGATGATGGATTACTACGCCCTGGCGGATATTGTTTTTGTCGGCGGCACTTTAGTTAAAAAGGGCGGGCATAATATTTTAGAGCCGGCCTCCCTGGGTAAAGCCATTCTCTTTGGGCCGTATATGTTCAATTTCCGGGATATCGCGGAGCTATTTTTAGCACGCCAGGCCGCGATTCTGGTGTATAATACCACGGAGTTAGAAAAAAAGATAAGCCAGCTCTTAGATGCTCCTTCCGGCGCGCTGGTATTAGCTCAGAGGGCAAGGGATACTATTACCTTGGGCTCCGGGGCTACGACAAGGAACCTGGAACTGATAAAGAGGTACGCGCGTTGAGCACGCCAAAGATCAAACGGATACTGATCATTTCTTCGGATAAAAGCCTGATCGACGTTTTGACTTTTTGTTTTGACGGATGGGGTTATGAGGTCTTTCTGCAGCATAATATGGCCCCGGACATAGATGTGATAAAGAGGGTATCTCCGGACGTGATCGTGGTGGATATTGACGCCGCGCACAAATCTGAAATCGGTATCTGCCGGACGCTAAAAGACGATTTTATGACCGCTTTCGTGCCGGTAATCGCGATCATCAATAAACGCCAGCTAAGGCAGCAGCTTCTGGATATCAGGCAGGGAGTGGATGATTACCTGATCAAGCCGCCTGACCCGCTGGACCTGCGCACCAGGGTCGAGATGGCGATCAAGAGGTCGCAGTATAGCATTTACACCAGCCCGCTTACCGGCCTGCCCGGCGGCAGGATCATTGAGGAGACCATTAAGGATAAGATAAAAGAAGGATTCCCGTTGTCGTTCGCACATCTTGATATAGACAATTTTAAATATTTCAATGATGCCTACGGATACCTCAGGGGCGACAGGGTGATCATGCAGACTGCCTACCTGCTCTATGCCACCATTAAGAGGTTCGGTAATAACAGGGATTTTATCGGCCATATCGGCGGAGACGACTTTATGTTCATCAGCACCCCGGAAAAATGCGCGCAGATCTGCCATAATTTTATCCAACTCTTTGAGAAGGTGACTCCTTTTCATTATTCGTCCAAAGAGAGGGAGTGTGGTTTTATCGTAGCCAAGGACAGGGCGCGTAAGATAAAAGAGATCCCGCTGATGAGTATTTCTATAGCAATAGTGAATAAATCCGGGCCGCAGCATTTTAAGAACGCGGTGGAGATAAACGAGAAGATGGCGGAGATAAAATGTTATCTCAAGAGTATGCCGGGGAGTAAATTTATGGCCGACCGCCGCAGCGCCACACCTGAATATGCGCAGGGCCCGCAATTCCGGCCCAAAGGAGAAAAGACAATCAGTTTATACAAGCCCCTGGGGCAGATCTTGATAGAGAGAAGCCTGGTTACTCCGGAGCAGCTTGATGAGGCACTCAAGACCCACTGGAAGAGGGGGGTTCAGCTGGGGGAGATCCTTAAGGAATTGAAGCTTATCAGAGACATAGACCTACAGGAGGCATTAAAGGCGCAAGGGTCAATACCGCTTGCGCGTATTCAGGAGCAGCGATGAGAAAGATGCGTTTTATCTTTAGCAGTTTCTGTGTCAAGGTCATCATAACGCTTATTCTTTCTATATTTTTTGTTATGGCTTTAAGCAGCCTGCTTGTCTATAAATTTGCCCTGGATTCTCAATTCCATCAATTAAGGGAGAGGTTGAAGATAATCGCCTCTACCGCCGCGTTGATGGTGGATGCCGAGTCGCTTAAACAGGTCCCCTTGAACGCCGAGGGGATAAACAGCCCGGCTTATCTGGCTGTGGCCGCTAAGTTAAAAAAGATCAAAGAAGTAAATCCCACCCTGAAATATATTTATACCATGGCCAGGACCGATGATCCGCGTTTCCTACAATTCGTGGTTGACCCGGACCCCATGGTCAATGTCCGCGGCAAAACAACAGTTACTTCTTACCCTGGTGACAGGTATGATACCATCTCTTGTCCGGATATAATTCAGGCCTTTGATGGGCCGGCCGCGGATAAGAAATTGGTAATTGACGATTGGGGGGTTTTTCTCTCCGGGTATGCCCCGGTTCATGATAAATCCGGCAGGGCGCAATACATCCTGGGCGTGGATATGGCAGCCCAAGATATCTATGCCTTGCAGGGGCAGGTAAGCCGCCGGGTGATGCTGGTGTTAGGCATCGGTTTTCTAATGTCGGTTCTTTTTGGGCTTTTTATTTCTTTCGGGATCACCAGCCGGATCAGGAAGCTGGTAGAGGGGACGCGGCGCATTGCTGCCGAAGACCTGGAATATAAAGTAGAAGTAAAGGGGCACGATGAGATCAGCGAATTAGCCAGCTCTTTTAACCTTATGGCCACCAGCCTTTCTGAATCCAAGGGCAGGCTGCAGGATTATTTCTACCGGGTAGTGCAGTCCCTGGTGCGCATCCTGGAAGCAAA
This sequence comes from Candidatus Omnitrophota bacterium, assembly GCA_028710405.1. Lineage (GTDB taxonomy): Bacteria > Omnitrophota > Gorgyraeia > Gygaellales > Profunditerraquicolaceae > JAQTUD01. The sequence continues at coordinate 30,377 of JAQTUD010000004.1, forward strand.
GGATGCTTACACCAAGGGGCATTCGGATAGGGTTGCCAATTACGCCCAGGCGATCGCCCTGAATATGGGGTTTGCCCAGAACAAGGTAGAGCTTGTGAGAAAGGCCGCGCAGCTGCACGATATAGGAAAGTTGGCGGTCCATGAAGGCATCCTGAACAAAAAGGAGGCCCTTACCGAGGAGGAATGGAGAATTATCAAAGAGCATCCCATAATCGGGGAAGAGGTATTAAAGCCGGTCCTGCTGGATGAGGAGATGTTGTCTATGGTCAGGTCGCATCATGAGCGTTACGACGGGGGCGGATATCCCGACAAGATAAAAGGCGACGCGATAAATATTTTTGCCCAGATAATTTCCGTGGCTGACGCTTATGACGCCATGACCTCTCCGCGCGCATACCGAGAAGCCAGGGATAAAGAAAAAGCCATAACGGAATTAAAAAATAATAGTGGCAGCCAGTTTAATACCCAGGTAGTAAAGGCATTCCTTAAAGTATTGGCCCAGCAAGAAAAGGAGGCAGGGAAATGAAAGCCGTAGAGATAACCGCCAAGGACCTCAGGCCGGAAGATTTCATTAAAGAAAAAGTAAAAGATATTTCTCAGGCGGTTGGTCAAGGCCTGGCGATCAACGCGCTCTCCGGAGGAGTGGATTCCTCCGCGGTCACTATGCTGGGGCACAAGGCCCTGGGGGATAGGTTAAAGACCTATTTCATCAATAACGGCATTATGCGCCAGGGGGAGCCGGAAGAGATAGTTTCTATATTCAAGAGATTAGGCGTGCCCGTGGAAGTCATCGACGCCCAGGATAATTTTTTCTCGGCCTTAAAAGGGGTTACTGACCCGGAGAAGAAGAGGGAGGCGATCACCCAGACTTTCTACAAAGATGTATTTGCTGAGCTGGTGAAAAAGAGCGGCGCCAAATATCTGCTCCAGGGCACGATCCTTACTGATGTGGATGAAACAGTCGCCGGGATAAAAAGACAACACAATGTCTTTATGCAATTAGGCATAGACCCGCAGGCAGCTTTCGGATATAAAATTATTGAGCCACTGGTTGAGTTGCGTAAGGATGGAGTAAGAAAAGTCGCTGCGGCCTTAGGGATGCCGGAGAAGATATATAACCGTATGCCTTTTCCCGGCCCGGCTTTAGCTGCCAGGGTCATCGGGGAGGCTACTCCGGAGAGGATAAAGGTGGCCAGGCTCGCCACCATGATCGTGGAAGAAGAGTTATCCGCAAGCCGGGCCTTTCAGTACATGGCAATTTTACATCAGGATAGGGTCACCGGCATGCGGGATGGTAAAAGGGACTTTGGTCTGCAGATTGAAATCCGCTCCTGGGATAGCACTGACGCCCGGAAAGCCCAGCCGACCAGATTACCATATGAAATCTTAGATAAACTGGCCAGCCGGATAGTCGGGGAGGTCCCGGGAGTAGTAAGCGTTACTTATAATATTACCCAGAAGCCGCCTTCTACTATAGAGGCGGTTTAACTTCAGATAGGATAAAGATGCCATTAGAGATAAGAGTAGGGCAGAAGAATAATATCATCAAGTTGGACCTGGCCGGCCGCATTGATATAGACTCCGCAAACCTCATTGAGGTCATCGGACAATGCCTGCACGACGGATACACCGATATACTCTGTAATTTTGAAGAAGTGGAGTTTATTGATTATATGGGTGTTTCGCTGATCGTGGTTGCCTACAAAGAGATCGCCAATAACCGCGGGAGGATGAAATTCCTGAATATCCCGACGCATCTTAGGGGGATATTCTCTATCTGCGGGTTGGATAAGATCATTGAAATATACGCCGAAGAGGACGCGGCGGTAAATAGTTTTAGCGAGGATAAGGCGATAGAGAATATCAAGAAGATGCAGTTACGGCGCCGCTTTAAGCGCCTGCCTATTGATATCAAGGTGGAGTTGAAAGCTGTTCAGCAGAATAGCCCGGCTTGTTATAAGGTAGATATACTGGATTTAAGCGGAGTAGGCGCGTATATATTCGGCTGTGATAAATTCAAGCTGGGTGATGATGTGGTGATAAGGCTGAAGCTTTCCCCCAAACAGGAGCAGATAGACCTGGAGGCCAGGGTAGTCTGGCTCTCCGACAAACAGGTGCAGCATCAGATCCACCCCGGGATGGGAGTGGAATTCCGTAATATTCCCACCACCCTGCAGCAGAAACTCGTGGAATTCATTGAAAGAAACCTCTCTTTTACCTCTACGGAATAACCCGTCTTTTTGAGGGAGCAAAAAATCCCTATCTTTATGTAAAGCATAGAGTTTCCTGCTTGCTTAAACCCGATTTCCCGCGCATAAAACATATTGCCTCCGGCCGGCTATTGTGCTAAAATCATACTTCTTATAGTTGCATTTATAACGCGGAGGTTTATAATGGGATGGAAGGTCTTTTTTATGACATTTGGGGCGGTATTTGTGGCTGAATTGGCGGATAAGACCCAGTTGGTGGGGATAGGCATGAGTGCTAAGTCCGGTAAGCCAGCCTGGGTATGGCTGGGTTCTGTCTGCGGCTATATGGTGGTAACATTGATCTCGGTTATCATCGGCGCGCTTGGCGCCAAATACCTTAACCCTGAAGTAATCAGGTATCTGGGAGGCTCAATATTTATTATTATGGGTTTATTGATGTTTTTAAAGCTGGTATAGGAGTAAAATGCGCGAGTATCTCTATAAAATAGCCACAGATAAGATCCAGGGGTTTATCCCCGGCCTGATAAAGGCCGCCTTCTTTTTCTTATCTATTATATATGGCCTGTCAGTAAGGGGCGCTATTTTCTTCAGCCGGATTTTTCCTTGCCGCCTGGGTTGTAAAGTAATCAGTGTGGGTAATATTACAGTGGGGGGGACCGGTAAGACAACCCTGGTGGAATATATCGCCCGCTATTTAAAAGATAGCGGCCATAAGGTGGCGATTTTAAGCCGCGGCTATAAGAGAAAAAGCACCAGTAGTGAAAATATGGGCGATGAACCTTATATGTTATCTAAGAATTTATCCGATATCCCGGTGATAGTAAATAAGGATAGGGCTAGCGGCGCCCTGCGCGCGATAATAGAGTATCAGACGGATACGGTTATTTTAGATGACGGGATGCAGCAGTGGCGCCTGCGCAAGGATTTAGAGATCATTGCCATAGACGCGGTTTCTCCTTTTGGAAACCGTCATCTTCTGCCACGCGGCATATTGCGTGAGCCTTTATCCGGGCTTAAGCGCGCTGATATCTTTATCCTGACTAAGTCTGATTTGGCGCAGAATAATATAGAAGAGATAAAGGGGTTACTGGGGCGCGTCAACCCCAGGGCGAAGATCTTTGAATCTATCCACCAGCCTTTGGGTTTTTACCAGATCGGCGGTAAGGAGGAATTATTCAGCCCGCGGGCATTCACAGGTAAGCCCGCGGTCATATTTTGTGCTATCGGCGATCCGGATTCCTTTGAAAAAACAATTAAGAACTTAGGGATAGAGGTAGCTTTATCTTTTAATTTTCCTGATCATCATCACTACGGTCAGAAAGACCTGGAGCGGATCACCAAAGTTGCCCAGGCAAGAAATATTGATTTGATTATTACTACGCAGAAGGACGCAGCCAGGCTTGACCGGCAACTGCAGGCACGGATATTAGTGTTACGTATCGGAATAAAAATAACCAAAGATGAAGATAAATTCCGCGATAGACTACTTAAGCTGTATTCTCTTTAGGGCCTTCAGTCCCGTAGCGTGCGTATTACCTAAAGGCACGGCCTTTTTCTTGGGCAGGAGGCTGGGGGATCTTTTTTATT
>JAQTUD010000047.1 GCA_028710405.1 Candidatus Omnitrophota bacterium
GCCTTTAAACTTATCCAGGGGGTAACCTTTTCCATAAGGGCCGCGGATACCTACCACCTCGCCTTTTTGCATACTGTGCAGCTTAGAAGTTACCAACCCCACGTTCATGATAGTAACATCTATCTTTTCTTTTACCCCCGGGTCGGAAGAAGGAGTAAATGGCGCCTCTCCCAGTCCTGGGACAGTCATCTCTATGAACTGGCCGGTGCGGAAAGAAAAATCTTCTTCCGGCCTCAGGACAAAAGTTTTAATATTGGCGGTCTCTTGAATTATATCTTCAATTACCGCTCTTTTGGGTTGATAGATGTTTTTCTTCATATAATCTTCTTAAAATGTAACGGATATCGATCTTACCGGGGCAGACCTCAATGCACCTGCCGCATCCGCAACAGGCCTGTATCCCCATATTAGAAATAAAGAAATCAAACTTTTTTAAATAACGGTTACGCAGGCGCATATAACGGCTCTTCAGAGGATTGGCCCCTCCGGCGACCCGCGAGAAATTCTTAAATAAGCATCCGTCCCAGATACGCATCCTGCTAGCGTTACTCTGCGGGCCTTCGTCGGAAAGCAGGAAGCAATGGCAGGTGTCGCAGATAAAAACGCACCCCCCGCACTCTACGCAAGTCTGCATCTGTTCCTGCCAGATGCCCGAATTGTATCCGGAAAGGACTATATCTTGTAATGTCTCCTTCTTGGGGATATTGTGCGGCGCAAGATGCTCTTGCATCCGCTCTATCACCATTCTCCTCCTGGCAGTCCGGCCGGAGATCTGCCCCGGCGTAGCCGGCACAAGGATATCCTTGATCTTTTCCACGGCCTTTTTCCCTTTATCTGAGCCCACGTCAAGGAGATAGCCGTCATTTAAGATGGAAAGATTAAGGTCAAAACCCTCGCTCGGATGAGGGTTTATATCAAAAGCCCTGCAGAAACAAACCTCTTTAAAACTCGGGCAGTCCCCGGAAATAATAAGAGCCGTTTCCCGTCTTTGCTGATAAAGAGGGTCCGGCTCGTTCCCCCCCAGGAAGACAAAGTCCTGGATCTTCAGGGAAAATAGATCGCAGTTTTTTATCCCGCAGATAGCCAGCGGTTTCTCTTTGGCGCCTTCGGGGCCTTGATTAAAATAATCACAGGCCTTTTCTTTGACATAGGTAAAGAAGGTACGCGTAGGTTCAAGGCAGCGGTAGTCGTTAAAGGCGATCTCTTCTTTTTGGACTGCGGAATATTTCTTTAGGATGTAGTCAGAGTAAGGTAATTCAGGGGCGTGAACGCATTTAAGGCGCTGCGGGCTATCTATCCGGGTTGGGACATAAAGATCAAAGTCCCCGGAGATAGACTCGTAGAACTTGAAGATATCCTCGTTCTTTAAAAAGTAGGTAACCATTTAAAAAAGCTTTTTAAGGTTTTAAAAAATAAAGGTAGGTAATAATAGTCTTATAAATATAGCACGACCAGCCGTAGTTGTCTATAAAAAATTTAGGCGGCGGGCTTGGAAAGTTTCTCCCTAACCAGATCGCTGACCAGCTTCCCGTCCGCGCGCCCGGCAATCTGGGCAGTCACCTCCTTCATCACCCTACCCATATCCTTAGCCTCTTTGGCGCCGGTATCAGCAATGGCCTTATCAATTATTGATTTGATCTCGTCAGCTGATAATTCCGGGGGTAGGTAGGTTTTTAGAACCTCTAATTCTTTGGCTTCCTTATCCGCCATCTCCGGGCGGTTGCCGTTCCTGAACTGCTCAATAGAATCCTGGTGCTGTTTGATCTGTTTTTTGATTACCGTAACTACTTCACTGTCTTCAAGCGCCTTCTTTTTCTTGGAGACCGCCAGGTTGATCATTTCGGCGCGCAGGAAACTCAAAATAGAACTCTTTAAGCTATCCCTGGCCTTCATTGCCTCTTTATAGTCGTTTAATATCTTTTCTTCCAACATAATGCCCCCCTTAGTTCTATTTGAACAATATCAGTTTTCTAAACTCCAGAAGCCTCTTGTGTATATTCTTCATAGTTATAGCTGATGTTTTATCCGCGCCAAAACCTTCCACGTTAAAAGAAGCAGCGATAGTCCCATAGGCAATGGCTTTTTGGATGCTCTCCTGACTTATCCTGTTTATCTTGCTTAAATAGCCCATAAATCCGCCGGCAAAGGTATCCCCCGCGCCGGTAGGATCCACTACTTTCTCGGTCGGGTATGCCGGAAGCGAAAAGATGAACTTATCACAATAGAACAGGACCCCGTGTTCACCCTTTTTTATCAGGACCATCGGCGGACCAAAAGAACGCAGGCACTTTGCCGCCTTTACCAGGTTAGTCTCTCCGGACAGATCGCGCGCCTCCTGGTCATTGGCGACATAGATATCTACTTCTTTAAGCAAAGATAAAAGCGCCTTGCGCTTATTTTTTATCCAATAATTCATACTGTCTAAACCCACCAGGCGCGGGGAATGCATAGACCTCAACAGGCTCTTTTGCGCTTGGGGGTCAACATTAGCCAAAAATATATTCTTTATCTTCCTCTGCTGCGAAGAAATTACAGGTTTAAAATCACAGAGTACCCCTAACTCTGTCTTCAGGGTAAAGGCGGTATTTAAATCACCTTCATAACGGCCTTCCCATTGGAAAGTCTTACCTGAAACGCATCTTAAAGAAGTCAGGACCAGCCCTTTTTGTTTTAAGAAATCAAGGTGACGGCGCGGAAAGTTCTCTCCGATGACTGCCACCAGATTTACCCGGGTAAACAGCCGCGCGCTCATCGCAAAGTGCACGGCTGAGCCACCAAGCATTTCTTTACGCAGACCAAAAGGGGTCTTTACCGTATCCAGCGCTACTGTGCCTAAAACGATTATGCTCACTTTAGGAATAATAAGGTTATTATCGCTACAATAATACAATAATACCCAAAGTAATGGAACTTAGCTTGCTGCAAGATTCTCTTGAGTAAAAATAGCGCCAATAATCCGCTTAAGAGACTGGCAAAGAAACCTGCCAGCCATATCGGAGTCAAAGAAAGCTCAATCTTCTTTATCTCCAACAGGTTAGCCCCAAGGATCGCCGGTATGGAGGCCAAAAATGAAAATTTAAAAGCAACCTCTCTATCTATCTTCCTAAATAAAAGCGTGGAGATGGTGATCCCGGAGCGGGAGATACCGGGTATAATCGCGATTGCCTGCGTCAAGCCTAATAAACAGGCGTCTTTAAGATTAACCTTCTCTCTCTTGGGGTCTTTGACTTTCCGGGTAAGGATTAGGATGATACCGGTGACAATCAATGAATAAGCTACTGCCCGCGGCCGGCTGAATAAACTTTCAAAGAAGTTTTTTCCTGCTAAGCCGATTACTCCGGTAATCACGGTCACCACTAAAATTAGAAATATTGTCTTGGCCTCTTTAAATATCCTTAATATATCCCTAAAAAAGAATAAAAGCAAGGCGCAGACCGTCCCCAGGTGCAAAAACGCGGATAATGCCACTTCCTCACCGGAAACTCCCAGGATTCTCTGCATAATTACCAGGTGCCCCGAGCTACTCACCGGAAAGAATTCAGTCAACCCCTGAATTATGCCTAAGGTTATGTATTTTAACATTGCAGCTTTAACACCTCTTCTCTTAACGCCCCGGCAATCGCCTCATAACTATCAGCGCCGGCCTTTATCAGATCCCGCAGACAAACCGGTTTACCAAAGATTATCTTTAAAGGATGCGGCAGAGGCAGGGCCCTGGTCCGCGGCCAGGATTGATAAGAGCCTTTAATATACACAGGAATAACCGGGATGTCCAGTTCTTTGATCAGGATGCCCACCCCTTTTTTAAATTCCCCAATTGAGCCGTCCGGGGAACGCCTGCCTTCCGGAAAAATGCAGATGATCTTCCCCAAAGAGGCGGCAAAAGACGCCGCCTGCATCGCCCCGGTAAGATTCTTCCCCGGGTCTATTGGGATAACGTTACCGGAATTGACGCTTAATTTTAAAAGCGGATGCTCAAAGATATCGCTGTAGCCGATGAAATGGGCCCTGGCTGCTAACTTAAAGGTGAGCGCGGAAAAGACAACCGGGCCATCTAGATAACTGCCGTGATTGGGACAGATTAAATACGGGCCTGACCGCGGCAGGTTCTTCTTGCCTTCCACCCGTAAAAACCAAAATATCTTTAGGAACAGAGAAATAACGGCCTTTACCGTAGCGTTCAGTAAACGGCCAAAGATCCCTTGCTTGGCTTTAATCCTCTCAGCGATTTCCTGCGGAGGCAATTCTTTAAGTATTTCTCCCCAGGTCTTCTGCTCGGCCTGCGCCATAGAGGATCCGGAATCCGCCAACTCTATTATTTTTACCACTACCTCTTTGACCGTGGAGGAACCAGAGATAATTCCTTCGGGAATTTTAATGGAGAGCAATACCTCCAGGCTCAAACCTAACTCTACCTTACTCAAAGAATCAATACCCAGGTCTATCTCCAGGTGGCTGTTTAAAGATACGGGCTTTTTGAGCTTGTTAGAAATATGCCGGATGATCTTCTTGGTAACATCATGATCCAATAAGTCCAGCTCTTCGGCGCTATATTCTTCTTGCTTATGGGGGGCCGCCGCCGTATCCTGCTGGAGGTATCTTGCTTTTATTTTATATCTTTCTATCTTATTCAGCGCGGTCTTAGGCAGATCTTCCCGGGCGAGCGAAAAACCCATAATGTGCTTATAGGGAGGGAGTTTCTTTGCCAGGTTTTCCAATTCCCAACGTATAGCCGCGGTGATATCTTTCTTGCCATCCCGCTCCAGGGAAGCCAGCTCCGGCACAACCACCGCGTATAACGAAACTACCGGATTACCAAAGGCTTCTCCTTGCTTCTCTAAAATACAGACCTCTTTTATGTAGGGGATCTGGCGGTAATAATTTTCCAATTCTTCGGGATACACAGTCTTGCCGGAACTTAAGATAATCACCTCTTTTTGCCTACCGGTGATAAAAAGATACCCTTCTTTATCAATATAACCTAAGTCCCCGGAATAAAACCAACCGTCTTTTATCACTGCTGCCGTCAATTCAGGCTGCTTAAAATATCCTTCCATTACATTCGGCCCCTTGATCAAGATCTGCCCTTCTCCCTTACTGTCCGGATCAAGGATCCTGATCTCTACCCCGGGGATGGGCTTGCCTACTGAGCCGAATTTTACTTTTCTTATCGGGTTAAAAGTCACTACCGGAGCAGTCTCTGTCAGGCCATACCCTTCAGCGATCTTTAAGCCCGCTTTGACCAGGTGTCCGGCGATCTGCGGCTCCAGCCTTGCCCCGCCGCTAACCATAATCCTCAAGGCCTTCCCAAACCGCTTCCTTATAAACATCCTTAAAAAGGGGCCGGGTACTTTTTTCAAAAAGGGGCCTGACCCCTTTTTTATGGCGTTGAGGAGGAAGTAAAAAAGCTGCGGCACCCCAGCTACAAAGGTAATCTCTGCTTCCTTGATTAAGTCGGCTAAGGCCTCCATCTTAAATCCCGGGCCCGGAAAGGTAATTGTGGCGCCGCTAAAAAGAGGAACAATCATCCCAACCATAAACGGATAGGTGTGATGCAAAGGGAGCAGGGAGAGAAAATTGTCCGAAGGCAGACAAAGGCCGAGTTCATTTATGCCCAAGAAATTAGAGCAGATATTACGATGAGATAAGACCACTCCCTTAGGCTGGGCGGTAGTCCCGGAGGTATAGATCAATGAGGCGGTATCCTGGGGCCCAAGCGCAACTGCCCCTTCTAACGGCATAAGTTTATCTATCTGGCTGAAGCTAACGCAGTTCTGGCCTAGTTCTCCCGTGGAATCTAAGATTACCGCCTTGATGCCGCTTTTTAAGATATCTGCTTTTACCTTCTCCTGATAATCCTTTTCTGAGCAGAATAAGATTTTGGCGTTGCAACTTAAGATAAAATTATTTACCTGTTCCGCTCCTGCCTGCCTGTCTAACGGAACGCATACCACTCCGGCATACATCATCCCCAGGTAGATCTGTGGCCACTCCGGGCGGTTATCAAGGAGCAAGGCCGCGAAGTCCCCTTTCTTTAAACCTTCCTGCGTCAGGAAACGGGATATTTTCAAGGCTCGCTCCTTGAGCTGCGCGAAACTGATCTTCTTCCAGCAGGCGCCTTCTTTTACCTGCAAGGCGGTCTTGCCGGAAAATTCGCCGGCTACCTGGTCAAATAAATAAGGAATAGTCAGATTTTCTGCGGGTATAGTTTTCATTTTTCTTTAGGGATCCTAGAAAGAAAAATAATGCCAAAAAACGTAAACCAAATCAGGACGAACATAGAAAGCCGGTATCCCCACTCTCCCAGCGGCTTTAAGAAAAATAAAAAGAGGCTCCAGAATAACGGCCCTACTATCGCGGCCAGGTAAGTCGCTAAATTAAAGAGCCCGAATATCTTTCCCAGGTTCTGGCGGGGAACGAGTTTCATTGCTAGGGCGCGGGCGACTGTCCAGGTCGCACCCAGAGCTATGCCCACCAGGGCGCCGGTTACCCAATAAAGAAGAATATGCCTGGAGAATGCCCCGAAAAGAAAACAGAATACCCAAAGGATAAATATAACGCGCAGCAGGCGTAAATGCCCGAGGCGATCGCCTAATATTCCCGAGGCCAAACTCCCTAATACCGCGAATACCGCCGATAACGCGATAAGATTGGTGACCTGCGCCATATTCAAACCAAAGGCCTGCGTGGCATATATAGACATAAAAAGCACTATTACATTTACCCCGCAGAGCACAAAGAACGATGCTTTCAGGAAATTAGAGATTACCGGATAGCGCCGCGCATCCAACATATACCCCCAGAGGTCTTTAAGCGTGCCCGCGATTTCTCTAGGCCCGGGCAATTGCCCAAGAATAGGCTTTTTATCGGCGGAAGGCCTGTCTTTAATAAAGATCATGCACGGCAAAGCAAGGAGCAGATATAAAATAGCCGTGGGCAGGAAGGTGGACTGGTAACCTTTTGCCTGGGCAATGGGCTTGATTAGATACAGTGCGAAGATCGCTCCGGTATAACCGAACATCCTGCCTAAACCTGAGATCAATCCTGCCTTATCTTCGGGGACAATATATTCCATCAGGGCGTTGTAAAAGATCAATGCCAAATGAAATGCGAAATTAGCCAAAGCGAATAAAAACAGCACCAGGAGGATATTCTGCCGGACCCCCAGCACAGAGGTAGCCAGGGCGGTGATCAGCGTGAATAGGATAAGAAAAGGCCGGCGGCGGCGCAGGGTGTCGGAAAGAACACCCAGGCTCGGAGAGAAGAACGCGATCAATAAATTGGAGAAACCAAAAGAAAGGCTATAGAGGATCTCCGGAGCGCCTTTCTCTAAAACCAACCAGCGCGCGAAATACAAAGATATTACATTTAGCACGAAGAACTGGCTGGCCAGGTCATAGAGGGCCCAGGAGAAGATCAAAGAACCCTGTTTTACTTTCTGGCGGGTAAATATCATATAATTGCCCCTAATAATTCCTGCATCCGCGGCGGCAGCACGCAGGCTAAAGAAACAGTCTTATGGGTAACCGGATGGATAAATTCTAATTCCTGGGCGTGCAGGCAGAGCTTCTTTGATTTTACGTTAAAGTCCCGGCGGAAGGCAAACCTGTCATCGCCCAATATCGGATGGCCGAGCTGCTTAAAATGTATGCGCAACTGATTCGTGCGCCCGGTAAGCGGCT
>JAQTUD010000048.1 GCA_028710405.1 Candidatus Omnitrophota bacterium
CTTCTCCTATTTGTTTTTCAGTAAATCCGGCCTTCTCTGTTTTGTCCTCCTGGCCGCCTCTTTCTTCCTCCAGGATTCTATTCTTTTATGGTCTCCACAAAGGAGTATCTTGGGGACGCTCATATTTCTGAAACGAGCAGGCCTGGTATAGTGCGGATATTCTAATAGATTACCTTCAAATGACTCAAAATTCAAGGAATTTCTGTCACCCAATACGCCCGGGATAAGCCGCACCAGCGCGTCCACGATGATCATTGCCGGTAATTCGCCTCCGGTCAAGACATAGTCTCCTATAGAAACCTCCCTGTCCACAAGATGCTGCCTGACCCGTTCATCCACTCCTTCATAATGGCCGCAGATCAGGATGATATGCTTGTATTTTGCCAACCCCTTAGCCATTTTTTGCGTCAACTTTTCTCCTTGCGGGGATAAAAGTATGACTTGCGGCTTTGTGGCTTTACGGCTTTGTAACTTTATATTTTCTACCGCCGCGAATATCGGCTCCGGGCGCATCAGCATACCTGAACCGCCGCCAAAAGGACGGTCATCCACCTTCCTGTGCTTGTCGCGGGAATGATCCCTGAGGTCGTGTATATGGATCTTGACTTTACCTTTTTGCTGCGCGCGCTTGACGATAGATTCGTTCAGCACCGGCGCGAACATTTTGGGAAAAATTGTGATGATATCAATTCTCATATTATTTACCGTTATTATATTTACCTAAGAAATCTTTTTTGAACTCCGCGAAGCGGTCTTTAGCGATCGCATCCTGTGCCTGGCGCATCAGTTCCAGGTAAAAATAAACATTGTGCAGCGAAACCAATCTCGCGCCCAGGATCTCGGAGGTATTAAAGAGGTGGCGTAAATACGCCCGGCTGAAATTCTTACAGGCGTAACAGGCGCAGGCGGGATCCAGCGGCCCGAAGTCCTTGGCAAAGGGAGAATTCCTGACAGTAATCTTGCCGAGGCTGGTAAAAGCAGTGCCATTCCTGCCGTAACGGGTAGGCACAACGCAATCAAACATATCCACGCCTGATCCTATCGCTTCAAGGATATCCTGCGGCAGGCCTACTCCCATAAGATAGCGCGGCTTATCCGCGGGTAATATATCCGCTGTCAGATTTACTATATTATACCTTAAATTTCCAGGTTCGCCAACTGAAACTCCGCCTATAGAATAGCCATCAAACTCCATATCTTTCAAAGAGTTAGCGCAATCCTTACGTAAGTCTTCATAGGTCGCCCCCTGGACGATCCCAAATAACAGCTGCTCTCTGCCTTCTGTCATAGCCTTTTTAGAACGCTTGGCCCAATCCAGCGTCCTGCGCATAGCGACTTCGGCCTGGTCGCGGGAACAGGGATAATGCACGCATTCATCTAAAGGCATCATAATATCCGAACCTAAATCATTCTGGATACCGATCACATCCTCAGGCGTAAAAAAATGTTTTAAGCCGTCAATATGCGACTGGAATTCCACACCCCGGTCAGTAATTTTCCTCAAAAGTGCCAGGGAAAAGATCTGGTAACCCCCGCTATCAGTCAATATGGGCCTATCCCAGGACATAAACTTATGTAGCCCTCCGGCGGCTCTGATAACCTCCATACCCGGGCGCAGGAATAAGTGATAGGCGTTAGAAAGGATGATCTGCGCGGCGCACTCAATTAACTCCTGCGGAGATACTGCCTTGACCGTCCCCTGCGTGCCGACAGGCATAAAACAGGGAGTGTCAATTGAGCCGTGCGCGGTGGATAAGTTTCCTAACCTTGCCTTACTACTTTTATCCTTATGTTTTAGAGTGAACATATTAAATAATCAACATCGCGTCGCCATAACTATAAAACCTGTATTTCTCCTCTATCGCCTGCCGATAGGCCTCTTTTGCCAATTCCTCCCCCGCAAAGGCGCATACCAGCATAAATAAAGTAGTGCGCGGGAGATGAAAATTAGTCAACAGGCAATCAGCCATCTTAAATTCATATCCCGGATAAATAAATATTTTTGTCTGCCCGGACTCCTGGCCTTTAGCGTGGGCTTCCAGCGCCCGGCAACTGGTGGTGCCGGTAGCGAATATACGTTTCTTATTTCTTCTTGTTTCTTCTATAAGATCTTTTGCCTGCGGCGGGACCTGGAAATACTCCGCCTCCATAACGTGGCTGGTGATATCTTCTTCCTTGACCGGCCGGAAAGTCCCATAACCGACGTGCAGGGTAATATAAGCGGTATTGACGCCGCCGGATGCGATTTCAGAGAGCAACTTTTCAGTAAAATGCAGCCCGGCTGTAGGAGCCGCTACTGCCCCGTCACAACGCGCGTAGATAGTCTGATAATAAGCATCATCAAGGGCTTCGGGGCCTCTCTTAATATAAGGAGGCAGCGGCATCACGCCTAAATTATACAAAGAAACCATATCCTGGGTATTAAAGGTGACCTCGTTTTTGGCGCTGACCTGGCCGGTTATGCCTGACTGGCCGAATATTATCTTCTCCCCTAATCTCAGCCTGCCAGGCTTGATCAATGCGTTAAACCTGGAGCCATCCTTACTATTAAGCAACAAGATTTCCACTCTCCCGCCGGTAACCCTCCTGCCTTCTAAACGGCTGCGCAGGACCCGGGTATCGTTTAACACCAGGAGATCCCCTTTGTTAAAATACCCGGCGATCTGGCTGAAAACGCGGTGTTCGATACACTTTCTGCCGCGGTCTAAAACCAGCAGGCGGCAGGCATCGCGCTCTTCTAAAGGATATTGTGCGATTAATTCCTTAGGTAAGGAATAATCAAAATCCGAGAGTTTTAACATCCGAGTGAGGATAATAATATTTCAGGATCTCTTCAAAAGTCTTTCCTTCTTTGGCCATAAAATACGCCCCCCATTGGCACAACCCCGCGCCGTGCCCCCAGCCCAGGCCCTCAAAGACCGCGTCAGTATTGACAACGGTAACATTAAAATTAGCGCTCCGGATCGTATTTGGGCCGATGATGCTCCTGAAATCCTTGGAAGAAATCGTTGTTTCTTGCTCTCCCGATATTTTTAGCTCTGTTATCCGGCCGGAATCATCCCTGCCGAGTATAGCGATACTTTTTATCCTGCCGACCTGGCGCCCCCCGGACTTACTCAAGGCATCTTCAATCTCTTCCAGGCTCAAAACGCTATGCCAGTTGAAATGCGGGGAATCTTTGCACCAACCACAGGCTACACCTTTTAGAGGAGGTATATCAATATTCCAAAGCCTGGAGGCATCCTGGGTATGCCCGCCGCATGTAGCGTGAAAGAATGCGGGAAGCGGCTTGTTCTTATAGGTAAGGATCATACCTTGTGTCTGGTCAGTGGCAGTATTGGTGCGGTAACGCTCTGAGTCGCTTCCACCATAAACTTGTGAATAGACATCGGCGGTCACGTCATAATCCTTGCTCTTATTCTCTTGGCTCTGGTAAACCGCGTAACTGCGGCAGACTACTGCCTGCGCCTTTAAGGCCTCTATCGGCCAATAATGCGAGGCTTCATGATAAAGGATGCCTTTGACATAATCCTCTAGATTAATACGGTTGATTGCAGATACCCTGGCGTTGTTGCTTACTATAAGCTGGATGTCTCCCTTGAACCTGCGCCCGTTAACAACGACTTCATCTCCCTCTTGCGGATGGATATTGATTTTAGCGGACTTAAAATTCTTCCTGGCAATGAGCATACCACCTTTATAAGCCACCGCGGTAGTCTTTAAACCTTTCCCTTTTAAAATGAGTTTGCCAGAAGGATCAGTGATCTCATAGAATCCGCTTACTTTAATGCCCGCTGACTCCGCGTCCTGCAAAATGACCACCCGTATCTGGGCCGAAAAGGCAGAGGGCAGAAAGCAGAAGGCAGAAAATATAAAAAATAAAAAAAACCTGTGTTTTATTACCTTACCGATTTTTTGCACGTTCTAACTCCGAGTAGATACACCCGCAATACTTCTGGCAGTATACCCCGGCGGCCTTTGCCTGGTCGTGGGCCTTTCTAAAACCCGGGCGGAAATCTTCATAATAAAAATTTACCCCTATCTCCTGAGCGATGCCTTCGCCTATTTTGTTTAATAGCCCCTGGTCCTGATAGGGGCTGACTAACAGGGTCGTGGAAAAAGCGCCTGACCCCTTTTCTTTGGCGGCTTTGGCTGTTTCTCTCAGGCGCAAATCCCAGCAGATCGCGCATCTTTGGGATGAAGATTCTTTCAGATTTACCGCCTGGAAGAACTCTTTTGGATCGTACTCAGGATAAATGACCTCTACATCCAGAGACTTCTTTAAACCCTCTATCGCCTGTTTCCTGTTTTTATATTCGCTAAAAGGATGGATATTCGGATTATAAAAGAATCCGGTTACCTCAAAACCCTTCTTTTTTATCTCTTCCAGCGGATATATCAGGCATGGCGCGCAACAGGTATGTAATAATAGTTTCATAATATTATAATTCTTAGGGGACACTTTCCGCCCCCACTGAAGGGGACACTTTCCTATGTATATCTAGTTATATTACTACGGAAAGTGTCCCCTAAGCAGGGCATAGGAAAGTGTCCCCTAAGCGTAGTGTAGAAAAATATCCCTCTAGAACAGGTCCTCTTGTTTTTCGTATTTTATTCCGAAATGTTCAAAGGTAAGCTTGGTGGCTACCCGCCCCCTGGAGGTGCGCTTTAAATACCCGGCCTTGAGCAAATAAGGCTCCACGGTATCGGCGATAGTATCCACTTCTTCGTTCAGGCTGGCAGCCAAGGCCTCTACTCCCACCGGCCCGCCGCCGTAAGTGCCGAGGATAAGCTTCAAAACTTTGCGGTCCATATCATCCAACCCCGCTTTATCAATTCCCAATTCATCCAGGGTTCCTGCCGCGATATCCGCAGTGACCCTGGCGACCTTATTTACCTGCGCGTAATCCCTGACCCGCCTTAACAGGCGATTGGCTACGCGCGGGGTCCCGCGGGAACGCCGGCCGATCTCTAATGACGCCTCATCATCCACATCCAGGCCTAATATCTTTGCCGAATGCCTGATGATCCGGCCCAAATCTTCTACCTGGTAGAAATCCAGGTTATAAAACATCCCGAACCTGCCTCTTAGAGGCGCGGCCAACAGCCCGCTGCGGGTAGTCGCCCCCACCAGGGTAAAAGGCTTAAGGTTAAATTTTATAGTCTTGGCATATGGCCCCTTATCAATCACAAAATCAATCTGAAAACTCTCCATCGCAGGATACAAAAATTCCTCCACTACCTTGGAGAGCCGGTGTATTTCATCAATAAAAAGGATATCCCCTTTTTCTAAATTGGTTAAGATACCGATTAGGTCTCCGGCGCGTTCAATCGCAGGTCCGGAAGTCGCGGTAATCTTGGAGTTCATCTCGTGGGCGATGATGTGCGCCAGAGAAGTCTTACCCAGGCCCGGAGGCCCGCTTAAAAGCACGTGCTCTAACGGCTCTTCTCTCTGCCTGGCCGCCTGTATAGCAACCTTCATATTATCCACTACCTCTTTATGGCCGACAAACTCAGTCAACTTATTCGGCCTTAAGGAAATATTTAGAACTATATCCTCTTCGGATTCAGAAGTATTAACAAGCGGCTGCTTGCCTTTAAGAAACGTTTCCCTGGTCTGGTCTTTCATGGGGTATGATATTATCCTTATTCCTTAAGATCTCTATGTCCTGAAATAGGTCTTTCTGGCGTATGGCTACCTCTTTCATGCGGATTAATTCCAGTATCGCCAGAAAAGTAACGATTATCTCTATCTTATTTTTTGCCTTGCTGAAGAGGACCGATAGTTGCACCGACTGCTCGACCAGCAGCAAATGCAAAATCTGATGTATCTTATCCTCGATAGTAAACTCATCCTTTATAACCTCTAAGAAGACCTCCCTGGGCACGTCTTTTAAGGCCGTGGAGAAAGCGCTGATCAAGTCAAAAATACTCGCCTCAAAATATTCTTCTTTGTTCTCTCCCCGGGTCTTATCCACTTGCCCCGGCGGACGCTTGAATATCTGGCGCTGGTCTTCTTCCCTAGTTTTTAAGTTTTCCGCTATCTCCTTGAATTTCTCATATTCCATGAGGCGTTTTATCAATTCCGCGCGCGGGTCCTCTTCTACCTGGTCGCCTTGCGAGGGCACAGCAGGCAGGAGCATCTTAGATTTGATCTCCATCAGGGTCGCGGCCATCACTAAAAATTCTCCAGCGATATTCAGGTCCAACAGCTGCATCAGATTCAGGTATTCCAGGTATTGCTCGGTGACTACGGAGATGGGGATATCGTAGATATTGAGGTGGTCTTTCTTGACCAGATAGAGGAGTAAATCCAAAGGCCCTTCAAATAAATCTAACTTGATTTTGTAAGACATAGTTACAGGTTAATCAGCTTCTTTACTTCAGACATGGTCTTGGCAGCCACGGCTTCAGCCTTCTTCCTGCCTGCTTCAAGTATATCTGTCACGCCGGCTTTATCCTTAAGGAGTTTATTCCTTCTCTCCTGGATCGGGGCGAGAAACTCAATAATTATACCGGCCATCTCTTTCTTGCATTCGGTGCAGCCGATCTGTGATTGACGACAGAGCGCCTCTATTTCCTTGGCCCGCTGGGGGGTAAAGACAGCGTAATAATTATGCACGTTGCATTTTTCCGGATGCCCTGGATCGCTGACCTTGATCCTGGTCGGATCAGTGAACATGCTCTGGACTTTCTTGCGGATCACTTCAGGCTCCTCAGAGAGTGCGATATAATTATTATAACTCTTGCTCATCTTCCTGGCGTCTAAACCCAGAAGGCGTTTAGTCTGGGTTAAAAGCGCTTTGGGCTCAGGGAAAAAATCCCGCTTGTAAAGATTATTGAATTTGCGCACGATCTGCCGGGTCAATTCCAGATGCGCCAGCTGATCTTCTCCTACCGGCACGTTTTGCGCTTTATAAAGCATAATATCCGCTGCCTGCAGCACCGGATAACCCAAGAAAGCAAAAGTCTTGAGATCCCGGTTCTTGATCTCCCGCAATTGCTCTTTGTAAGTCGGGCAACGCTCAAGTAAGCCTAAAGGCGTGATTAATGAAAAGGCCATATATAATTCCAGGTGCTCTTTGACCTGCGATTGCACAAAGATCACCGACTTCTCTGTAGAGATACCGCAGGCGATCCAGTCCACCACATTATCAATGATATTATTTTTTAAATCCTTGGGGTCTTCGTATTCGCTCATCAGCGCGTGCCAATCCGCGACCATAAAGAAACATTCAAACTCATCTTGCAGCCTCTTCCAATTATCCAGGGCCCCTACCAAGTGGCCGAGGTGTAATTTTCCCGTCGGCCGCATCCCGCTTAATATACGTTTTTTCATTTTATAATTTTCTCGCTATCTTTTCTATATCGTATGCCTCAATGATGTCGCCTTCCTGCACCGCGTCAAACCCGGCCAGGCTTATGCCGCACTCAAACCCTTCCTGCACATCGCGCACATCATCTTTAAAACGCTTTAGCGAACCGATCTTTCCCTCAAATACCACCTGGCCGTTCCTTACCAAGCTGACCTGGGAGTTCCGAAGGATCTTACCT
>JAQTUD010000049.1 GCA_028710405.1 Candidatus Omnitrophota bacterium
GTTCCCGTGTGGATCTGATATTGAATAAGAATAATCTGCCGTATATCCTGGAGGTAAATACCATCCCTGGTTTAACTAATACCAGCCTTTTGCCCAAGGCAGCCAGGATAGTGGGAATAGAATTCGGCGATCTATGTTTAAGGTTAATCAGGTTGGCGTATGAAAAAGCAGAAGTTTAATTTTCCTACACGAGCGGTGATCATTATCGCCATAATTTTTCTTGCTATATTGCTGGCGATAGGATATATTTGGAGAATCCTGCAGAGTTCCGGATACTTCCGGATTAAAGATGTCATTATCCGCGGTCAGGAGACGCCGGATTTATCTTATCTAAAGGGCAGGAATATATTCAGCGTGGATCTGGAGAGAGAATCGCGTTTTATTTTAAATAATTGTCCGGCCTGCGATAAGATCAGGCTGGTCAGGGTGTTGCCTGACCGGATATTCGTTGATTTCCTGCGTCGCCGAGCCCTGGCATTAGTAAAATTTTACCGGAATTTCGCCGTGGACGAGCAGGGAGTCCTTTTTAACGCGCCGGAGGATATCCAGGGGTTGAATCTACCGGTAATCTCCGGCCTGGAAAGAAAGATCTTCGGGCCTAAACCCGGCACCAGGTATAATATTAAGGAACTTACACTGGCCCTAAACCTGATAAAAGAAATAGGCAGGGATAGTCTCCTTAAGCATTACTATATCAGCAAGATTGATGTGGCCGACCCGGCGAGCGCGGCGTTATTCATATCGTTTCCCGGGACGGCGGCCCAGGGGCGCAGGATAATCCCTTTAAACCTGGAAGTCAAATTCGGCCAGGATAATATCAGGGATAAGGTTGCCATCCTGGCGGGTATGATCAGTCACGAGAGGCCGGAACTTTATAATATAAAATATATTGACCTGAGGTTCAAAGAACCGGTAATAAAATTAAAAGATGCTCAATAACGAATATATCTGTGCTTTAGACATAGGCTCCAGTAAGATCGCTTCCTGCGTGGCCAGGATCAGGTCGGGGCGCATCAGCGATATATTCTTTGACAGCCTGCCGGCCAAAGACAGCCAAGGCGGGGTCATTATTGATTCTATAGAGCTGGTCAATCACGTCACCAGGCTGATGAAGAATTTAAAGGCCAAGTCAAATATCAATATTAAGTCTGTCTACGTCGGTATATCCGGGCAGGATATAGTAACTAAGCATGCCCGCGCGGTCATGCCCCTGGCAGAAAGAGGCAATAAGGTTATTACCCTGATTGACCTGGATAAGATAAATGAACAGGCGCGTATCCTGGGCTCAAGCCTGGAGGAGGAGGTGTTGCATCAGATCCCCTGCGGGTATTCTATTGATTCCAAGAGCGACATTTTAAACCCTATCGGCCTATACAGCCACAGGCTGGAAGTAGATCTGTATCTGGTCTGTGCGAAGTTATCCACCGTGCAGAGCTTAAGCCGGGTAATAAATCAGTCAGGGTTTGATGCCAAGGGGATATTTTTTTCCGGGTTAGCGAGTGCCAGCGCAGTCTTCGGCGAAGAACTTAAAACGGGCCTGCATATACTCTGCGATGTAGGAAGCGATATCACGGAATTATTAATATTCAGGGAAGGGGTGCTTTCGGATATAGAGATCCTGCCCATAGGCGGGAATGACCTGACCGCGCAATTAGAAGAAACTCTGCAGATGCCATTTGATTTGGCCGAGGAAATCAAGATATCTTACGGGGTGATCACAGACCCGGCATTGATAGATGATGATAAGGAGATACTGGTAAAGAAGAGCAGTATTTATAAAACTATCAAGCAGAAATTCATCGCTGAAATCATTAATCCTAAGGCGAAGTCGGTATGTTTGGCGATAAAAGGAGTATTGGAGAAGAAAATGCGCCGCCACGAAGTAGATAGCGTTACGGTTTGTGGGCGCTGCGGCTTATTAGACGGTTTTATTGAAACGCTGGAGAATACCTTGCAGATGCCGGTGAGCCTGGGGCGCATTACTAACCCGCAGATCCTATCCCTGATCAAGGAGGAACGCGTTTTCTCCGGGCAGAAATACCTGGATTATCTGGTGGCCCTGGGGATTATCCTTCAGGCGCAGAAAGAGAAGCCGCAAGGGGCATTGTTTTTCCGGCAACCCGCCAAGAACCTTATCCTTAAAGCCGTCAATAGGTTTAAGGATGCCTACCAGGAATACTTTTAATTGACCCCATATTTTTCTTAGGTATAATATATTATTCACGATGATCAAAGAGAATATTCTTCAGATCAAAGAGATAATTCAAAACCTATGTTTGAAGGCCGCCTGTGATGGCGCCACTTTGACGATGGTGGCGATAAGCAAGGGCAGGAGTATTGAAGAGATCCTGGAAGCGATTAGTGCCGGAATAACCGATATCGGCGAAAATAGGGTCCAGGAAGCTGTTACTAAATACAATAGAATACGAAATACTCCCGACGCCCGACGGATAAAATGGCATATGGTTGGCCACCTCCAGGGTAATAAGATCAAGGATGCGGTCAGGATCTTTGACCTGATCCAGTCCGTAGATAGCGTTTCTCTGGCTGCCGGGATCGATAAAGAGGCTGCCAGGATAAATAAAGTTCAGGATATATTGCTGGAGGTCAAGGTATCTGGCGAGGATACTAAATTTGGATTTAAGCCAGGCCAGGCCGTCCAGGCAATAAGAGAGATCAGCCGGCTCTGTAATGTCAAGATAAGAGGCCTGATGACTATCGCGCCGGCGGTTAATAATCCTGAAGATGCCCGGCCATACTTCCGGCAATTAAAAGAATTAAGTAACAATATAATCGATAATCCGATCTTATCCATGGGGATGAGCGATGATTTTGGCATTGCCATTGAAGAAGGTTCTAATATGGTCAGGCTTGGCAGGGCGATATTTGAGGGCTAGAAATAAATGTTTAAGTTTCTGCGTAAAAAAATAGGTATTATAGGCTGCGGTAACATGGGCAAAGCAGTCGCCGAACGGACTAAATCCAAGTATCGCGTTTTTATATTTGATAAGGATGCGAATAAGTTGGCAAATTTATCAGGCATAGAGATCGTCAAAAGCAATACTGAATTAATACGCCGGGTTGATGTCGTGATATTGGCGATCAAACCGCAGGATTTCCTGCCTTTATTAGAAGAGATCAAGGATAACCTGAATGGCAAATTGATTATTTCAATCGCCGCCGGCATTACCACGAAATATATCGAAAATGTTTTAGGCGCTCCGGGGGTAATCAGGGTTATGCCTAATATTGGGGCTGTTGTCGGTAAATCCGTTTCTTATATTTGTAAGGGCAGTTTTGCAGGAGCGAGGGATTTAAAGTTATCAATCAAGATATTTAATTCTATCGGCCATACCTTTGCCCTCTCGGAAGAATTAATGAACGCCGCGACCGCCGTCGGCGGCAGCGGGCCGGGATTCTGGGGTTATTTATTTGATAAACAACCCCAGGCGGAGTGGAATAAATATAAAACAGATTATTTTATTCCAGAATTCACTTCCGCGGCCAAGAGCGTCGGTTTTAATGATGAAGCGGCCAGATTAGCGGCGGATTGCGTGACAACATCATCTATTTCTGTCACTGAGGCCTTGCATATAACCCCCGGAGAATTAGCAAAAAGAGTGGCTTCAAAAGGCGGCACTACTGAAGCAGGCATAGAAGTTTTACGCAATGGTGGTTCGTTAACGGATGCGGTCAGGGCAGCTTTAAAAAGGGCCGGAGAATTATCAAGGGGGTAATAATGGGCAGAATTGGCATCATCGGCGGAAGCGGTTTATACAATATAGAAGGGATACGGATAAAGGAAAAAGTTAAACCTAAGACCCCTTTTGGCCAGCCCTCAGGAGAGTTGGTGCTTGGTGAATTGGAGGGGAAAGAGGTGGTGTTTTTGCCGCGCCATGGTATCGGCCATCGCATCAGCCCCAGCCAGATCAATTACCGCGCCAATATCTTCGCTATGAAGAAAATGGGGGTAGGAAGGATCATTTCAGTCACCGCCTGCGGGAGCCTCAGAGAAGAGATGGCGCCGATGGATTTTGTGGTAGTGGACCAGTTTGTTGACCGCACTAACCACGCGCGAGAGATGTCTTTTTTTAGCGAAGGCGTTGTAGCGCACATTGAGTTTTCGCATCCGGTATGCGCCGGACTGGCAAAGGGATTATATGAAGCGGCCAGAAAGCTGAATTTAAAGGCACACCCCAAAGGTACCTATATAAATATGGAGGGCCCGGCATTCTCTACCTTAGCTGAATCTAAGCTTTATCGCAGCTGGGGTATGGATATTATCGGGATGACTAATTTTGCCGAGGCAAAACTGGCGCGCGAGGCCGAGATCTGTTACGCCACCCTGGCGGCAGTTACCGATTATGACTGCTGGCACCCGCAGCATGAAAGCGTGACCGTGGAGATGGTGATCCAGAACCTATTGAAAAACGTGGATAACGCCAAAAAAATACTTTCGGCGGCGATAAAGGATCTCCCCGAAGAGAGGAGTTGCTCTTGCGCCCAGGCGCTTAAATACGCGATCATCACCGACAGGAAGCTCATACCAGCCAAGGTAAAGAAGGATTTAGATATTATCATCGGAAAATATGTAAAGTAAAATATGGACTATAAGAATACTTTAAATCTACCCAAAACCGATTTTCCCATGAAGGCGCAGTTGCCGAAAGCCGAACCGGCCATTCTGGCAGAGTGGACGGATAAGGATCTTTTGCGGCTTATCCGCGATTGCTCCCGCGGCCGCGATAAATATATCCTGCATGACGGCCCGCCTTACGCCAACGGCGATATCCATATCGGCCATGCCCTAAATAAGACCCTGAAGGATATTATCGTCAAATATAAGACTATGAAGGGGTTTGATTCGCCTTATATCCCGGGATGGGACTGCCATGGCCTGCCGGTGGAGCACCAGTTATTCAAGGAGCTGAATATCAGGAAGCACCAGATCGACCAGGTAGAATTCAGGAAGAAGGCGTATGCCTATGCCTTAAGATATGTCGGCATACAGAAAGAACAATTTAAGCGCCTGGGTATTTTTGGCGATTGGGATAATCCATATCTGACCTTATCCGCGGATTATGAAGAGGCGATCATCAGGTCGCTGGGAGAATTAGTCAGAAAAGGCTATATCTACCGTGGGTTAAAACCGGTAAACTGGTGTTTTAAATGTGAGACTGCCTTGGCAGAGGCGGAGGTAGAGTATGAGGACCATACTTCTCCCTCGGTGTATGTCAAATTCAAATTAGATGATAATAAAAATTTTGAAAAAGGTGCCTATTTATTGATCTGGACTACAACGCCATGGACATTGATTGCTAATGTGGCGGTGGCGGCGCATCCGGAGCTTACCTATGTTTATATCAAAACAGATAAAGGCGATCTGATCCTGGCCAAAGATCTTTTAAACAATGTTTTGGCCGCAGCCGGAATATCCGAATATGAAGTAATCAAAGAGATCAAGGGGAGGGAATTAGAGGGATTGATTTATACCCATCCTTTTGGCCTGAGAAAGGGAAGGGTAGTGCTGGCGGATTATGTTTCCAGGGAAGAAGGCTCAGGCCTGGTGCATACCGCCCCCGGCCATGGAAGCGAAGATTATCTTACCGGGATAAAATATAAGCTGGATATAATCATGCCCGTGGACAGTAAGGGGAATTTTGATGCATCCGCCGGGGAATTCCAGGGGGTAAATGTTTATGATGCCAATAAGGCGATAATAGAGAAATTGCAGAGCGCAGGGCTCCTTTTATTTTCGGCCAAGATCACGCATTCCTATCCGCACTGTTGGCGCTGCAAGAATCCGGTCATCTTTCGGGCTACCAAGCAGTGGTTTTTAAACCTGGAGCATAATAATCTAAGGAAAGAGTTATTGGAGGCAGCCGGTAAAGATATAGAATGGGTGCCGCCGGCAGGCAGGGAGAGGATCTCGGCGATGATAGAATTACGGCCGGACTGGTGCCTCTCGCGCCAGAGATACTGGGGAGTACCTATACCGGCGTTAGTCTGTTCTGGCTGCAAGGAAGAATTCCTATTGCCGGAAGTGATTGATAATTTCGCCAAGTTAGTATCTAAAGAAGGTTCTGACTGCTGGTTCATCCGTCCGACGGAAGATTTTATATCTAAAGATACAGAATGCCCGCATTGTAAGGGGAAAGTCTTTTTCAAAGGCACGGATATCCTGGATGTTTGGTTTGATTCCGGGGTAAGCAACCAGGCGGTATTAAAGAAGAGAAAAGAATTGGAATTTCCTTGTTCATTATACCTGGAAGGTTCCGATCAGCACCGTGGCTGGTTCCAGTCTTCTCTTATTCCTTCCATGTGCATAGACCGTAAGCCCCCCTTTAAAACCGTCCTGACCCACGGTTTTGTCGTTGACGGAGACGGCAGAAAGATGTCCAAATCTCTGGGGAACGTGATCTCTCCCCAGGATATAATCAAGGATTACGGCGCGGATATCCTGCGGCTCTGGGTAGCCTCAAGCGACTATAACGAAGATATCCGGATCTCCCCGGAGATACTCAAGCGTTTATCCGAGGCCTACCGTAAAATAAGAAATACCGCCAAGTTTATCCTGAGTAATCTTTATGACTTTGATCCCCGGAGCGATAAAGCGGATTACAAAAAATTTAAAAAGATCGATAAGTGGATATTATTCAAGCTGGAAGAGATGTTGGCTGCCGTGGATGCTTCATATAAAAATTTTGATTTTTACAAGGCATATAAAGGTATCTATGATTTCTGTAACGAAGAATTGTCTATGTATTACCTGGATATGGTCAAGGGGAGGCTTTATACCGCTGCCAAAAACTCCGTAGAGAGGAGGGCGGCGCAGACGGCTATTTATGAAATATTAAACGTGCTGGTAAGGATCTCAAGCCCGATCCTGGTATTTACCGCCGATGAAATCTGGAGGCATATGCCTAAAGAAGAAAAAGATTCTTCTGTCAGCTGTGTACACCTTGCCGAGTGGCCGCAGATTAATCCTGTATTCGCCCAGAGAGATCTACCGGCTGCAGAAACAATTGACGCGCAACTTGCCCAGGCTTTGGAGCTGATACCGCAGGCCGCAAAGTTGTTAGAGGCCAAGCGCGCCGCGGGTCTGATCGGAAGTTCTTTTGACGCGCAAATAATTGTATTGACAAATGATGAAATCCGTTATAAATATTTAGAAAGCTTAAGAGAGGATTTAGCCGAGATCTTTAAGGTTTCCTGCGTCAGAATTGAAAAAGCCGAAACGGCTAGCGGTATCAGCGTATCTGTGGATAGGGCCCAGGGGCAGAAGTGCCCCCGTTGCTGGAATTACAGTGTTTCCATCGGTCAATCACAAGCGCATCCTTTGATTTGCGCCAAGTGCGCTGAAGCTATCGGAGAGGAGCAATAAATTGTCCCCTAAAAAACCTAAGATGAAAAAGAAAGTCCGCCGGGCCGCCGCGAAGAAGACCGGGAGAGCGCCTTCGGTGAAGAAGGCGATGAATAAGAAGCAATTATTGGAATTCAAGCGGTTGATCCTGAAGA
>JAQTUD010000050.1 GCA_028710405.1 Candidatus Omnitrophota bacterium
GCTGGATTCTAATATATGAAAGGGGACACTGTCCCGAACAAAACGGAAACAGTTTCCCGATTGGGTTGGAAACAGGTTCCAAGACAGGAGTAGTTTTACTGGGGAAATAGAGTAGTTTGACCATAGTTAGCGCCTTATAATTATGTTATATTCTAAGTGTCATGAGAAAGAATATAGAAAGCAGAAAAAGGGGCTTATGGTTAGGGCTTCTCCTGGTGTTAGTATTCAGTCAGGGGCGGGCCGATACTTTTACCTGGCAGCACCCTTTTGTTTTTTATCCTCACGCACGGGGTGTAGAGATGTATGAATCAGAAACAGTGGCCACTGAAGAAGCAGTCTCCGCGGCGAGCGCCAACTGGGATTTCACAGGCAAAGTGCGCCTGGAAGTAAGCGCCAATAACGGCAGGGATTATACCCCTGTAGTTAACGGCGTCCCGCTTGATAAAGGCCTTACCGCCGGAGAGCGCCTGCGCTGGCGCGCTTACTTAGAGCCCGGGAGCTCTTTGGGCCGCGTCAGTATCTCCACGCAAGAAACCTTCGGCAATCCGCAGTTATCCGGTTTAAAATTCAGAAAAGTAATAGAGATCAAAGGCCCGCCTGATGAAGAATTATTCAATTATCAGATGAAGTTTAAAATCGGCGAGTCTGTTTTGACAGAAGGCGCTGACCTGCAATGCCAGGGAAAAGCGCGCGCGGATTTTAATGATATCCGCTTTACCGCTTCCGATGGAGAAACATCTTTGAGTTTTTATCTGGAGAATATCTCCGGCACACCCGGCAGGCGCCTGGCTACTTTTTGGGTGAAGGTCCCGCAGATACCCAGAGAGAAGTTATTACGCTTATACGTTTATTATGGTAATCCAGCCGCGGGAGGCAATTCCGATGCGGAAGAGGTATTTGATTTCTATGAAGATTTTTCCGGAAAAGAACTTGACCCGCAAAAGTGGGAGATTTATAATGAGCTCAAGGGCAAGGCCGAGATAATAAATTCCGAACTGAGGCTGGAGAATAGCCGGATACTCTCGCGCGATTTTAAATTAAGTAACGGAATAATGGAATACCAGGCATCATCTGTGGGCTCCTGTGGTATTACCGGTATTGCCCGTGAAAAAAAAGAGCCCGCGATTTACGCTTCTTTCGGCCAGGCGGCTTACTCTTCCGCATTCCCCGGGGCCGAGCATACTATCGCCGTAGGAGATATCGTGAAAGTAAATATCGGCGCTCCTATTACTACAAATCATCCTTATATTTATCGGGTCAGCGTTGACGGGTTAAATCTTATTTTTGAAAGAGATGACGCCCAAGACGGGAAGAACCAGGCGCAGTTGCGTTTCTCGGATATCGCCGGCGGCTTGACCGAAGGCTATATCGGGCTAAAAGGCGAATGCGCCAAAGGCTCAAGCGGAGCGGTCTATTTTGACTGGGTAAGGGTGCGCCAATACGCCAAGAACCTGCCGCAGGCCCTGGCAAGCGGAAAAGAGGAAGCGGTAGAGTTGCCGGATTTCTCCGGAGTGGCTTTATCCAAAGAAGGAAATTTGGTTCTGGCAAAGGGGGCAGTTTCAGGCAGATATACTGCCAGGCCCCACCCTATAGATTTTAACGCGCGGGTCATAGTCCCGCAGGCAGGGCATCCTTTAGGCATCCGTGCGGACACAGGCGCTATATATAGGAAAGGCGCCCAGCCCGGAAGATACTACTACGTCTCCCGCGGTGATTTTGTAGCCGGCAGGCGCCTGCAGTGGCAGGCGGAATTTTCAGCACAGGATAAGCAGAAAGAATTAGGCAGGGTAAGCCTGGATTATTATCCGGGAGTGATTACCCTGCTTTTTCCTAATGGGCAAGAAGAGCTGGCTGCCGGGGATTATTGCGATATCCTCTGGAGCGCGCAAGAATACGAACCCGGGTATCTTTTAAAATTGGAGTATTCTTTAGACAAAGGCAAGACTTATAGGATCATTACCGGCTCGGCAGCCAATACCGGCAGTTATCGTTGGCTGGTCCCGGGGCAGCTAAATTCTTCGGCGGCGCTAATCAGGATATCTGACGCGCTTGAGCCGGGGGTATTTGATCTTTCTGACCGGGCTTTTAGTATCAGGGAAAAAAGCGGCGGTGTAAGATGAAAAGAATAATCGTATTGATGACACTTGCGGCATTATCCTTAAGTCTGGCGCCGGCGGCCTTTGCCGCGTCGGAACGGGTGGCCTTGACCTCAAGCCTGACCTATCGCGGCGACGGCCAGGGGACGTATTTATTTAAAGGCAATGGTAAATTAGAAGGCGCAGTTATTGCTTCTGACGGCGCGGTGGAATCTTTGGGGGCCGCGGGCACCTATGAATTGATCATCCCCTACAAGGCCAAAGACCTGATCTCCGGCATAACCATCAATTGGAAATTTAGCGGCAAGGTAAAATTAGAGGTGAGCGCCACCGGCGAACAGCTGACTTATGTGCCAGTAACAAACGGCGTCCCCTTGGAACGGAGAGATTTCACCGGCGGGGCAAACTTAAAATGGCGGGCTACGCTTGCGGCCGCAAGCAAGCTGGCCGAAGTAAGGATCGTCTATACTACCGTCTCCGGGATGAACAGCACTTGGGGCGCGCCTGAACTCTCCGGTTTTAAATTCCGCAAGCCCATTTATATCAAAGGCACAGAAGCCGGCGAACTCTTCAACTACCAAGTCCCCATTAAAGTAGCCGAGTCCACCAAGGCGGGCGGCTATGATGTTGTCTTAAAAGGGATAGTCCAGTCTGACTTTTCAGATGCGCGCTTTACCCAAGCAGATAAAGAAACGTTGCTTTCTTTCTGGCGCGAATCTGTGCAAGGCCAGGCGCCTGACCGCGTGGCCACCTTCTGGGTAAAAATCCCGCAACTTCC
Organism: Candidatus Omnitrophota bacterium; assembly: GCA_028710405.1. GTDB lineage: Bacteria > Omnitrophota > Gorgyraeia > Gygaellales > Profunditerraquicolaceae > JAQTUD01. The sequence continues at coordinate 2,875 of JAQTUD010000050.1, forward strand.
TAAGAACGGATTACTTATTTATGTCTATTACGGAAAACCCGCTGCCGAGGATTTATCAAGCGGATCTGGAACCTTTGACTTTTTTGAAGATTTTAGCGCCGCTGCCTTTGATACGAAGAAATGGCAGGCCTATGATTTCACCGGGCGCATCATTGAATATAAACTTAAAACCGGCGCAGAGGTAAAAACCTTAGAGGCCAAGGACTTAACCAAAGATGAGATCATTGATTTCTTTAAAACTGCGAAAGACCTATCTTGGGCAAGGGCGCGCCAGCCGGCTGATCCTGTGCCCCAGATAGATATTACCAAGACCGGGCTTGCCCCTGCGCTGGCCGTGAATTTAGCGGAGTTTAGCGGCGTAACTGTAGCCGGTAACGGAGACCTGGTTTTGGATGCCCGGCATAGCGAAGGTGAATATTTATCGCCGGTAGTTTATACCGCGTTTCCTGTGCGCATAGGAGTGCCGAAATGGAAGGCAGCTATTCCCGACACATCATCGGCGGCAGTTGATATCTCCGCCACGGGCGTGGCAGAGGAATTCAAGAAAGATTGCGCCAGCGAAAAATATTATTACGCTTCCAGGAAAGATTTTAAGGAGGGGAAGTCTTTAAGATGGAAGGTAAGATTAGGCCGTAAGAGTATCTCCTCCTCCACCAGCCGCCTGCAGGAGTTTTCATTGGATTACCTGCCCGGGGCAATTACCCTGATTAAACCGGACGGAAGAGAAAAGATAAAAGTAGGCAGCGATTATGGAATTAGCTGGAGCGCCTGGGAATACGAACCGTCTTATAAAATGAAATTGGAATATTCCATTGATGGCGGCAAAACTTATCAGGTCATCATGCCGGCGCTAAACAATACGGGAACATATTCCTGGAGGGTACCGAACGCAATTTCTGCCAAGGCCCTGGTGAAAGTCTCCGACGCTTTGGATCCTAAAGTCTTTGACGTATCCGGCGGGGTATTTGCCATTTCTGAAGGCCCATCCGAAGCCGAAACCGGCCTCGAAACTTCAGAAACAGGTATTGCCGAAGAAGGCTCAGCAGAGGAAACGGCTCAAACAACGCAGAAAGATGAAGAAGAAACCAAAAAGACCCGCACTGGCGTAAAGCCCTATGAAGTCCTTATCAAGCGCGGTAATTCCGGCTCTTATGAGGAAGGTGATATCATTATGATCAAGCCCGCGGGCTTCCTGTGGGGGGCAAGCGAGAAGAATAATTTCTACATCATCCCCGCCCATCTGACGGATACGCAGGCTGAGGAATTTATGAAACCGCAGGAAGCGGCCGGCAGAAAAGATAAAGACGGTCAGTTTGTAAGAGATATTATCAGGCAGAGGAAGTATAAGGTCAACCTGCATAAAAAAGGCGTCCTGGAACAGCAAGTAGCTCGGGCCAAGGGAGCCGCGGAGAGCGAACCGGCCCTGGATACCAGTGAGATTGTGGATAAGAGCACAGTGATAGAGAGCCAAAGATGAAGAAGAAACTTATACTTATAACGGTTTTTGCGGTGATGGCGCTGGCGATGCTGGGCGTTTTGACGACCCAGGCGCAGGCGCAGACTACGGTTACTAAGCTCATCCGTAAGGGCCAGACCATATCCACTATTGCCCGGGCCAGTAACGTGGTAACGGTTGTTCTGAGCGCGGCTTACCCTAATAGTAATCTCGTGGCCGGCCAAAGTATTGTCATTGAGACCGGCACAGACGGCACTGCTTCTTTTGAAGGCACCTTTGTTATCGCCAGCGTAGCCAGCCAAACGCAATTTACCTACGCTCAAACCGCGGCCAACGAAACAGGCACTGTGGGCGCGGGCGCCACCGCCGGCGGCGATTATACCACTCTTACTGCCTGGAACGCCGGCCAAGCCGCCAACATCACCGCTGCAGGTAATAATACAATTCAAGTGGCGGAGTGTTACAACGATTGGGCAACAACAGGGGCTGATGATACGCTTTTTGATAATGTAACGCTCACTGGCTGGACAACGGACGCCACGCATTATGTTAAAATTTACACGCCCACAAGCGAAAGGCATAAGCGCCTCGCCGGCACAGGATTTAGGCTGAAATGCGGCGCAACAAATGATATTGCGATAGCCATCTCTGCAGGTAGCGGATATACCAAAATAGAAGGATTGGAAATTTTAGCTCCGACCACTTTGAATTGGAGTCAAAACGCGGTTTATGTTTACGGCGATGCGGGCGGTATCCCAACGATTTCGGAGAACCTTATATATGGGTTCAAATACAGCACTAGTGGAGGGCCTGCTATAAGTACAAATTACACATCAACAGTTTATAATAATATCGTGTATGACTGCGGGTCAGGCATATATAGCAGCGCCTATAATCCTGGCGGATTTAAATTTTATAATAACATCGTATACAATTGCCTCGCCTACGGCATAGAGGCAAGAAGACAAACATATATATACAACAATACAGTTTACAAGTGCGCTACGGGGATCATGACCAATACCACTGGGGCCTACACGTTGCGTAATAATCTTTCTATAGGCAATACTACCGCTGATTATGATTTTACCACGGCGACAAGCGTTACTGCCTCTAACAATATTTCATCTGACGCGACTGCCGATGACTATGGTGGCGAGGGTAACATAATCAGCAAGACTTTAAGCGACGTAAAGTTTGTCTCGCGCACAACCGGCTATGAGGATTATCGCGTCCAGCCGGATTCCTGCGCTGTGGGCGTGGGAATGAATTTGTCCTCCGACGCCAATTGTCCTATTACTACAGACATTGATAATCACACCCGCACGGGCTGGGATGTGGGCGCCGACGAGGCAGCCAAGGAATTTATCTGTAATATCCGCGTGGCAGGCGCAACAAGCCCGGCACCGGATTATAATTTACTTAGCACATGGGAATCTGGTTGCGATGAAACGGATTATACTCTGAACACGACCAGGGTTTTCTCCGGTGCCAAGACAGGCACAGTGGCTGACGCGGCGTCGGTTACCTTATATAGAGGGGGCGCAAGCCAGAGCGTTACCGGCACGGTGGTTCACGCCGGCGCTTCCCAAATACTCGTTAAAAGTATTTCAAACGGAGCATTCGCTTTTACATCCGGTGACCAGTGGCGGGTCGGCGGGGTTGACACCAATATGTTCCAGATTACAGATGGAGGCGATACGGCGGTATTGGTGGCCGAGTGTTACAACGATTGGCCAAGCGGGCTGGATGATTCGGTGCAATTAGGCGGCATGGTTGCATACAATACGATCCACGCTGATGCCCAGCATAAAGTAATTATACGTACGCCGCTTAGCCAGCGACACAATGGCACCGCGCATACGGGTTTTTATTTGAAGCCGACCACAGCGACAGAGTTTTTCTCTTTGATACAGGGTTGGTATGCAAGCGATTATGAATTTGATGGCTTGGAAATAGATGGCAGCGGCCGCGCGGCAGCAAGTACTGCTTTTTTAATAAGAGAATCAAGTAAAAACATAACCATCAAAAATTGCCTGATCCATGATATGGGTTCGCCAAGCACGTTCGCCCAGGCGATACTTTCATACGCAGCCACTCCGTACGTGCAAAATTTGCAGATATATAATAATATCTTTTATAATATTTCTGGTTGCGCTCTTATTATACCCGCCAGTAATATTGTTTATTTTTATAATAATACCATATACAACACTAATAGCAGGGATGAAAGCAGCTACGGTGGCGTATATTTGGGTAGTACCTCCTTAGTCAAAAATAATGTCGCGATCGGCAATTATCGTTATGATTTTAGGGGCACGCCTTTTGCCAGCGGTTCCGATTATAACATTTCCTCTGATGACACTGCGCCCGGGGCCCATTCACTCAAATCAAGTAATCTTACCCCCGACGCAAGCGGCGCGACAGAGTTTACCAGTGTAACCGCAGGTTCCGAGGATCTGCGTCTGAAGGCAGGGGCGAATG